>PMVV01000426.1 GCA_003166475.1 Bryobacterales bacterium | reverse complement strand
CTTGACATTGGGGTCCACTTTCGTCAGGTACCGACCTTTACCACATTTCTTTCATACGGGGCCGTCTTGCACCTTTTTGCAAGTTCCTTCGTTTCTCGATTACCCGCAGATTGTCGGGGGTATGGCTCCCGCCCTTTGCATACGGCCATACATGGTCAATGTGATGCCTTTGAGGATCGAGCCTTTCGCCTCTCAGATCCCGCTCGATGACCGCCAGTCGTACCGCTTTTGGAATGTGCCGTGATCGTTTGTGTTTGTATTGCCATCGCCATCTGCCAAAGAACATGAATGCCACGATTGCGGAAAAGATCTGTTCCTGGGGTGGCAGCAAATGCGAGTGGAAGCGCAAAGCGGCCAGGATCACCATTGAAATACAGAAGACGACAACAGCCTTTAGAAGACTTCGCAGAAAGAGCCGTGCGCCTTCGCGAGCAAGGCGAAGTGCTCTAAGCCAGTAAAGACAAACGACCGCCCCGACAATGAAAATGATCCAGTCAACGAAAGGCGCACCTGTGATGTGGATTGGCGGTGGCATATTTCTTCAGGCGAAAATGTCAATCGTCGTTCTTGAGATATGCCTTGACTTTCGTTCCTTTTTTGGTTCTGTAGCCAGAGACGGCTTTCTTCTTTGGTTTCTTCGCCGTGGCTCTGCCTGCGAGAGCGCCGAATGCAAGAGCAACCAGTGGTAGTGGCATGTCTCCTACATTATTGACGGCATGAGGTTTGGTCAAGGTTAGCTTTGGATAACGTACCTTATTGCTGGAACAGCGTCGGCGCTGCCCGGAGCGGTCGGCGGAGGACGCTGTGGGCGCATTCGGCGCCGGTCGAGCCTATTTCTTTGCAATCCCAAACCGGATGAGATCGCCCTCGGTCCAGAGGGCTTGCACTTCGATCATCGTCTTCAGGTTTTGATGGTGAAGGTGTCCCCTCCTCCATGCGGCGCAACCGTGACGCGCCGTCCATCGGCGTGTCCGTAGCGTTGATGAGATCCTTTTTGACGGATGAAATAGAATCCGTCGCGGGTGAGAGCAGCGATTATTTCTCGGGCTGTGATCGACCGGATGCGGCTGTAGTCGATACCCATGGCCTAGACGGTGACGGCGATGCGAGGTTCCTGCTGGGAAACCTCTTCGACCTCCACCGAACCCTGCGGCCCTTCGGGCAGCGGTTTGCCGTCTTCGATGGATTCCTGGACGATCATGCGGACAACTTCGTTGATGCGGCGCAACGCTTCCTCTCTCGTGCGTCCCGAGGTTGCGGCACCGATGCTTTCGAGCGCCGGTATGTGCGCAAACCACGCCGGGTTGCCCTGGGCATCCTCGTCCGGCTCCACGACGACTTTAAAGTGGTAGGTTTTCATGGCTGTTGGTACTCGCTATATCCGCGTTTGTCTTCAGTGTAATCCGCGCACCACACGCGGTCAAATGCGGGATGGTGAGGCGGAACAGGGCTTTAGGGGCGGGTGTTCGGGCTGCGCTGTGCTACCGGATCGACTGGGCGCTCCGGCAAAGCACATAGAATCGTGCCGGTTGCACGGCTGCGTCTTGCGCAAGGTCCGTGTATTCAGTCAGATGTTCGGCTTCCGGTGGCCGGGCGCGTTTGGCATGGCATGAGGACAGGCCAGAAGGCCTGTCCCACCTAACTCTTGCCCGTCGGCTTGATGGCGAAGTCCCACACCTGCATATTGGTCTTGCCTGTCGTGAACTGGACCACCGCGTACTCGCCGGGTTCCATGGGCTTCATCGGCCAAAGCTTATACAGGCCGTCCTGCGTCATCTGCTTGCGGAAGACCTGCACCTCGATCGGTTCCTCGATGACTTCCTTGGTGATCGGAACGATGGTGATCTTCTCTACGATGCGGATGCCGTGCTCCGGTGTCAGCTTGACGATTCCAAAACGCTCCTCGGCCGAGAGCTGGATATAGAATTCCTGCTCGGGATTGCCAAGGATATTCTTCGAATGCAGTCCGTCCAGCTCGAGGGTGGCCTTTCCGCTCACCGCCGGGATCGGCGACAGTACCTGGAGGACGGTACGGCCCTTGTTGTTGTGCACCTTGGATTCGGCCACTTTGATGGGCTTGACGGTATTGTCTTCCACATAATACACGCCGGGGTCGCTCGGGATTTTGGCGACTTCGGCCCGCGCCTCGTGTACGGCTTTCTCCTCCTCGGCAACCACCTTGCTCTCCTCCGCGAGTTGGGTCTGGTGCTCGGCCACTTCGGATTCGGTGCGCTTCAGGTCCACCAAGTCGAGCGGCATCTCTTCCCACTCACTCCGCTCCACGCTGTAGTAGCGGACGTGATCGGTCTCCACGCGGTATTCGCGCACCAGGTGAAAGCCGCCGTCTTTCAGGTAAAGCTTGATGTTGGCGGCGAAGGCCGCCAGAGCCAGAACGAACAGCGCGATGAGTGCCCGCCGCATATGCTGTATCGACTAGTTTAGCGCTACGCCGAGGAGCGGGGCTGAAGCCCCGCGCGGGCCTAAGCCCGCCCTCCATTGCTTATAATGAGGTTTCATGAAATATCGCAAACTGGGCAGGACCAACTTCGAAATCAGCGAGATGGGCTACGGCGCCTGGGGCATCGGGGGAACCCAGTGGCTCGGTGGGAGCGACGGCGAATCGCTCGCGGCGCTGCGGCGCGCCATCGACCTGGGCTTGAACTTTATCGATACGGCGCTGGCGTATGGCGCGGGGCATAGCGAACAACTGGTGGGACAGGTGGTGCGCGAGGCCGGCGGCAGAATCTACGTGGCCACCAAGGTTCCGCCCAAGAACCAATTGTGGCCGGCGCGGCCCGGCATCGGCATCGACCAGGTGTTTCCGTACGATTACATCCTGCGGTCGACCGAACGCAGCCTCAAGAACCTGGGAGTGGAAACCATCGATCTGCAGCAACTGCACGTATGGAATCCGGAGTGGATTGCGCGCGACGAGTGGCGGCGCGGCTTCGAAGAGCTGAAGCGTTCCGGCAAGGCGCGGGCGGTGGGAATTTCGATCAACGACCATCAGCCGGATTCGGCGCTTGAGATCGTCGAGACGGGCTTGATCGACACGGTGCAGGTGATCTACAACGTCTTCGATCAGGGCCCGGAGCGCAAGCTGTTTCCGCTGGCGATAAAGCGCGATATTGGCGTGATCGCGCGCGTGCCGCTGGATGAAGGCAGCTTGACCGGTAAGATCGATGAAAACACGCGCTTCGCGCCGGGAGACTTCCGCGCGAGCTATTTCAAGGGTGATCGCAAGAAGCAAGTGAGGGAACGCGTGGACCGCCTGCTTGGGGATCTCGGCGTGGACGCCGCGAGCCTGCCCGAAATCGCGCTGCGCTTCTGCCTTTCGCATCCGGCGGTGTCTACGGTGATACCCGGGATGCGCAGCCTGCGCAATGCGGAAGCCAATTGCGCGGTGCCCGGCAAGGGGCCGTTGCCGCCAGAGACGTTGGCGACGCTCCGGCGGCACGCCTGGGACCGCAATTTCTACGATTGACCGCGTCTATCCGTGGCCGAAGTGCATCACCCAGCCGATGCCGACGAGCGCGGCGGCGAAACAGCCAAACACGTAGAGGCCGTAGCGGAGGCGTTCGCGGTCGTCGCGCTTGGTGACCACGCCCATCACGATGGAGGTGAATAGGGCAAATAGCAGGGACGCTTCCAAGTGGGAGAGGGTCATCTTGGGCATTAGCGTTTCCTCCCCGCCGCGATTTCGAAAACATCCACCATGGCCAGGATGTTGAGCAGGCCCGCGGTGACCAGGAATTTTGTGCCGTAGTCATGCACCGCTCCGGCCACGTCGGGCTGATTGTAGCCCAGCCAAACCGTGAGCAGATACAAAATCCCGGATGCCAGGTTGCCGATGAAACCGCCCCAATTGATCAGGATGGTCAGCAGGTCGCCGCTTTGCGGCTGAAACATGGCGCCCCGCATCATCAAACCGCATAGATACATCAGGGTGATGGAAACCAGTAACAACACGGCACGGCCATTGCGCTTGAGGAGAAAATGCCCGCCGCCAGGCACCAGCCAGCCTAGCGCGACCGGTCCTGCCCAGACACTCAGGGGCGGCATGGGCTCCTTGGGTTGCTTTTGTTTTGCCACTTTTCCGATTTTAACATGGTGGGGTGGTGAGGCAGAACACCGCTCCCTGACGGTCGCGGCTCGGTAACAGTCGCGGCTCGGTATCCATTTTGAGATGTATTATGGAACAAGAAGCCATTCGGAGCCGGATGTGGTGCGCATCAATCTGTGGACAATCGCAATCGCTGTATCTATAGCCGGCCCTTTGTGCGCCGCCGACGCCCCGCCGGCCGATTTCGACTCGGCCGTGAAGCCGGTGCTGTCCAAGACCTGCGCCCTATGCCATAACGACAAGCTGTCGTCCGGCGGCCTCAACGTCAAACTGCTCCTGGTGCCGGATTCGATCGCGACCTATCGCGACGGTTGGGAAACGATCCTGGAAAAGCTGCGCGCCGGCGAAATGCCGCCCAAAGGCATTCCCCGCCCGCCCGAAGCGCAGATGCAGGCCCTCGTCCACTACGTGGAAGGCGAATTCGAGAAGGCCGACCGCAACGCCAAACCGGATCCCGGGCACGTCACGGCGCGGCGCCTCAACCGCAGCGAGTATTCCAACACCATTCGCGATCTGCTGGCTGTGGATTTCCGCGCCGAAAAAGATTTCCCCACCGACGACTCGGGCTTCGGCTTCGACAACATCGCGGACGTCCTCACGATTTCGCCCGTGCTGATGGAACGCTACATGGATGCGGCCGAGACCATCGCGTCGCGCGCCATGGGCGCCGATCCGCTGCCCAGCAAGCCGCTCGAAGTGCAGTACCACACGAAAGACAAAACCATCCGGCGCGTGGACCTGAGCACCATCGAAGCCTCGCATCGCGTGGAGTGGGATGGCGATTACATCGTCCGCTTCGGGATGCCCGGCGAGCGCGCCGCGGACGCCAAGCCAGTGACGCTCGGCTTCTGGATGGACGGCGTGCTGTTGAAGACGCTGCCGGTCGAAACCAAGCCGTCGAAGCTGGTCTACTTCGACCCGTATTCCGAGGCCGAAGTGCGCATGTATTTGCCCTCCGGCGACCACGTCTTCCGCGCCGGCTTCATCGACGACGATTTCGTCAAGACGCTCTCCGAGAAGGACGCCTACAACAAGAAGAAGAACAAGTTTCTGGATTCGATGGTGTTTGTGGGGCCATTCCCGACCGACGTCGAACGCGCCAGCCGCAAGAAGATTCTGATTTGCGATCCCAAGTCCGGGCAGGCGTGCGTGGAGAAAATTGTCTCCGCCCTGGCGCATCGCGCTTACCGGCGGCCCGCGACGCACGCCGAGGTGGCGTCGTTGCTGAAGTTCGTCGCGCTGGCCCGGTCGCGCGGTGAAACGACGGAGCAAGGCATCCAACTGGCCATCCAGGCCATGCTGGTGACGCCGCAGTTCCTGTTCCGCATCGAGCGCGATCCGAACCCCACCGACGCGCAGGACGTACACCGGATTTCGGACGTCGAGTTGGCGTCGCGGCTCAGCTATTTTCTGTGGAGTTCCATGCCGGACGACGAACTGCTGGGCTTGGCCGAGACGGGCAAACTGCACGAACCGGCCGTGCTTGACGCGCAGGTGAAGCGCATGATGGCGGACCGGCGCGCGGCTGCGTTCGCCGCCAACTTCGCCGGCCAGTGGCTGGAGATCCGCAATCTGGACGTGGTGAAACCGGACCCCGACAAGTTTCCCGAGTGGGGGCCGGAATTGCGCGACGCGATGAAGACCGAGACGCGCATGTTTTTCGAGTATGTGCTGCGCGAGGATCGGCCGCTTTCCGATTTCATCGACGCCAAATACACTTTCCTGAACGCGCGGCTGGCAAAGTTCTACGGCATCCCGGGCGTCGCCGGGCCGGATTTCCGCCGCGTGGAATTGACCACCGGCCAGCGCGGCGGCCTTCTCAGCCAGGCCAGCGTGTTGACGGTTTCCAGTTATCCCACGCGCACCTCCGTGGTGCTGCGCGGCAAGTATGTGCTGAACAACATCCTGGGCTCCGAGATTCCGCCTCCGCCGCCCGACGTGCCGCCGCTCGATGAAAGCGCCGTGGGCACGCTGATGTCGCTGCGCCAGCAGATGGAGAAGCACCGCGCCGACCCCATGTGCGCGTCGTGCCACAACAAGATGGACCCGCTGGGGTTCGGCCTGGAGAACTACAACGCCATCGGAAAATGGCGCACCGAAGACGGCAAGTTTCCCGTGGATTCGAGCGGCGCGCTGCCCAACGGCAAGACGTTCAAGACGCCGGACGAGATGCGCGCCCTGCTGATGGCGGGCCTGCCGCAGTTCTCGCGGTGCCTGACGGAAAAGATGCTCACGTATGCGCTGGGGCGCGGGCTGCATCCTTACGATCGCCCCACGGTGAACGGCATCAACCGCGACATGGCGGCATCCGGCTACCATTTTCAATCGCTGATTTTCGACATAGTGCACAGCGCCCCGTTCCAAATGGGCCGTGCCGATGTGGGGCGGGCGTCCACGCCTGCAGCGGGCCTCCAGACCCGCTCCAACAAGGAGCTAGCTCAACGATGATAACCAAGAAATCCCTCCCCCGCCGCACCTTCCTGCGCGGCATGGGCACAGCCGTCGCGCTTCCGTTCCTGGACGCCATGGTCCCGGCGCTGGCCGCCACGCGCTCCACTCCGCCGGTGCGCATGGCCTTCGTGTACGTCCCCAACGGCATCATCATGGACGGCTGGAATCCGGATTACGAAGGGCCGCTCGGTGAACTGCCGCGCATTCTGAAGCCGCTCGAGCCGTACCGCCAGGACATCACGCTGTTCGGCAATCTGACCCACAACACCGGGCGCGCTTTGCTCGACGGCGCGGGAGATCACGGCCGCTGCTGTGCTTCGTACCTCACCGGCGTGCAGCCGCGCAAGACCGTGATCGACATCAAGGCTGGCGTCTCGTTCGACCAGATCGTGGCCAACCAGGTGGGCAAGCAGACCCGCTTCCCCTCGCTCGAGTTGGGCATGGAAGATGCGCGGCAGGCAGGCGATTGCGATTCGGGTTATTCGTGCGCTTACACCAACAACCTGGCGTGGAAGAGTGAGACGCAGCCGCTGCCGCCGGTGCTCGACCCGCGCGCGCTTTTCGAGCGGCTGTTCGGCAACGGGACGGCGCTCACGCCCGCGGCCCGCGCGCGCGAGAATCTGTATCGCCGCAGCATCCTCGATTTCGTCAGCGACGACACGCGCAAACTCGAGACCGGCCTCGGCCCCACCGACCGGCGCAAGCTCGACGAATATCTTTCTTCGATCCGCGAGATCGAGCGCCAGATCGAAAAAGCCGAGAAGGACAACGCGCAAATCGATCCGCACATGGAGAAGCCGTACGGCGTCCCGGCCGATTTCGCGGAGCACTTCAAGCTGATGACCGACATGATGACGGTGGCCTTCCAGTCGGACCTGACGCGCGTGGTTACGTTCCTGGTCACGCACGAAGGCACGTCGCGCCCCTACCGCGAGATCGACATCCCCGATGGCCACCACCCGTTGACGCATCACCGCAACCAGCCGGACCTGATCGAGAAGGTGACGCAGATCAACAGCTATCACGTGCGGCAGTTCGCCGCCTGGATCGCGAAGATGCGGTCGATCGGCGAGGGCGATGGCTCGCTGCTCGACAATTGCATGATCGTGTACGGCGCAGGGCTTTCCGACGGCAACCGTCACCTGCACGAAGACCTGCCCACCCTGATCGCCGGGCGCGGCGGCAGCCACTTCAAATCCGGGCGGCGGATTGTTTACCGCAAAGAGACGCCCATGTGCAATTTGTATCTGGCGATGATGGACCGCATGGGCGTGCACGTCGAGCATTTCGGCGATTCCACGGGACGCCTGGACGCGCTGGATCTTACCTGACATGCAGTTTCCGGGATCGGCCAAACCGCCCGTCGGCATCGTGTTCGATTCCGCCATGGCCAGGATCGACGATGTGCTGGCGCTGGCGATGCTGCACGGTTTCGAGGGCAAGGACCAGGCGCGCATCGCGGCCATCGCGGTCAGCAGCGGGGATCTGCGGGCCGCGCAGTTCTGCGATGCGGTGAACCGTTTCTACGCGAGCGCGACAACCGGTCAGGCGGCCATGTTCATGCACTTTGCGCCGATCGGGCTGGCCGACGGCAAACCGGCTGGCGAGTCGCTTATGTTCAGCAAGCCGGCAGGCGCAACTGGCATCAAGAGCATCAACGACACCGCCGACCCCGCCACGCTGATCCGCAACGCGCTGATGGCCCAATACGATCAGAATGCGGCCGTGGTGCTGAGCGGGCCGGCCACCGATCTCGCGCGCTTGCTGGATATGTACGGCGTGAAGGATTGGATCGCCCGCAAAGTCAGGCTGCTTTGCGCGACCCAAACCGGCATGCAGGCGGACCCCGCCGCCGCCGAGAAGGTGTTCGCCGGGTGGCCCACGCCGATCGTTACGGTTGGGCGGGAGATCGGCGAGGCGCTGCCGTTTCCAGGAGAAAGCATCGCGAAGGATTTCGCATATTCCGGCGCCCACCCCATCGCCGACGCCTACCGCGCCTACCAGCCGATGCCATATGATGCGCCGTCATGGGCGATGGCGGCGATGCTTTACGCGGCGCACCCCAACGACGGCTACTTCAAACCTTCCGGCAGCGGCAATCGGCGCGCCTTGGTTCTCGATCCGGAGCAGAAGGAACGCATTATCCGGACCTACGTCGAGATGGCCAGCGCCAAGCCGGTCCCGCGTAAGCCGCGGCGTCCGCCCGACGATAAGAAGGACGAGAAGAAACAGGACCCGGCGAAGTAGGCGGCGGTTGGCATGCAGGCCAGCCTAGCTTGACAAACGCGAACGCGAACTCGCGTGAAATCGGCTCTGCTAGGATGAAATGAGGGGAAGTCTATGACGCTGACCATCGATTTGCCGGAAGAGGAAGTTACGCTCCTCAACGCGAAAGCCGGCGCCGAAGGCTTGTCGGCCGAGCAATGCGCCCTACAGCTTCTCCGGCAGGCGCTTTCATCCCCAGAGGCCAGGAGGCCCCTTCCCGCTAGAATCCGCGAGATCTGGGCCGACATGCCTGAGGAAGTCCGCGCCAAGTTGCCGGCCGACGGGGCCGACCAGCACGATCATTACAGCTACGGTGTTCCCAAGAGAGCGCAGTGAACCCTGTTTTTGCCGACACATTTTACTGGATTGCGTTTACACGACGGAAGAGGTTCTGGCCGAAGTCCTGACATTTTTCGCTTGCAGATAGCCGGCTGAGAATCCGTGCCGTGGAAACCGTGCGCGAAATTCTTTCCGACCCAGCCGTGCATGTCATTCCACAGAGCCATGAATCGTTTCTGTCCGAACTCGACCTCTACGCCGCCCGCCCCGACAAGGGTTACAGTCTGGCGGACTGCATTTCGATGCAGACGATGCGTAAGGAACGGCTAACCGAAGTTCTCACCAACGACCGGCATTTTGAGCAAGAGGGTTTTCGCGCTCTGTTCCGCAATTCCTAGCTGCCCGGCGTGGCGCAGACGATCGTTGTTTGTCGTCTGCGCACCGTGCTCGAACTCGGCAGGCCACGAAAAACGATGGCCTGCCCCACAGCCGATCCGATCAACGCCGGCAAATCGGGCGGGCGCTGCATCGTCTACCGGAAGGACACCCCATGTGCAATCTCTATCGGAAGGATCGGCCACCAGCCACCAGCCACCAACCACCAGCCACCTGCTATAGTGTGCGGCATGAGCCGAACACCGATCGCGCGGATCTCCGCGGGCGCACTGCTCCTCGCCGGTTGCTGGGTCGCTTACACCCAGAACCAGGGCAAGGCCCCGGCGTTAACCCTCAACAAAGTCAAAGACGGTCTTTACGAAATCGAAGGCGACGGCGGCAACGTCGCCGTGTACGTGACCGGCGAAGGCGTCATCCTGGTGGACGACAAATTCGAGCAGGACTACGAGAACATCATGGCGAAGGTGAAGAGCGTCACCGATCAGCCGGTGAAGTACGTGGTGAGCACGCACCATCATTCCGATCACAGCGGCGGCAACGTCAGGTTCATCTCCACGGCCGAGATCATCTCGACGGCCAATGCGCGCGCCAACATCGTGGAGCACAAGCAGCCCAACGCTCCAGCGAATATGACCCCGGCGCGGGTCGTATTCACCGAGGAGTGTTCCGTGTTTCTGGGCGGCAAGGAAGTGCGCGCGCGCTACTTCGGCCGCGGCCACACCAACGGCGACGCCGTCGTCTACTTTCCCGCGCTGCGCACCATCCACACCGGCGACTTGATGGCCGGCAAGACGCCGCTGATCGACTACGCGGGCGGCGGCAGCCTGAAGGCGTGGACCGAGACTCTCGACGGCGCGCTACAGCTCGATTTCGATACGGTCATCCCGGGGCACGGTCCGGTGACCACCAAGGCGGGGCTGCTGGAATACCGGAACAACGTCGAGAAACTGCGCAATCGCGCGGCGGGTCTGATCCACGAGGGCAAGAGTCAGGAGGAAGTCGGCAAGGTGATGGCGGCTGAGTTCGGTTGGGGCGCCGGCACCATGCAAGCGCAGTGGAGCCTCCCGGGAATCATGACCGAACTGAAATAAGGCTGTGGGGCAGGCTCTCAGCCTGCGGCGGCCTCTCAGGCCGCCTGCATCTCCGCGCGCGCCTTGGCGATAACCGCCAAATACTGCCGCGCCTTCTCCTCGATCAAATCGTACCGCCCGTCCCGGATGAGCTTGGCGTCCACCAGTTCGCCGCCCACAGCAACCGCGCAGGCCCCGGCTTTCAGAAATTCGCCGGCGGTCTCCAGGTTCACGCCGCCGGTCGGAATCATCTCGATCTGCGGGAACGGCCCTTTCAGTGCCTTGATGTACTTCGGGCCGCCCACATTGCCGCATGGAAAGATCTTGACCACGTCTGCGCCGCACTCCCATGCGGTGAGCACTTCGGTGGGCGTCAGCGCACCCGGGCAGACCACCTTCCCATAGCGCTTGACGACTTCGATGGTGGCGAGCTTCAAGTTCGGCGTGACGAAGAACTCGGCCCCCGCCAGCATGCAGATGCGGGCGGTCTCCGGGTCCAGCACCGTACCCGCGCCCAGCACGATCTTATCGCCAAACTGGTCCGCGATCTTTTCCAGCGCGCGCACCGCGCCTGGAACAGTCATGGTGATTTCGGCCGCGCGCACGCCGCCGCGGTAGATGGCTTCGATCGCCAGGATGGCGGTCTCGGCGCTCGAAGTGCGCACCACCGGCACGATTCCGATCCCGGTGATTTGAGCCAGAATCTCTCTTTGCTTCATGGCTCCCAACGTATCACGTGTGTGCCCCGCGGACATGCATCAGGGAGCGGTTCCTGACCCGCCACGCAGCCCCATCCCCCAAGTTGTATCCTGGATAGAGGAGCAACGACCACTTAGCCCCCATCCACCATGGCCACCACCGCCGCCCCTGTGCGCGATATTGAAATGACCACACTGCCCAACGGCGTGCGGGTGATCACCGAGGCCATGCCGCACGTGCGCTCCATCTCCGTGGGCATCTGGATCGGCACCGGCTCGCGCCGCGAAAACTCCGAGCAGAACGGCATCTCCCACTTCATCGAGCACATGCTGTTCAAGGGCACCACCCACCGCTCCGCCGAAGATATCGCCCGCTCGGTGGATTCGGTGGGCGGCAATCTGGACGCCTTCACCGCCAAGGAACTGGTCTGCTTCAACACCAAGGTGCTCGACCAGCACCTGCCGCTGGCCTTCGATGTGCTCGCCGACCTGGTGCTCAATCCCGCGTTTCGCGACGAAGACATCGACAAGGAAAAAGGCGTCATCCTCGAAGAAATCAAAATGGAGGAGGACAGCCCCGACTACCTGGTCCACGAAATCTTCTCCTCCAACTTCTGGAAGGACCACCCGCTGGGCAAGCCCATCCTGGGCACGCGCGAAACCGTGAAGCGCTTCGACCGGCAGACGATCGGCGACTATTACCGCGCCGTCTACGCGCCCTCCAACCTGCTGATTACCGCGGCAGGCCACCTGACGCACGACGCGCTGGTCACCCTGGTGCGCCAGAATTTCGCGTCGCTGGCGCCCAATGGCGCGCCGCCCGCGGACCAGGTTCCCGCCACGCATGCCCGCATCGCCTTGCGCAATAAGAAATCGCTGGAACAGGTGCATCTGTGCCTGGGCGTGCCTTCGTACCCGCTGGGGCACCAGGAGCGCTTCGCCTGTTACGTGCTGAACACCCTGCTGGGCGGCGGCATGAGTTCGCGTCTCTTTCAGAACATCCGCGAACGGCAAGGGCTGGCCTATGCCGTCTTCTCGGAGCTGAGTCCCTACCGCGATACGGGCTGCCTCTCGATCTACGCCGGCACATCCATCGAATCCGCCGGCAAAGTGGTGGAGTCCATCGTCAAGGAGTTCCGCGAGCTCAAGCAGGATGGCGTCAGCGCCGAGGAGTTGCGGCGCGCCAAGGATCACCTCAAGGGTTCGCTGATGCTCAGTCTGGAATCCACGTCCAGCCGCATGTCCAACCTGGCGCGCCAGGAAATGTACTTCGGCCGTTTCTTCACCCTCGATGAGCTGGTGGAGAGCATTGAGCAGGTCGGCGCCGGCGACGTCCAGCGTATCGCACAGGCGTTCTTCGACCCGAAACAGATTGCCCTCACCATCCTCGGCAATCTGGACGGATTCAAGATCGGCCGCGAAGATCTGGTGTGCTGAGCCATGAAATACCTGGTGCTGGTTTTGGTCGCCGTGGCTCTGGTCGTTGGAGTCAAGTGCATGACCGTCCGCAAGGACCTGGTTTCGGAGCGTCAAGCCATCGATGCCGATTGGGCGCAGGTGGACGCCGCTCTCGCGCATCGCGCCAGTATTGTCCCGGAGTTGACCGGCACAGTCCAGGCGGAAGCGCCCGCCGATGCCGGCGCCATCCGCGCGGCCGCCATCCCCGCCGTCAATGACGCGCGCAACGCGCTGACTGCCGCGCGAGGCCAGCACGCCAAGATCCAGGCTAATGCGCGGCTCGACGAGGCCCTGGCGCGCCTGATGTTGCTGGTGGAGAACTACCCCAAGCTCGAAAGCAGCGGGAAATACAGCGACCTGCTGGAGGCGCTGAAGGGCGCCGACTATCAAGTCGCGGTGGCCCGCCGCAGGTACAACGAAGCCGTGGAGCACTACAATGCGGGCATCGACGTGTTCCCGAACAACATCGTAGCTTCCCTAGCGCGCCTCGGCAAGATCGACGCCTATTTCCAAACGCCCGCGATCTAACTTTATTTATGGACATGCCGGTTTTTCCCAACTACATCGATGGCCAGTGGATCGATAGCGGTTCGCACTTCGAAAACCGCAATCCGGCCGATACGGACCACGTTGTGGGCCTGTTCGTGAAAGGCACGGCCGGCGATATCCAGGCCGCCGCCGCGGCCGCCGCCCAAGCCCTGCCCGCCTGGTCGAACCTGAATGCTCCGGCCCGCGGCGCCATCCTATACAAAACCGCCGAAATCCTGGATCGCCGCTTCGACCAGGTTGCGGCAGATATGACCCGCGAGGAAGGCAAAACCCTCCCGGAGGCCAAAGGCGAAGTCCGCCGCGCGATCAACATTCTCCGTTATTTCGGCGGCGAGGGATCGCGGCTGAATGGCCTGCTGGTGCCTTCCGAGCGCGACCGCGTCCACATGTTCGCCATTCGCAAGCCGATCGGCGTGGTGGGCCTGGTCACGCCGTGGAATTTCCCCAGCGCCATCCCGGCGTGGAAGCTCGCGCCGGCGCTGATCTGCGGCAATACGGTGGTGCTCAAGCCCGCCAGCGCTGCGCCGCTCAGCGCCTGGCGTCTGGTGGAAGCCCTCCACGAAGCCGGCCTGCCGAAGGGCGTGGTCAATTTCGTGGCAGGCTCCGGCGGCGAACTCGGCCAGGCGCTGGTGGAAGCTCCGCCGCTCAAGGCCATCTCCTTCACCGGCTCCTGCCAGATCGGCAACTGGCTGCATGCCGAAGCCTCCAAACGCCGCTTGCGCATTCAACTGGAAATGGGCGGCAAGAATCCCACCATCGTGCTGGCCGACGCCGACTTCAACGCCGCCGTCGAGAACACCGTGAATGCCGCGTTCTTCTCCACCGGCCAGAAATGCACCGCCACCAGCCGCGCCATCGTGGAGGATGCCATCTACGACCGCTTCCTGGATGCGGTGGTCGAGCGCACCCGCAAGCTGAAGATCGGCGACGGCATGCAACCAGGCATCGATATCGGCCCGTGCGTGGATGAAGCGCAAATGGATACAGTGCTGCGCTATATCGAAATCGGCCGCGCGGAGGCGGGCGCGCCCAAAATCGGCGGCCACCGGCTCACGGACGGCGATCTCGCCAAAGGATTCTTCGTCGAGCCCACCGTGTTCGCCGATGTGACCCCGGAGATGACCATCGCCCGCGAAGAAATCTTCGGACCCGTGCTGGCCGTAATGCGCGCCCGCGATTTCGAGGATGCCATGCGCGTCGCCAACGATATTCCGTTCGGGCTTTCGGCTTCCATCCAAACCACCAACCTCTCGCGCGTCTTCGAGTTCGTGTACCGGATGGAAGCGGGCCTGCTGACCGTGAACCTTCCCAGCGCCGGCGTCGAGTATCAGTTGCCCTTCGGCGGGACCAAGGAGTCCAGCTTCGGTCCCAAGGAACAGGGACCGGCGGCGCTCGACTTTTACAGCGACTACAAAACCGTCTATTTGAAATACTGATGCGTCTCGGACAAATCAAAGCCGAAGGCGGCTATCTCGCCGTCGTATTCGAAGGGGACCTGGCCCGCACGGTCCCGGGCTACACCGTCGCCGACCTGATCCACCGGTCGGAAGCCGAAGGGGTCTCGCTCGCCAAGACTGCGGCGCGCCTCGCCAGCCATCACGCGGCCGAGCACGTGCCTGCGCTGCCCATCGTGCCACCGGAAGTGTGGGCCTGCGGCTGCACCTATGAAAGGAGCGCGTCGTTCCGCGATGCCGAGCACGGCGCGCGCGAAGGCATGTACGCTTACGTCTACCGTGAGCCGCGTCCCGAGATCTTCTTCAAAGGGACGGCGCGCGTGTGCGTGGGTCCCGGACAGGCCATCGGCATCCGCGCGGATTCGCACTTCACCGCGCCCGAGCCTGAACTGGCCCTGGTGCTCGGCAGCAAGGGCGACATCGTCGGATATACGCTGGCGAACGACGTCTCGGCGTGGGATATCGAGCGCGAAAACGCCCTCTACCTGCCGCAATCGAAGTTCTATACGGCGTGCTGCGCGCTGGGTCCGGTGATCGTGACGGCGGACGATCTGCCCGATCCCTACAACCTGGAAATGACCTGCACCGTCACGCGCGACGGCCAGCCGCGCTTCTCCGGCAGCGTGTCCACGGCGAAGCTGCACCGCAAATTCGAAACCCTGATCGAATATCTGCGCCGCGCCAACCAAACGCCCGCTGGAACCGTGCTGCTCACCGGCACCGGCATCATCGTGCCGGAAGACGCCGCGCTAGCCCCCGGCGACGTCGTCACCATCCGCATCCCCGAAATCGGCGAGCTAACCAACCTTGCGGTAAGTGTGGGGCAGGTTGCCAACCCAA
>PMVV01000332.1 GCA_003166475.1 Bryobacterales bacterium | reverse complement strand
GGGCTAAAGCCCGCCCTCCAGGTGCAATGTCACTCGGTGGAGAAAGACGTGCCGCAACTGCACGTCTTCTGCGCATTGGGATTATCGATCACAAATCCGGATTGGATCAGCGACTCTTTATAGTCGAGCGTCAGGCCGTCCATATAGACGAAGCTTTTGGGATCGATCAGCAGCTTCGCGTCGCTGGACCCGAACACATGATCGCTGGCCCGCTCCTTCGTCTCGAGCTTAAACAGATACGACAGCCCGGAACAGCCGCCTCCCTGCACCGCCAGCCGTAGACCGGCGCCGCCGTCCTTGGCCAGGATCTGCCGTATCCGCTGGGTCGCCTTTTCAGTTACTTGAACCATGTTCCCTCCCTAGTCATCTCATACATCGGCGAAAGCTCCCGCAGCTTCTTGACCGCTTCGATCGTGCGTTCTGCCGCGTAGTCCACTTCCTCTTCGGTATTGAACCGCCCCAGACTGAAACGGATGGAACTGTGCGCGGCATCGTCGGCGACGCCCATGGCCTTGAGCACATAGCTCGGCTCCATGACGGCCGACGTGCACGCCGAACCGCTCGAAACCGCCACGCCGCTCATCCCCATCATCAACGATTCGGCTTCCACGCAGGCGAAGCTCATGTTGAGGTTGTGCGGCAGGCGGTGTTCCATGCCGCCGTTGACGGACACTTCGTCCAGCTCCGCTTCCAGCTTCGCGCGCAAGCGGTCGCGCAGCCGCCGCAGCCGCGCACTCTCCTCGTCCATTTCCCGCCCGCAGATGGCGCAAGCTTCGCCCAGGCCCACGATTCCCGGCACGTTTAGGGTGCCCGATCGCATGCCGCGCTCGTGACCGCCGCCATCCATCTGCCCCATCAACCGCACGCGCGGCTCGCGCTCGCGGACGTAGAGCGCGCCGACGCCCTTGGGCCCGTACATCTTGTGCGCCGAAATCGAGAGCAGGTCGATTTGGTCCGCATCCACATTCACCGGCACTTTGCCCACGGCCTGCGCCGCGTCGCTATGGAACAAAACGCCGCGCTCCCGGCAGATGCGGCCGATCTCCGCCACCGGCTGGAGCGTACCCACTTCATTGTTCGCGTACATGATCGAGACCAGCACGGTGCGCTCTTCGATGGCCGCCTCGACCGCGCCGGGATCCACCAGCCCATCGCGGCCCACGGGCAGCCGGGTCACGCGTGCGCCGCGCTGCTCCAGCCTCCGGCAAACGTCCAGCACGGCCTTATGCTCGATGGCGCAGACGATCAGGTGATCGCCCTTGCCGGCGTACGCCTCCGCCACGCCCTTGATCGCCAGGTTGTCCGATTCGGTGGCTCCGCTGGTGAAAATAATCTCGCGCGGCGATGCGCCGATCAGCGACGCAATTTGCCTGCGCGATTCTTCCACAGCCTGCTCCGCCTCCCACCCGAATTTGTGGCTGCGGCTGGCCGCGTTCCCGAATTTGCCGGTGAGATACGGCATCATCGCCGCCAGCACGCGCGGATCGAGCGGGGTGGTGGCGTGGTGGTCCAAATAAACGGGCGTGCGCGGCTGGGCGGAACGATCCATGCAACTTATCTGATTATCGCAGTTCGCAGCCGGCGGCCGCTTAATGCGGCTACAATGATTGGTTTGTCCCGCATCTTCGTACCCGTTGGGGCGCTGGCCCTGCTGCTCTCCGAAATCCTGATCGTGGCTGCCTGTTTCCTGGTGGTCGCATTCCTGATTCTGAACGTGGATCCCACGGTGTTTCTGTTCGCCGATAATGGCCTGCTGCGCATCGCCCTGGCGGGGGCCAGCATCCTTTTCGGTTTGTACTTCCAGGATCTTTACGGCAACCTCTATGTGAAGTCGCGCGTGCTGCTCATCCAACAACTCTCCCTGGCGATGGGCATCGCGCTGCTGGCCCAAGGCTTGCTCGGCTACGTGAACGACGGCCTGCGGCTGCCGCTCCGCCTGATGGTCCCCGCGTGCGCCGTGCTGGTATTGGCGCTGTTCGCCTGGCGGGTGGTCTACAGCGTTTTCGTGCTGCGCGTGGTGGGCGCGCAACGCATCCTGTTTGTCGGCATGTGCCCCATGCTGCAGGAAATGGCCGGCTATATCGGCGATCACCCGGGACTCGGCCTGCAAGTAATCGGTTATGTGGACGACGGTGACGCGCCGTCCACGCCGCCGGAGGCAGGCCGATTGCTCGGACCGCTCAGCGCCCTGGCGCGGATCGTGGCGGAGGCCGCGCCCGACCGCCTGGTGGTGGGCTTCGCCGAGCGCCGGGGGCAAATGCCCATCGTGGATTTACTGCAACTGCGCTACGGCGGGATGGCCATCGACGAGGCTTCCACCGCCTTCGAGCGGCTATCCGGGCGCGTCCCTCTGGCCGAGTTGCGCCCGTCGGAAATGCTCCTCTCCGGCGCATTCCGCCCGCGTACGCAGCGTTTGGTCTACCAGACACTCGGCCACTGGGTGCTGGCATTGATCTTGACCATCCTGACTGCGCCGCTGCTGCTGCTGGCGGCGGTACTGCTGAAACTGTCGTCGCGCGGCCCGCTGATGAACCGGCAGGAATGCGCGGGCCTGCGCGGCCGGCCATTCCCGCTTTTCAGTTTTCGCCTGGCGCATGACGATGCGCGAAACCGCAAAGGCGCGCAGCGCTTCGTCGCGCGTTGGCGCCTGCACGCGCTGCCGCACTTGTGGAACATACTGCGCGGGGATATGTGTTTCGTTGGACCGCGCGCCGAGCGGACCGAATTCGCGAACGTCCTGACCGGGCGCATTCCGTTTTACCGCCAACGCTACGCGGTGAAGCCGGGCCTCACCGGTTGGGCCCAAATCAACACCCCGCCGGGCGTGCCCGAAGATACGCTCCGCCGCCTGGAATACGACTTCTACTACCTCAAGTACTTCTCGCACGGGCTGGATACGTACATTCTGGTGCATACCCTGCGCGAGCTTCTATTCTCCGGCGCCGCCTGACGGTCTTCCCGCGGGCCCCCCGGCGTGGCATACTAATTCGTAGCGGGCCATGCCGAAAACTACGGTTGCACCGGAGACCCGAATCGCCGAGCGGGAATCCATCCTTCCCCTCTACAACGTCGTCTTGCTCGACGATAACGATCACAGCTACGACTACGTGATCGAGATGCTGCAGAGGCTCTTCATCTTCACGCTGGAGGAAGCCTTCCGGCATGCGGAAGAGGTGGACCGCTCTGGGCGCACCGTGATCATTACCTGCGAGCGGCCGCAAGCCGAGTTCGCGTGCGATCAGATCCACGCCTACGGTCCGGACCCGCGCCTGCCGCGTTGCGCAGGCTCCATGTCGGCCATCATCGAGCCGGCCGGCTGATCACTTGCGCGGCCGTTGCGCGGCGGCCTGCTCCTCATCGGTGGGAGGATCGTACATCTTCTCGGCGTAGGTGCGCTGCGTCTGGGAAAGATCCACGGCGTGCTGCCGCTCCTCAGCACTCAGGTGGGGCTGGCGTGTTCGCTTCAGCAGATACAGCGCGCCGCAAACCAAAGCGCCGGTGAGCGGCGGACGCTCGAGAAAGAAATCCAAGAGCTGCAGCAGGCGGTCGCCCATGTCTTCATTCTATGCGCTGTGCCCGGCGTGGCGCAGACGATCGTTGTTTGTCGTCTGCGCACCGTGCTCGAACTCGGCAGGCCACGAAAAACGATGGCCTGCCCCACAGCTAATCTGCTGTACGGTTATTTCTTGGACACTGCGCTGGCGTGGAATGTGGCGCACGCTGCGACGTGCGCCACAGTTTTCGGCGCAAGCCACCCATGCCCATAACCTCGGTGACATCCTGGATGATCGTGGCGTCGATATCGCCGACCTCCACATACGCGAGCCATGCCGAGGGCGCTCCGGGCATGGGGTGCTTCATGATCTCCCCGCCCGTTCCTTTTCCAACCTTGATCATGGTGTAGGCGCCGGCTCCCATCGGGATATCCTCCAGCGTCCATTCAAAAAGCTTCCCGTAGAAGGCTTTCGCCTTTTCCACATCCCGCGCGGGAATTAGTTTGCCTATTGAATCGTGCTGGCGCCCTGCACGCCCAGATCCGTCGCCAGCACATTCTTGTTGATGTGGTTGTCGAGGTTGATGGTATACGTCTCGGGCGCTTCGATCAGCACCGGCGAATGCGTGGCGCAAATCACGCGGAACTTCTTTTGGTCCACCAGCTCAAGCAGCATTTTCAGGATGCGCCGCTGGTTCGAGACCGAGAGCGCCATCTCCGGCTCATCCAGCAACAGGACGGTGCCTTCCGGCAAAGCGGGAAAGTTTTCGCGGAACATGCTCAGCATCACCTGCCCGTGGCTGGCCATGCTCAGAAACTCCAGCATGCGCGGATCCTCTTTGAAGAACTCCGGATTGGTGCGCGGATTGTGCGCCTCGGCGTCGAACAGGTAAATTTCGCCGAGCTTCACCTGGCCGGTGTCCAGGCGGTAGATGTAGCCGTCCGCCTGCTGGCCGCGCAGCGCGTAGTAGATGGAATGCAGCAGCGTGGATTTACCCGAACCGTTTTCGCCTTGCAGCATGATCAGCGGATGCGACAGATCCACGATCATGGGCATGTGGAAATTCAGGTTGACGAATACGGGGTGCGCGAGGATCTTGAGGAACATCAGCCTTCAGGATAGCAGGGCCGTGCGGTAAAATGGCCGCGAAAGCGAGGTTTCATCCATGCGGTGGCAGAGATTCCAAATGCGCCTGTTGGCGGCCGGCCTGTTGGCGGCAGCCTGTTTGCTAGGCGCGGACGAAGGCTGGATCGGCATGTTCGACGGCAAGACGCTGGACGGCTGGAAAGCGGGTGACAATCCCGAGAGTTGGTCCGTGAAGGACGGCAAGATCGTGGGCGACGGCGAGCGCAGCCATCTGTTCTATATGCTGCGCGAGTGCGAGAATTGCGAGTTCAAAGCTGAAGTGAAGATCAATCACGGCGGCAATTCCGGCATGTATTTCCGCGCGAAGTTCGGGCCCGAGTGGCCGGCCGGTTACGAGGCGCAGGTGAACAATACGCATTCCGACTGGCGGCGCACGGGCAGCCTGTACCGCTTCGCAGACATCAAGGAGCAACTCATCCCGGACGACACGTGGTGGACGCAGCACGTCATCGCCAACGGCAATCACATCATTATCAAGGTGAACGAGAAGGTGGTCGTCGATTACGTCGACGAGAAGAACACCTATCGCAAGGGCTTGCTGGCGCTGCAGCAGCACAACAAAGGGAGCGTGGTGGAGTTCCGGAATCTGGTGATGCGGATGCTGCCGCCGAATTGAAGAGCCGCCTGCCTGGCGCGCGCGGTCCTACAACTTAATCGCGTCGTTGCCCGCAAGGACCCAGACGCTAGCTCCGTCAAAGGCTACATTGGTAATGCCGTTTGGCGGGCTCGCCAGCGTCACGGTGGCCAGGACCGTACCGTCGCTGGCGCGCAGTTTCTTTACGGCATTCCCCACCTGACTCGTCACCCACATGCTTGAACCATCGAAGACGAGGCTGATCGCGTCGAAGCCCGTAAAGGTATATGTAGCCACGGTCGTGCCATCGCTGGCGCGCACCTTGTAGACGCTCCCAGCGGCGGCTATCCACATGTTGGCGCCGTCGAATGCCATCCCCAGCAGCGGTCCAAACGGTCCATACGTGGCAACGGTTGTGCCATCGCTGATTTGCAGCTTGATGGCGGTGCCGTCGCCCTGTCCCACCCAGATGTTCGCGCCGTCGAATGCGATCGACTCGGGCACCTGCGTCAATGCGACAACTTGCAGCAGCGTGGCATCGCTCGCCCGAATCTTCGCAACCGATCCAGACGGGAAGAAGCCGAGCAGCGCCCAGATGTTTGTGCCGTCGAAGACCATTGCCCCGGCGCTCTCTGGGATGGTGACGGTAGACACGACGCTGCCGTCGCTGGCACGGAGCTTGGTAATGGAGCTGCCTGAAACCCAAATGTTGGCGCCATCGAAAACGAGAGCGCCGGCCCCGGTGGTGAGCGAAACGGTCTTCAAGACTTGTCCATCGCTGGCTCTTACCTTGGAGACTATGCTGGGGCCCGCGATCCACATGCTGGAGCCGTCGAACGCGAGGGCACCTGGCGAGGTTCCGGCCGGAATCGTAGCGTTGGCATGATCTGCCGGGTACCAGCGCAGCAGGGCAACCCGCAGCGGATTTAGTGCCGGAGCCTGCGCCGCAGCGGGCTCCTGTTGGGCATTTAGCGGCGTGACCGCGACATGCGCGAGCACGCCTAACAAGATCGACAGAGTAACAACTGTGGCTAACTTCATCGTAGTATCCTCTCCGAAGGGTGGGTTACCCTTGGTTCCAAAGTATACACCCAACCACCTCCGCCAGCACTTGCCCGTCCCGGCCATCTCAGGCAGGCATGCACTCCTGATACAATTCGAGCGGCGGACGATATGGCGAACGAACTCAGCAGACGCAGCTTTGTGGGACTGGCAGGCGCGGCGATGGCGGCCTCGCGCGCCAAGGGCGCGAATGATCGCATCAATATCGGCCAGATCGGGATCGGCGCGCGCGGCGGTTATCACCTGAAAGCCTGCCTGCGCAGGCAGAAGGCGCGCGGCGATGTGCAGGTAGTGGCGGTGTGCGACGTGTATCGCAAGCGGCTGGCGAAGGCGGCCGGCGATGCCGCGGGCGCAACAGCCTACCTGCACCATCAGGAACTCCTGCAGCGCAGCGACATCGACGCCGTCTTCATCGCCACGCCGGACCACTGGCACGCGCCCATCGCGCTGGCGGCCATCGCCGCCGGCAAGGACGTGTATTTGGAAAAGCCCATGACCCACACGCTGGACGAAGCCAGGCAGGTGTTCGAGCGCGCGCGCGATTCCAAGCGCATCGTGCAGGTCGGCGTGCAGGGCACTTCCTGGACGCGCTGGCACAAGGTGCGCGAGATGGTCGAAAGCGGCATGCTCGGACAGGTGGTGGCCGCGCAGGGCACCTACAGCCGCAATAATCCGGATGGCGACTGGAATTGGGACATCGATCCGGAGGCCGGTCCGCAGGGCAAAGGCGACAACTACATCGACTGGCAGCAGTGGATCGGGGCGGCGCCGGGGCGCGCGTTCGACGCCGACCGTTTCTTTCGGTTCCGCAAATACTGGGACTACTCGGGCGGCATCGCCACGGACCTGCACTATCACATCGTGGCGCCCTTCCACCTGGCGCTCGGCAATCAACATCCCACGCGCGTGGTGGGCGGCGGCGGACTGTGGGTCTATAACGACGGCCGCGAAGTTCCCGACACCTTCATGGATTCCGCCGATTATCCGGGCAAATACACGATCACGGTGGAGTCGTCGCAGGTGAACGAGGTCGGGCCGGTCACCATGCTGCGCGGCACCAAGGCCACCCTGTTCCTGGGCGATGAATGGGAAGGTCCCAAGAACCGGCAATTCGATCACGCGCAGATCGTCGCTGAACAGCCCTATCGCAAGGAGTTCGCCGCCAAGTGGGGCAAGGAGGAAATCGTCATCCCAGGCCTTGGCAACGAGGGCGACGATAAGCACGTGGACAACTTCTTCGATTGCGTGCGCTCGCGGCAGGAGCCCAATTGCAGCGCGTCGCTGGGCTACACCACCATGACCCACATTGGGCTGGCGGTGCGCAGTTACCGCGAGGGCAAGATGTTCCATTTCGATCCGGTGAAAGAGGAGGTCGTCGAACGTGGCTGAGCGAGTGAAGGTTGGAATCATTGGATCGCAGTTTCAAGGCGACATCCACGCAGCGTCGTTTCAGATCATGCCGGAGGAGGCCGAGGTGGTGGCGGTGTGCTCGCCCACGCCGGGACATGCGGCGGAGATGGCGCGGAAGTATGGCATCCCGCGCGTCTTCCTGGATTACAGGGAGATGCTGCGGGAAAAAGATATCGAGATGGTGACCATCGCCGCGCCCAATACGTTGCACTGCGCCATGACCGTCGATATCGCGCGCGCGGGCAAGCACGTGGTGTGCGAAAAGCCGTTATGCATGACGCTCGACGAGGCCGACGAGATGATCGACGTGTGCCGGCGCGAGGGCGTGCTGCTGCTATACGCGGAAGAGTTGCTTTTCACGCCGAAGTATGTCAAGGCCAAGGAAATGGCGGACCATGGCGCATTCGGCAAGCTGTACCTGGTGAAGCAGAGCGAGAAGCATTTCGGGCCGCACAGCGCGTGGTTCTGGGACGTGGAGCGTTCCGGCGGCGGCGTCTTCATGGACATGGGCTGTCACAGCATCGCGTTCTGCTATTGGTTCTTCGACCGCTCGCCGATTAAGAGCGTCACGTGTCACATGGGCACTTATGTGCATGGCGCGAAGACGCGCGGCGAGGACGATAGCATTTGCGTCCTGGAGTTCGCCAACGGCGGCGTGGGGCTGGTGGAGAACAGTTGGGCCAAGCGCGGCGGCATGGACGACCGCACGGAGATTTACGGCGAAGGCGGCGTCAGCTATCCGAATCTGCACATGGGCAACGCCATGCCCACCTATAGCGAATACGGTTACGGATACGCGGTGGAGAAGGCGCCGAGCACGAAAGGCTGGAGCTATCCGGTGTTCGACGAGTTGTGGAATTACGGCTCGCCGCACGAGATGCGTCACTTCGCGCGGTGCGTGCGCGGCAAGGAGAAGCCGCGGTCGACCGGTGAAGACGGCCGCGTGGTGATGGAAGCGCTTTACGCCGGCTATGCGTCGGCTGGGCAGGGCCGCAAGATCGAATTGCCATTCCGGCCGGAAGGCGTCAAGCGGCCGATTGATTTGTGGTTGGACCAAGCGGTGCCCAAGAAATAACTGTACAGATTAGCTGTGGGGCAGGCCATCGTTTTTCGTGGCCTGCCGAGTTCGAGCACGGTGCGCAGACGANNGACGACAAACAACGATCGTCTGCGCCACGCCAGCCGCGTGCTGGAATCGGGGAACGCCACTTCAGATCTGAGCAAACGCATGATCCCAGTAAGGATAACTGCCTGCTTCGCTCTGGCCGCAGTCCAGGCGGGCTGGGCGCAAGTGAGCGTTACAACCTATCACAACGACAACGCCCGCACGGGCCAAAACCTGCACGAATCGATCCTTACTCCCGCGAACGTGAACCCCAACGGGTTTGGGCGCTTATTCGTGCAGCCCGTGGACGGATACATCTATGCGCAGCCGTTGTACGTGCCGAATGTCTCGATTCGGCGGGCAGGCTCACAACGTGGTGTTTGTGGCCACCGAAAACGATAGCGTCTACGCGTTCGACGCGGACCGCGCTTCGGGCGCCGATGCGAGTCCGCTGTGGCACGTGAGCTTCATCAATCCGCCGTCGGTCACCACGGTGGATAGTGCCACCGACGCGCAATGCACGGACCTGGTGCCGCAGATCGGCATCACCGGCACACCGGTGATCGATCCCAGTGCCGGAACGCTGTATGTCGTGGCGAACACGAAGGAGAACGGCGTCTTCTTCCAGCGGCTGCACGCTCTGGACATCACCACGGGCAACGAGAAATTCGGCGGGCCGGTGCCATCCAGGCCACCGTGCCAGGGACGGGCGACGGCAGTTCCGGCGGACTGGTCTCCTTCGACGCCCTGCATCAGAACCAGCGGCCCGGGCGCAAAGCGTCGCGATCGCCAGCGCCACCCCCGGCGCGAGCGTCTACTAAACGACCAACGGGGCGGCTCCGACGGCGCATTCGACACTTTACACGGGTCCGGTGAACGTGAGTAAGACGGATACCATCAGGGCACTGGCAGTTGCGGCTGGGATGCCGCCGAGCCTGGTGAGTTCGGCGCTCTATACCATCCCCGTGGGGGCGGGCCAGGGACCAGACTATTTGAACGGCTTCACAGCGCAGGGGCTGACCTTCAACGGCAGCGCTACCCTAAACGGCACACGCCTACGGCTCACGGATGGGAACGATGACGAGGCCGCCAGCGCCTTCTTCAATACGCCGGTCAACGCGCAGTTTTTCACCAGCGACTTCACGTTCCAGCTCACGAATGCGCAGGCGGACGGGTTCACGATATGCATTCAGAACCAGGGGCCCGCGGCGTTGGGCTCGGAGGGCGGCGACTTGGGATACGGCGGGTCGCCCGGAATCGGCAACAGCGTGGCCATCAAGTTCGACATATACAGCAACGAGGGCGAAGGCGCGAACTCGACGGGCATTTACACGGATGGCGCGGACCCCTACGTGCCCGCCATCGACCTGACGCCTTCGGGTATCGACTTGCATAGCGGCGATGTGTTGCGCGCGCGTCTCATCTACTACAATCCGGTCCTGACTTTGGAGATCGTGGATACGGCGAACAGCACCGAGTATTTCGCGACGCAGTTCACCATCGACATTCCAACGACGACTGGAGGCAACACCGCGTATGTCGGATTCACGGGCGGCACCGGAGGGCTGTCGGCGATCCAGGAAATTGTGACTTGGGATCATCTGTCGTATGCGGGCAATGTGGCGGCCCTGCCGTCGTTCAATCCGGCGGCGGGCGCTTACACCGGGGCGCAGCAAGTGAGCATCGCGGACGCGACGCCCAGCGCCACGATCTACTACACCACGGACGGAACGACGCCCACCGCGTCTTCCACACAGTACACCGTGCCGATCGCGATTTCGGCCAGTACTACGCTCAAGGCGCTGGCGGTGGCGACGGGCTATCTGCATAGCAGCGTGGCGACGGCGAGTTACACGATTCAGTAAGCTTAGGGCGAGCTGCGCCCGCCTCACGCTACACTGTCCCTTGCTGTGCTCCTCGATCTGAACGGCATCCAAAAACGGTTCGGCGGCGTGACGGCCCTGCGCGACGGCAACCTCAGTGTGGCGCCCGGTGAAGTGCACCTGCTGCTGGGCGAGAACGGCGCGGGAAAATCCACGCTGATGAAGATCGTGGCGGGCATGGAGCGCCGCGACGCCGGGCGCATGCTGTGGCAGGGGCGCGCCGCCGCCTTCCGCTCGCCCGCGGAAGCGGCTGCGGCCGGCATCGCCATGGTACACCAGGAATCGCTGCTGGCGCCCCATCTAACGGTCGCCGAGAACATCTTCCTGGGGCGTGAAGAGCGGTTGCCGTTCGGCTGGGTGAACCGGCGGCGCATGATCGAGCAAGCGTCGCGCATCATCGAAGAGCACCAATTCCCGCTGCATGCGGATTGGCGCGTGGAGCGGCTCAGCCCCGCGGCAAAACAATTGGTGGGCATCTGCCGCGCCATCCAGCACGGTTCCAGTTTGCTGATTTTCGACGAGCCCACATCGTCGCTGTCGGGCGCGGAGAGCGAAGAAGTCTTCCGCATCGTGCGCACGCTGCGCGCGCGGGGTATGGGCGCGATCTACATCACCCACCGGCTGGAGGAACTGCGCGCGATCGGCGACCGGGTTACCATCCTGCGCGACGGCGCGACGGTTCACACCGGGCCGCTGGCGGAAGTCTCGACGGACCGCATCATCCAGCACATGGTGGGCCGCGAGATGGTGGCCAGTTGCCGGCGGCAGCCGGTCGCGCCGGGTGTGGAATTGCTGCGTGTGGATGGACTCACGCGCCGCGGCGCATTTCAAGATGTCGCATTCTCCCTGCGCGCCGGCGAGATCGTGGGGTTGGCCGGCTTGATCGGAGCGGGAAGAACCGAAACCTGCCTCGCCATTTTCGGAGTACACCCCATCGATCGCGGAACCATCTTCGTGGATGGCCAGCCGGCGCGAATCGGATCGCCGCGCGAAGCGGTGGCGGCGGGGATCGCGCTGGTTACCGAAGACCGGCAAAAGACGGGCCTGGCGGTGCGGTTGCCCATCTCCTGCAACATCACCATGGCAAACCTGCGCCAGATCAGCCGTCTCGGCATGATCGACGGGCGGGCCGAGGGGCGCGTCACGGCCGAGTACATCGCGCGCTTGCGCATCCGCGCTTCCTCCGGGCGGCAGGCGGCGGGTCGCTTGAGCGGCGGGAATCAACAGAAAGTGGCGATCGCCAAATGGCTGTTCCGGCGCGCGCACGTGTTCCTGTTCGACGAGCCTACGCGCGGCATCGACGTGGGCGCGAAGGCCGAGGTATTCGAGCTGATGGACGAACTGGCCCGCTCCGGGGCTGCGGTCCTGATGGTCAGTTCGGAGATGCAGGAGCTGCTGCAGGTGGCCGATCGCATCCTGGTGATGCGGCAGGGACGCATTGCCGGTGAATTGCCGGGACGCACCACCCAGGAGGCAATCATGCGTTGCGCCGCGCTGGACCAGGAGTCCACGCTATGATGCAGCGGCTGTTGCCGTTCTTGAGCCTGGTGGTTCTGTTCGTGGCGCTGGCGATGGCGTCGCCGCATTTCCTCACCGAGACGAATCTTTCGAGCGTGGTGCGGCAAACGGCGGTGATCAACATCATGTCGCTGGGCATGACCATGATCATCATCGCCGGCGGCATCGATCTTTCGGTGGGCGCCATGCTGGCGATGTGCGGCGTGCTGGGTACCATGACGCTGGAGCACGGCATGCCGGTCCCTGTCGGCATCCTGGTGGGCCTGGCGACCGGGTTGTTCTGGGGATCGGTGAATGGGCTGCTGACTACGCGGTTGCGCATCGCGCCCTTTATCGTGACGCTCGGCACGCTGGGCATTATTCGCGGCTTGACCCTGATTATCACCAACGGTTTGCCAGTGCATCGCGTCCCGCAGAGCTTCGCGTTTCTGGGCGAGGGCAACTTGTTGGGAGTGCCTTTCGTGCTGTGGGTGGTGGTGGTCTGCGCGCTGGCGACGCACGTGATCCTGGAGCATACGCGCCTGGGGCGCCACGCCTTCGCCATCGGCAGCAATCCGGATGCGGCGGTCTACGCGGGAGTGCCGGTGGCGTTCTCGATCACCGTGGTTTATGCTCTAGGCGGCCTGCTCACCGGCCTGGCGGGCATGATCGAGGCCTCGCGGCTGATGACCGGCCAGCCCTCGGCCGGCAATGGCTACGAACTGCAGGCCATCGCCGCGGTGGTGATCGGCGGCGGCAGCCTGCGTGGCGGCGAAGGCAGCGTCATCGGGACGCTGATCGGCGCTTTGATCATGGGGCTGCTTGCGAACGGCAGCGACCTGTTGGGCATATCGCCTTACCTGCAACAGGCGATCATCGGCGCGGTGATTATTCTGGCGGTGACGGTGGATGAGTTGCGGAAACGGCGAGGTGGGGAGAACGCATAACCTGTGCCGGATCTAGCGCGTCCTTGCCGTTCCTACCGACAAACGCAACCTGGCTCGCAGGCAGGCAGCGCCCGACGTGGCTCTCGCTGGCAATTGAATGAGGGAAAGGCAACCACGGGATCAGTTGACCTTCGGAGCGGAGAATTGCCAGGCGGTGGGCTTGCGCCATGTGATCGGTGCCTTCGTGCGGATCGCCCCTCACTGGATCGGCTTCCTGCTTGATAAGGCACCCAAGCGGATTCATGTGCCTTGGTGGCTACCCGGTCGCCTCTGTTCGGCCACGAAGCCAGCCTCTCGATGCTGGCCCCGCGATTGGCCGCGCGTGACGCCGGAGGGCGGGCCATCACAGATCCTTTGGGCTCAAACCGGTCCCCTTGGCGATTCTCGCCAGCATGCGGGGTCCGATCTCGTCCCGGTCGTGAAAGGCGAACTCGTAGTCCGGCCATCCCGGTCGCGCCAGCAGCCGGTGAGGGCCGCGCTGACGTTGCACTCGCCAGCCTATCCTCTCCAAAGCAGCCAGCACTCGCCTCGCTTTACTGGCGGGCCAATTGCTCATCCGGAATCCTAAAGGAAACGCCGAGGGCGGATGAGGGCAGCTCTCCGTGGGCGATGCGGTCTGCAATGACTTCGATCGCGAGGCGTTCCACATTGCCGATGGCCTCGTCTCGAGTTTCGCCGTAACACATCACCCCCGGAATCTCCAGTGCTTCGGCGATCCAGCGGCCGTCTTCCTCGCGGTCCAGGTCAATCGTCAGATTCACTTCTTCATCATACAACCGCAGGCCGCAAAACGATCATGGGGCTGCTTTCTGGCGGTGACGGTGGATGAGTTGCGGAAGCGGCGCGGCGGGGCGGAGGCGTGACCGGGGCCAACCCTACTCAGGCAGGCTCTCCAAATCCGCCAGGTCCTTCGCCCGCCCGCTGGCCGCCTTGTTTTGCCGCAGACGAACCAGGCTGATCACGGGAACCACCATGTCCTCAATCCGGATCGTTTCTTTTTCGACGTAACACGATTCGAACTTGACTCCGGAGATTGAAGTGAGGATCTTAATCCGAATGGGCGGCACCCCCACGCGAACCACGTTATTCGGGTCAAGAAACAGGCTCGAGGTCAGCTCGGCCGCGGCGAACCCGAACTCGCGAAGCGCGCGATCAATTCTGGCGGCGTTTTCCGGGCTAATGTTGACCCACACATCGAGATCGTTGGTGGCCCTGATATGACCGTGGATGCCGACCGCGTACCCGCCAATCAGCAGGTATTCAACGCGGTTCGAGTTGAGCGACTTCAAGAACTCTTTGAAGTCCCTCGCTAGCGCTGGTATAGCCATAGAAGGTCCTTCGCAGGAGTTCGAGCGCTCGCAGCCGCTCTTCGACCGGGCGGGACAACCAGTACGCGACCGCATCGTCCGGATCCGTCAAGCGGACGACGGAAAACTGCGTGCGGTCTAGCCGGAAGTCCTCGAACCCGTCCTCAGACGCCGTGCTCATAACTCTAGTTTAGTTTACCGCCGGATCGAGATATCGCAGATCCTCTGGTCTGGGGCTCAGTCGGGAGCGCGGTGATTATTCTGGCGGTGACGGTGGACGAGTTGCGGGCGGCGGGGCGGAGGTGTGATCGGGGCGGCGGATCGTCAGGCAGGCGCTAGCGGTGCGTGTGCGCGCGGTGCTTCCAATTGTAAACGCCCCACGCCAGAATGGCGACCAAGCCTAGAGCGATCAGCATTTCGGGGATGTCCAATGGGCGCATAAGCGTCCTCCCGGCTTCGATTATACTTCAAGCGAGATGTAAAGTAAATGTAAAGTCCTGCCGTCTCCTACGCCTCCTGCGCCTACGCCGATTCTTCGAATTCGGCCTCGGGCCTGGGCAGCACATCCTGGTCACCCGCCACCCAGACGTACAACGTGGGCAGCAGGAAGATGTTCATCAGCATGGCGACCATCAGGCCGCCCACGATCACAATAGCAAAGGGCCGTTGGGAATCGGACCCAATGGCGCGCGATGTGGCCGCCGGCAGCAATCCCAGGGTGGCCACCAGGGTAGTCATCATGATGGGCCGGAGTCTCAGGACGGCGCCCTCCACCGCGGCGTCCATCACCGAGTGACCGCGCGCGCGAAGCTGGTTGATGTACTCCAGCATGATCACGCCCGTCTGAACGCAAACGCCAAAAAGCGCCAGGAATCCCACGCCGGACGAGACGCTGAAGTGCGTCCCGGTAATCAGGAGCGCCATCAGTCCGCCCAAAGGCGCCATGGCGATATTGGCCAGCATGAGCGTAGCCCACTTGAAGGAGTGGAACATCGTATACAGGATGACGAAGATCACCAGGATGGTGATGGGCAGCACGATCATCAGCCGCTTTTGGGAGCGCTGCTGGCTGGCATACTCCCCCGCCCAATTAATGGTGTAGCCCTCCGGCAGTTTCACCTGCCGGTTCACGTCGCGAATGGCCTCCTGCACGGTGCTGCCAAGGTCGCGGCCCCGCACGCTGTACTTGATCGCCACATAGCGGGAATTCGCTTCGCGATAGATTTCCGAGGCGCCGTCCTTCACCTCGGCTTTGGAAAGCTGCGCCAGCGAGACGCGCTCCCCTGTCGGCGCCAGCAAACGAACGTTCTCGATGGCTTCCCTGGTGTCGCGATATGGCGCCGTGAATCTCGGCACCAGGTCGAAGCGCCGCTCCCCCTGCAAGACCTGGCTGACGGCATTGCCTCCCACCGCGGTCTGGATGGCGTCCTGAACGTCGGACACGTTCAGCCCATACCGGGCGGCCTGGTCCCGGTCCACGGAGAAGTTGAGATTGGGCTGGCCGATGACGCGGAACAGACCCAGGTCTTCGACGCCCTTGATGTTGCGCATGACGTTGACGATCTGGTCGCCCGTCTGTTCCAGTTTCACCAGGTCGTCGCCGTAGATCTTGATGGCCAGTTCGCCCTTAACGCCGCTCACCGCCTCTTCCATGTTGTCCGCAATCGGCTGTGAGAAATTCCAAAGCACGCCGGGAATTTTCTCCAACTCGCGGTCCATGGCGCCAATCAGTTCGACTTTCTCTTCCTTGAACACCGGCCGCCACTGATTTTTGGGCTTCAGATCGACGAAGTATTCGGTATTGAAGAAGCCCGTGGTATCGGTGCCATCGTCGGGGCGCCCGACCTGCGAAACCACCTGCGTGACCTCCGGAAAGGAGGCCAAAACCAGTCGCGCTTGCGTCATCAGCCGGTTGCCCTCGTCCGGGCCGGTGCTGGGGGCCAAGGTGCCTCGCGCCCAGATGGCGCCTTCGTCGAGGTGCGGCAGAAACTCGGAACCGATGATGCCGCTGGAGGCCAGCCAGCCGGCCACCGCTATGCTGATCACAGCCACGCCTGCCGTGACCCAGCGGGCGCGAATGGCCAGGCGCAGCGTCACACGATAGCGCCCTATCAGCCACGCCAGCACCGGATTACGCCACTCCCGCGTGTTCTGTCCGAACGCCAGGCTGGATAGCACCGGGGCCAGAATCATGGAGAAGATCAGGGCGCCCAGCAGCGCAAAAGCCACCGTCCAGGCCATGGGCTTGAACAGACGCCCTTCCACGCTCTGCAGCGTGAAGATCGGCAGATACGCCGTGATGATAATCCCGATGGCGTAAAAGACGGGCCGCTGCACCTCGTGCGCCGCCTCGCGAATGCGCTCCACCACTGGCCGCGGCGGCCCGCCCTGGTGCCCCAAATGCCGGACGATATTCTCCACCATCACCACCGCGCCATCCACCACCATGCCGAAATCCAGCGCGCCGAGCGAGAGCAGATTGGCGGGAATGTGGTTGAGGTCCAGGCAGATCGATGCGAATAAAAGAGAAAACGGAATGGTGATGGCCACGATCAGGGCGCCGCGAGCGTTCCCCAGAAACAGGAACAGGACAATGGCCACCAGGATAATGCCCTCGGTCAGGTTATGCAGAACGGTGTGCGTGGTGAAGTGGACGAGGTCGCTTCTGTCGAGGAACGGAACGACTTTCACGCCCTTGGGGAGAATGTGCTCATTCAGCTCTTTCACCTTCTCGTGGATGGCGTCCAGCGTGGCATCGGATTCGGCGCCTTTCCGCAGCAGCACGATGCCCTCGATTACGTCATCGTCCTCGACGATCTTGCCATCCTTGCGGTGGAGGGCCTTTCCGATGCGGCCCAGCCGGATCTTCGGCCCCTGCATAACCGTCGCAATGTCTCTAATGTGAATGGGCGTGCCGTTCTGAGTCTTAACGACGGTCTTCCCGATATCCTGCACGTTTTCGAAGAGCCCGATCGAGCGCACGTTGACTTGTTGCAGGCCCTGCTGGATGAAACTGCCTCCGGCATTGACATTGTTATTGGTTAGCTGCTGCTCCACATCGCCGATGCTCAGGGCGTATTCCACCAGCTTGTTGGGGTCGATCGCCACCTGGTATTCCTTGGTGATGCCTCCGAAGCTCGACACATCCACAACGTTGGGAACCGATTTGAACTGCTTCTCCAGAACCCAATCTTCGAGAGCCTTCAATTCCATCAGGTCGTACTCGGGATTGGTGCTCTGCAGCGAGTACCAATAAATCTGGCCGACGGGACTGTAGTCCGTCCCGATCTGCGGCTGCAGGTTCTCGGGGAGGGTGACTTCCGACAGCCGTTCCAGCGCTTTCTGCCGGTTCCAATCGTTGTCCGAGGCGTCATCGAAGATCAGCATTACGCTGGAGAGCCCGAACAGCGAGGTGGACCGCAGGTGCTCCAGGTGGGGAAGCCCGTTCATCACGATTTCAATAGGGATGGTGACCTGCTGCTCCACCTCTTCAGCCGCGCGGCCCGGCCATTGCGTGATGATCTGTACGTAGTTATTAGCTACATCCGGATAGGCTTCAATGGGGAGATTCTTGAATGAGATGATGCCCCAGGCGAACAGCAGAATGGCGAGAGCCACCACCAGAAGGCGGTTATTGAGCGAGAAATCGACGAGACCGCGAATCATTCAGTTCAAGCTATGCCGCGCTATTTTGCCGCTATTTAAAGGTCACCACATTGGCCGACGGCGTATGCGCACGCGCATTCTTCACAATGGCTATGAAGCGGTGCGCGAGTTCCATGATCCATTCCGACTTGCGATGGCGAATCGCTTCATAGGTGATTAACTCTTTGCCGACACCGATGGCGCTGGCTCCCGCAGCGATGAAGTGGCCGGCTGTGTGCTGCTGCACGCCGCCGCCCGCGATCAGGCGTATCTGCGGCAAGGCTACCTTCAGCGCCCTGATATAGCTGTCTCCGCCCAGCGGCGCGCAGGGAAACACTTTGACGAAATCGGCGCCCGCCTTCCATGCGTTGATAATCTCGGTGGGCGTCAGTGCGCCCGGCAGCACCAGGACGCCTTCCTCAACCGCCAGGCCCACCACGCTAGGGTCCATTCCGGTGCTGGTGATAAATCGCGCGCCGGCTTCCACCGCGCGCCGCGCCGTATCCGCGTCCAGCACCGTTCCAGCGCCTACCACCATGTCCGGAAACTCCCGCAGCAGCGCGGAGATCAGGCCTAGCGCTCCGGGAACCGTCATGGTGATCTCGGCAATGGGCAGCCCGGCGCGATAGACGGCCTCCGCGGCAAACCGTGCGTCTTCAGTGGAAGAAAGCCGGATGGCGGGGATGATGCCAATCTCTTCGATGCGTGCGCGAACCTCTTCTTTGGTCATGTTTTACTGTATTATTGTTCCGCCGTGGCTTGCAAGACCAGGGCGTTCGATACCACTTTTTGGCCCGGCCGGATGCCGCCGGCGATCTCCTGGAGGTTGCCGGGCAGCATCTTCCCGCCGGTCACCTCCACACGCCGGAACTGCCCGCCATCCGCCGGGACATAGACCCAATCGCGGTCATGCAGATGCAGCACGGCCGACGATGGAACCGTGGCGTGCGACTCTTTCTGCAAGCCATGGAACGTCGACGTGACAAACATGCCCAGCCGCATCGATCCGGGATTCGCCATTTCGAGCCTGACTTTGGCCGTGTGCAGGTTAGGATCCAGAATCGGGCTGATATTGCCGATACGCCCTTTGAAAACCTGCTTCGGATAGGCGTTCAACTTCACGTCCGCGTACTCGCCCAGATGCAATTGCGCCAGGTCGTTCTCATACACATCGCAAAGAATCCAGATATGCGAGAGATCCGAGATGGTGAATGGATTCGGAGAGGCCAATCCCTGTACCCCGGCGGCGGCGGTCACTTGCTGGTCCGTGATCACGCCCGCAACCGGAGCGCGTACCTCCACAATGGCCGATGGGCGATCCGGATCCGCGCCCAGCACATGCAAGTGGTCGAGCGTGGTCTTGACGGTGACTTGAGCCTTCGTCTCGGTGTCTTGGGCCACTTCCAGCTCTTTCTGCGCGATGGCGCCTTTCTCGAAGAGAATCTTGGAGCGGTCGAGTTGCGCCTTGGCCAGTGTTACGTCGGCCATAGCCTGCTCGTAATCCGAGTACGCCCCAGCGATATCCGCGCTCTGCACCTTCATCAGGAGCTGGCCTTTGGTTACGGTATCTCCCAAGCGGGCCAGCACTTCGATCACGCGGCCGGATGCCAGCGTAATCACCGGAATGGTCCGCGACACATCGGCGCCGACCACCCCGGTCACATTCAACTCGGGCGCCGCGTCGATCTGGCCCGCGGTCGCCAGCGGGAATTTGCCGGGGTCGTCCACCTTGAACAGGCCCGCGGTCTGGACGTGCTCCACCTCGGCCGGCGGTGGAGCCTCGGCTTTGGGATCGCCTTTGCCTTGCGCGTTACAGCCTGCCAGCACTGAAGCTAGGCACACGGTCAGAAGACTTATTGAGGCTCGGACCTTGTGGGGCGGGCAATTTTGCCCGGGGTCCCCTCTGGGGACGGCTTTCAGCCGGCCCGAGCCGCCTAAAAAGGCGGCTGCGGCCAAGATTGGCCGCCCCACATCAGCCCGATGCAGAGGGGCACATTTGTCACAAAAGCTGTCACCGTATTGTGCGAGCCTCAATAGTTCGCGCCGCTTCATTGAATCACCTCACGGCCCACCGCGAGATTCAACTGACTTGCGGCGGACAAGTAAGAACCCACCAGGTTCAGATAACTCACCTGCACGGCCCGGTAATCTCTCTGGGCGTCCAGATAGTCGACCAACGCGGCCTGGCCGTGCTGGTACGAAAAAGCGATCGTATCGCGCACCCTGGCGGCGGTCTCCAGGAATTTCGTCTTATACGGCCGCAGGAGAGTCACCGTACTCGCCAGGGTTGCATGGGCGGTATCCACGTCGCTGAAAACCTGCGCCTCGACCGCGTCTCGCAGCCTCTCATTGCGGGTAATGTCCACCTGCGTGCGGGCCTTCTCGCCTTGATTCTTATCGAAGATACGCAAGGGAATGCCGACACTGGCGCCGACCGTATTGTTGTCGTACGGATTGTTGAACGAAGGGTTGTGCGTCACCCAAACGCTGAACGTCGGATCGGTTGAGCCGTTGGCCACCGCCAGCTTGTAATCGGTTTGCGCTTTCTCGACGGACTGCACGGCGGCTTTCAAATCCGGACGCTCTTCCATGGCGATGCGGTGCAGTTCGTCCGGCGGCGGAATCCGCTCCGCGAAATCGAAGGGCCCCTGCACGTCGAACTGCTCGATCGGGGTCCTGTCGTTCAGCAATTGCAGGAGCTGGATTTTCGCCGTCCGCAGGTTCACTTCCGCGGTTTGCAGATCGGACTGGTATGTCGGGAGCTGCAACTCCAAACGGTCCAGATCCACGCGCGCGATATCGCCCGCTTTGTAGCGATCCTGGCTGATGGAAAGCTCATGCTCGAAGTATGCCAGGTTCTCCTTCGCCAGGTCGCGCACAGCCTTGGCCTGCAGGGCCTGCACGAACGCGCCGCGCAAGGTGAAAACCAGATTCCGTTCCTGGTCGGCCAGTTGCGATTGCGCGATGCCGGTTCCCTTTTGCGCGCTCTCCAGACGCAGTTCCCGCTTGTGCTCGCGTTCGTGCAGGTAGCTGATGTTGGGCGAGAATTGAGTGCCCGCGAAGGGCCGCCAGACTCCTTGATAGCGGGAGATTTGAGTCCCATCCGTCGAGAGAGTGAAATCCGGATTGGGACGCAGATAGGCCGTGATCTCTTCGTCCCGCGATTCATCGATGCCGATGCGTGCCGCCCGCAAGGTGGGATTCGACTTTTCGAACTCCTCCCGCGCTTGCTGCCACGTCATCGTCTTCTGTACGGCCGCCTGCCCGAAGACGGCGGCGAAGCCACCGGCCAACAGAAACGCCATCGACAGCCGCCATAAAAGGCGTTGCATGTCACCTCCATGACGAATTGGTTGGGTGTCCTTGTCCAGGAGGAAGGTTAACATCTGCCCACGGGGAAGACCGGGTTGATCCTCTAAGGCGCACGAGCACCCGGGTCTCTTCATCATATCATTGCGTGAACTGAGCCCCTGTTGAGCCGCATCTATCTTTCGACCGGGACAGCCTATCTTTCAGTCAAGAGCATGCCCGCTGGGGGGCAGCCTGCGCGGCAGTTAGTGGCCTTGCGGGAAGTGGAGGGCGGGCAATTCTGCCNNGGCCGCCTAAAAGGCGGCTGCGGCCAAAATTGGCCGCCCTCCAGCGCGTTTTCGACGCCGTCCGCGTCCCACAGTGTTAAAATCGGGCGAAATGCGAATCCGATACTTCTTGCCCATAGCCCTAACCGCTTTCGCCGCAACCGTTCCCGTAATCAAGTGGAAGACCGGCGACCGCAGCCGGCCCTTGCCCGTCATGGTCACGCCCGGCGAACCCAGCACCCAGCAGCATGCCGGCACTGCTCCTTCCGATGCCGTGCAACTTTTCAACGGTACGGATCTTTCCGCCTGGCAGCAGCACGACGGCAAGCCCATCGCCTGGAAACTGCGCGACGGCTACTTCGAAGTGGCGCCCGGCGCCGGCGACATCGTCACCAAGCAGCCTTTCGGAGACTGCCAGTTGCACGTCGAGTGGGCCACCCCCAATCCGCCCCACGGCGCAGATCAGGAGCCGGGCAACAGCGGCGTGTACCTGCACTCGTTATATGAAATCCAGGTACTGGAATCCAACCGGAACAAAACCTACGCCGACGGTCAGGCGGGCGCGATCTATTGCCAGTATCCGCCGCTGGTGAACCCCGCCCGTCCTCCGGGCGAGTGGCAGACCTACGACATCGTCTTCCATGGTCCGCGGTTCGCGGCCGATTCGAAACTGCTGGAGCCGGCCACGGTTACGCTGCTCTTCAACGGCGTGCTGGCTCAAGACCACGCCATGCCGACGGGTCCTACGGATTATATGAAGCGCCCGCCCTACAAAGCGACGCCGGCCAAACTGCCGCTTCTGTTGCAGGACCATGGGCAGCCCGTACGCTATCGCAACATCTGGATTCGGGAGCTAAAAGCGGCGGAATAGGTCCGGCTACAGCCGCCCGGCCGGCGCCGCCAGGGAGCAGTTCGTGAGCTGGCTGCGGCACAGGTACTCCAGCAACAGAATCATCTTATGTTCCCGATCGCCGCCGCAGTCCGGGGACGCGCGCCGAACCTGTTCGAAGTGGGCAATGCCATCGGCCAACTCGCGCCGGCTGAGCGCGGAGCGCCCCAAAGACTCCAGAACGCAGGCGCCCAGAAACTCCGCTATATACTGCAATTCATCTCTGGAGAGACCCTGCAAGAATTTCCGCGCGTTCTTCTGAAAGCGCCGCTCGGCACACAGAGCGATGGCAGAAATCAAGGCCGCTCTCAACCCCGAACTCCTGTCTCTAGGCGAGCCATAACATCGGTGATGTCAATTATGCCCGAAAAGGAAAGCCGGGCGCAAGGGGCGGGGGCTTAACGGTTTTGGTGATTCCCGACTGACAGAAACCGTTCCCTTACGGTCGCGGGTCAACTGGGCCTTGCGAAATCAACGCGACTGTTGCCGAGCCGCGACCGTAAGGGAGCGGTTTCCCCCAAACCGTTAAGCACCTCAAGTGGGCCAGCCCCGCGGCGCGGGCTGAGGCGTCTGTCACCACGCTACAATCGAATTAACCCCGGCATGTCCACCGATGTCAAAGCCGCTCCCAGCGTGCACCGGTTCTTCTCGCGGCACGGCGCGCTTTCGAAGTGGCATCCGAATTACGAATACCGTCCCGGCCAGTTGGCCATGGCCGAAGCGGTGGAATCGGCGCTGGCGGACCGCAAACATCTGATCGTGGAAGCCGGCACGGGCACCGGCAAGACGCTCGCCTACCTGGTTCCCGCGATCCTCTCCGGCAAGCGCATCGTGGTCTCTACCGGCACCAAGAACCTGCAGGAGCAGCTTTTCTTCAAGGACATTCCCTTTCTCCAGCAGCACTTCCCGCGCCCGCTGCGCGTTTGCTACATGAAAGGCCGCAACAACTACGCCTGCCGGCAGAAGATCTACGACGCCGACCGCGAGGCGGTGCTGACCGGCCTGGAGGAAGTCGCCGACTTCCAGGTGATCCAGGCCTGGGAGCAGACCACCGAATTCGGCGACCGCGCGGAGATCAAGAAGCTGCCGGAATCGAGCAGCGCCTGGGCCAAAGTGGACGCGCGCAGCGATCTTTGCACCGGCCAAAAGTGCAAGCAGTTCGACCGCTGCTTCCTCACCCTGATGCACCAGCGCGCGCATGCCAGCGACATCGTGATCGTCAACCACCACCTGTTCTTCGCCGACCTGGCGCTGAAGGAGGTCCTCGAGGACGGCGATACCGAAGGCGGCATCCTGCCCGAATATCACGCGGTGGTGTTCGACGAAGCGCACGAAATCGAGGACGTGGCCGGGCAGTATTTCGGCGTCTCCGTGAGCAATTACCGCTTCCAGGAGTTGCGGCGGGACGTCTCGGCCGTGGCCGGCGCCAAGAAATTCGGCTCGGCGGAATTGGATCGCATCCTGGATCGCTTCGAAGAGCTGGGCACGCACTTGTTTTCCGTGCTGCCGGCGCCGGAGGGCCGTGCCGCATTCACCGGGCGTGCCGAGTTTGTGGAGCGCAACGAAGAGGTCTACCGCAACCTGCACTCCGCGCTGGAATTGATCGGCTCCCACTTGAAGCTGCTGAAGGATCCGCCGACGGAGATCATCCCCCTGCAGCGCCGCGTGGTGGAGTTGGGACACGCCCTGCGGTTCGTGCTGGAGAGCGACGACCAGTCCTACGTGTATTGGGCGGAGCGCCGCGGCCGCGGCTTCTTTTTGCAGGCCACGCCCATCGATGTCGCGCCGCTGCTGGCCGAGCGCCTCTTCGATACCGTGGACACGTGCGTCCTGACTTCGGCGACGCTGGCGGTGGCCGGCGGCTTCGACTTCGTCAAGAAGCGTCTGGGAATCGAGCAGACCCGCACGCTGGTGGTGCCCGGCCACTTCCAGTATCAGAAGCAGGCGCTGTTGTATGTGCCGCAGCACCTGCCCGATCCGCGCAGCCCCGCCTTTTCCAAGGAAGCCTCCATCGAAGTGACCCAATTGCTGAAGCTGAGCCGCGGGCGCGCCTTCGTCCTGTTCACCAGCTATCAGCAGATGCGCCTGATGTACGACCGGATTTCGCTGGACATCGATTACCCGACGCTGCTGCAAGGCACCGGGCCGCGCACCGCGTTGCTGGAGGAATTCCGCGCGACGCCAAACTGCATTCTGTTCGCCACGGCGTCGTTCTGGCAGGGCGTGGACGTCCCCGGCGACCAGTTGAGTTGCGTGATCATCGACCGGCTGCCATTCGCCGTGCCCAGCGACCCAATTGTGGAAGCGCGCGTGCGAAAGCTGCGCGACGAGGGCGGCAACCCGTTCTACGATTACCAGGTGCCGCAGGCGGCCATCGCGCTGAAACAGGGCTTCGGCCGGCTGATCCGCAGCCGGTCGGACCGCGGCGTGCTGGTCCTGCTGGATAACCGGGTGACCAAGCAGCGCTACGGCCAGGTGTTTTTCGACAGCCTGCCGGATTACGGCTTTACCACCAAAATCACAGACGTGGAGAGGTTTTTCGATGTTTGAAGTTTCCGTGGAAGATACCTTCGCCGCCGGACACGCGCTGCGGAATTACAAAGGCAAGTGCGAAAACGTGCATGGCCACAATTACCGGGTGCAGGTGACATTCAGCGGTCCGGAACTGGATTCCATCGGGTTGCTGGTGGATTTCGTGGTGGTGAAGAAGCTGATGCAGACGGTGGTAGACCGGCTGGACCACCAATATCTAAACGATCTGGCGCCCTTCGACGTGCTAAACCCTTCCGCCGAAAACATGGCCAAGTACTTCTACGACGAGATCAGCGGCGGGCTCGGACAGAGTACGCCCGTGCAGTTGGGCCAGGTGCGGGTCTGGGAGACCGACACGTCCAGCGCCACCTACCGGCCGTAGTAGGCGGCGTTCTTGGCGGTGAACTCCGACCACTTCTCCGGCAGGTCGTCGAGCGCGAAAATCGCCGAGACCGGGCAGACCGGCACGCAGGCGCCGCAGTCGATGCACTCGACCGGGTCGATGTACAACAATTCAGCCTCGGCGTAGCCCGCTTCATCCTTCTTGGGATGGATGCAGTCCACCGGGCAGGCGTCCACGCAGGCGGTGTCTTTGGTTCCGATACAGGGTTCTGCTATTACGTATGCCATGGATGTGTTTTCCCCAGTTAGAGATCGACAATAGCATAGGGCCGAGGCGAAACACAAGGCGGGGTGCTGTACAATCGAAACGATGGATGTTCTGCGGGCGCTTTACGGCCAGTTCGATCCGGCGCGGCCTCTGGAGGTGGAGGAGACGGATCTGTACGTGAATTGGCAGGAGGAGAAGGCGCTGGCTCCGGACGATATTAAGAAGCTGCTGGCGCGGGGCATCGCCCGGTCTGAAATACCCGTTTGCCGAATGTTTACAGGCCATCGCGGCGTTGGGAAGACCACCGAGCTGAAGCGGGTCAAGCACATGCTGGAAAATGGCGAGGCTGGACGGCCGATGTTTGTCTCGCTGCTGGAGGTCGAGCAATGGTTGGACCTGCAGGACATCCAGGCGCCGGACATCATTTTTCATATGGTCCGCCAGCTTGTGGACGATCTGAATGACGCCGGCTTCGGGCTCGGCCGGGCGAAGTTCGAGCAGTTTTTCGGCGAGATCAAGGATCTGCTGAACAGCGAGGTGGAATTCCAGAGCATTAAAGTGCCGACGGGCATCGCCGAGTTTGGCTTGGTATTAAAGGACGTGCCGCGGGCGCGTCCCACTCTGCGAAAGTTGATTGAGGGACATCTTCCCACGATCTACGATCTGATCAACAAGGCGGTCCTCACCAAGGCGCGTGTATGGCTGAAGGCGAACGGACGCGGCGAAGACATCCTTGTGATCGTGGACCAGCTTGATCGTATCCCGCAGAAGGTCATCAACGAGCAGGGGCTCACCAATCAGCGAAACATATACCTGGACCACGCCGCCATCCTACGCTCCCTGGGCTGCCACGTGCTGTATACGGTCCCCATCGAACTGGCGTTTAGCGACGCGCATCTTCTTCTGAAGGCAGCCTACGGCTGCGAGACTCTCCTTCTGCCCCTGATTCCGGTTTCGCAGCGCGATGGCGGAGACTCCCCGGACGGAATCCGCGCGCTGTGCCGGATCGTCCACCGGCGCATCGCTAAAACCGAGGCGAACCCGCAGCAGGTTTTCGAAGACGACGTGCTGGAGCAGCTTTGCCGGGTTTCCGGCGGCTACATTCGAAGCCTGTTCATCCTGCTGCGCTCGGCTATCGAGCGTTGCGACGAATTGCCGATAACCCGCGAGATAGCCGACCGCACGATCCGGCGGCAGGCTATCGATCTCTCGCTTGCGTTGCAGCCCAAGCACCGGGCAGCTTTACGCGCGGTACACAAGTCCAAAGCGGCCTTCAGCGATGACCCTGAGCTTTGGAACCTGCTGCTCGGCAATCTGATGGCGCTGCCTTATGAAGACGAGTCCGGCGTCTGGTACGATTGGAACGCGTTGATCGCGGCCGTTCCGGGAGGCGTGTAGTATGGCCGCCATTTCCGCTCCGGCCATTCTTTCACCGGAGAACCAGGTCGAGTTCGCCGCGCTTCGGCGAATGCTTGAGTTGGCCAGCGGCTTTACGCTGGCCTTTGTGCGCGTCAACCATGCGTCTCTGCGCAACCGCCTAGTGGAAGATCTGCTGGCCCGCTTCCCGCAAAAGAACATTCTTCGGCTCACGCTGCGGCCACCCCTGGAAGATGGCACAGTAGTGCACGGCGTGGTGACGCAGCTTCTGGACGCGGTCGGCGAAGGTCACCCGGATGCGATATTCGTTTTCGGGCTGGATACGATGTTCGATCCCGCGGCCCGTGATTCACCGGCTCTCGACATTTTGAATCTGAACCGCAGCTACCTGGCCAAACGGTTTACCTGTCCCGTGGTTTTCTGGGTCGCCGAATTCGGCATGCGGGAGTTGATGTCGCGGGCTCCGGATTTTTGGGCGATCCGCTCGGGCACGTACCATTTCGTGGGGGAGTCGGAACACGCGCGCTCCACGCTTGACCGCCTGCGGGATGGTTTCGACTGGAACCTTGGACTGCGCGAGAAGCACGAGCGCGCTGAGATTCTTCGGCACGTGCTGAAGGAGATGGAGACAGCCGCAGAGCTGGATCTTCCAGTGCTGGCGGCGGTATCGTACCAGCTTGGACGAGCATCCGAGTTTGAAGGGACCGCTGACGACGGCCGCGAGCATTTCGAGCGTGCGTTGGCGCTCTATCGGAAGATCGGAGACCTCGGGGGCGAGGCCAAGTGTGTCCGGAGCCTGGGCAATGTGGCGCGCATGCAGGACCGCTACGCGGATGCCGCGTACCTCTATGAACAGGCACTACGTATCTACCGCCAACTCGGATCGCGTTCGGGCGAGGCCAACTGCCTGCACGGCCTTGGCGATATGGCGCGCATGCAGGACCGCTGCGCTGATGCCGAGGAGTTCTACCGGGAGGCCCTGCCAATCTTCCGTGAAATAGGGGATCGCCTGGGCGAGGCAAACTGCCTGCACGGCCTCGGCGATCTCGCGCGCCTGCAGGACCGCTCCACAGAGGCCGACAAGCTCTACCAGCAGGGGCTGCCCATCTTCCGCCAGATCGGGGATCGCTTGGGCGAGGCCAACTGCCTACAGGGTTTGGGCGAGGTGGCGCTTGCTCAGGCCCGCTACGCGGATGCCGAGACGCTCTACCGACAGGCCCTGCCCATCTACCGCCAAATTGGAGCTGGCCTGGGCGAGGCCAACTGCCTCCTGAGCCTGGGCGACGTGGCGCTCCGGCAGGCCGGCTACGCCGAGGCAGAGAAGCTCTATCAGCGGGCCCTGCCGATCTACCGCCAGATCGGGGCTAGCTTGGGCGAGGCCAACTGTCTGAGGAGCCTGGGTGATGTGGCCCGCATGCAGAGCCGCGGAGCCGATGCCGAGAGGCTCTATAGGCAGGCGCTGCCCATCCACCGCCAAATCGGGGATCGCCTGGGCGAAGCCAACTGTATAAGGAGTCTTGGCGATGTGGCGCTCCAGCGGTCCGGCTACACCGAGGCCCGGGCGCTCTACCAACAGGCCCTGCCGATCTACAATGAAATCGGGGATCGACTAGGCGAGGCCAATTGCATCCGAAGCCTGGGCGACGCATTGCTCCAGCAGGATCGCTACGCGGAGGCCGAGAAGTTCTACCAGCAGGCGCTGCCTGTCTTCCGCCAAATCGGGGCACGCTTGAGCGAAGCCAACTGCCTACAAGGCTTGGGAGATATGGCGCTTCAGCAGGCCCGCTACGCCGAGGCCGCTGAGATCTACCATCAAGCGCTGCCCATCTTCCGCCAAATCGGGGCACGTCTGGGCGAGGCCAATTGCGTGCAGGGCCTGGGCGACGTGGCGCTCCGGCAGGCCCGCTACGCCGAGGCCGCTGAGCTTTACCAGCAGGCGCTACCGATATACCGCCAAATCGGGGATCGGTTTGGGGAAGCTAACTGCCTCAAGAGCCTCGGCGATGTTGCTCGCGCGAAGGCACGCTACGCCGAGGCCGAACAACTCTATCAGCGAGCTCTGCCCATCTTCCGCCAAACCGGTGATCGTCTTGGCGAAGCCAACAGCCTCGCGTCCATGGCCAAGCTAGCCACACTCCAGCACAACGTGAGCCTCGCGCGCGAAGCCTCCGAACTGGCTGCCGGCATATACTCGCACATTGGCCTAACCGCCCAAGCCCAGCAAGTCCGCGACGAATTTACTCAGTGACAGCCTTGGAATCGATCAGCCCTCGGATCTCCGCGATGCAATCGGCGACGGGTTTGGCTCCCTTGTCCCCGTGCTTGCGATGACGCACCGCCACCTGGCCGCTCTCCGCCTCGCGGCCCCCGACCACCAGCATGTAGGGGATCTTCTGCAACTGCGCGTCGCGGATCTTCAGGTTAACCTTCTCGCTGCGATCATCCACGGTGGCGCGAATACCGGCTGCATCCAACTGGTCGCGGACCGAACGGGCGTAATCCGACTGGCGGTCGGTGATGGGCAGCACGATGGCTTGCACCGGCGCCAGCCACACCGGAAACGCGCCCGCGTAATGCTCCAGCAGGATGCCGAAGAAGCGCTCCACCGAACCGTATAGGGCGCGGTGCACCATCACGGGCTGGTGCGCCTTGCCATCTTCGGCGATGTACTCCAGCCCGAAGCGGCGCGGCAGGGTGAAATCGAACTGCACCGTCGATAGCTGCCACAGCCGGCCAATGGCGTCCACCAGCTTCACGTCGATCTTGGGTCCGTAGAAGGCAGCCTCGTCGGGCATCACCTTCACCTTCATATCGAGCCGCGCGGTGGCTTTCGCGAGCGCGTCTTCGGCCAGCTTCCACTGTTCGGGCGAGCCATCGTACTTGCCGCTGGCGCCGTTGTCCCAGGTGGAAAGCTCCGCTTCGTATTCGTCGAAGCCGTAGGTGTGCAGCGTGTCTATAGCGAACTGCAGACAGTCGACGATCTCGTCTTCGATCTGCTCGGGCGCGCAGAAGATGTGCGCGTCGTCCTGCGTAAATCCGCGCACGCGCAGCAGGCCGTGCAGGACGCCCGAGCGCTCATAGCGGTACACGGTGCCCAGCTCGCCGAGCCGCACGGGCAGGTCGCGGTAGCTGTGCGGCTTGTCGCGATAGATCAGGATGTGGCCGGGGCAGTTCATGGGCTTGAGCTGGTATTCGGCGTCATCCAGCTCCATGCGCTTGAACATGTTGTCGCCGTAGAAATTGTAGTGGCCCGAGGTCTTCCACAACTCGGCGCGCATCACGTGCGGCGTGTAGACCAGCGAGTAGCCGCGCTTGATGTACTGGTCGCGCATCCAGTCTTCGATCTGGCGGCGCACGATGCCGCCCTTGGGATGGAAGAAGATCAGGCCGGGTCCGGCGAGTTCCTGGATACTGAAAAGGTCCAACTCCTTGCCGAGCTTGCGGTGGTCGCGCTTCTTGGCTTCTTCGAGCTTGGCGAGATACTCGTCGAGATCCTTCTTGCTGAAGAACGCGGTGCCATAGATGCGCTGCAACTGCTTGTTTTTTTCGTCGCCCTTCCAGTAGGCGCCGGCGATCGAGAGCAGCTTGAACGCCTTGACCTTGGACGTGGAGGGCAGGTGCGGGCCGCGGCAGAAATCGATGAAATGCGGGCCGAGGGTGTATTGGCTGAAGACGTCGCCGGCGCGCTCTTCGATGAGTTCCTTCTTCATCCAGTCGTCGGCATATTTGCGCAGACCTTCGTCTTTGGGGGTGAGGATGCGCTCGTAGGGCAGGTCGCGCGCCTGGATTTCCCACATGCGCTTCTCGATCTTCTCGAGGTCTTCGGGAGTGAAGGCGGTGGGCCGGTCGAAATCGTAATAGAAGCCGGTGTCAATGGGCGGGCCGATGCCTAGCTTGGTTTCGGGGAACAGATCCAGCACGGCCGCGGCAAGCAGGTGCGCGGTGGAATGGCGGTAGACCGTGAGCGCGGCGGGGTCCTTGGCGGTGAGGATCTGGAGGGTGGCGTCGGTTTCGAGGGGGCGAGTCAGATCGTATAAATCGCCATTCACCTTGGCGACGATGGCGGCGTCGGCCAGGCGGGGGCTGATGGCGCGGGCGATATCGATGGGCCGGCTCCCCGCCTCGACGGACTGTTGACTGCCGTCGGGCAGGGTAATCTGGATGTTACTCATAGGGAAATCTAAGGGTAACACGACGAGCCTTGAGCGCTGTGGCTGGTGGTTTGATAGATACTGGAGGGTATGGTGTCATTGGACGACTTGCGCCATGAAAAGCGGGCGGCCATCCTGGATGCGGCGCACCGGCACGGCGCGCGCAGTATCCGGGTGTATGGTTCGGTGGCCAGGGGCCAGGCCACGGCCAGCAGCGATCTGGATCTGCTCGTTGAGTGGGAGTCGGACCGTAGCCTCCTGGATGTCGTGGGGCTCAAGCAGGATCTTGAAGAGTTGCTGGGCGTCACCGTTGACATCGGCAGCGAACGGGGCCTTCACTGGTTCATTAAGGACGAAGTTCTGCGCGAAGCCGTGCCGCTATGAAAAGCCAGCTCCTTTATCTGCATCACATTCGCGAGCGATGTCAACGCGTCGGAGACTGTGTCCGAGCAGGCCGGGACGAGTTCTTCGGCAACGTTGTCTACCAGGATGCAGTGATGCGGAATCTCGAAATCATCGGCGAGGCCGCCAAGCGCATCTCCCCGGAGATGCGCGCCCAAATGGCAGATCTGCCTTGGAAGCAGATCGTCGGTTTACGCGACGTTCCAGAACTGCTCCGTGTGATTGAAGGCTTTCTGAGCGTGGCGGCCGAGATCTAATGCGGAAGATTGCCGCCATCGCCTTCTACAACAAAGAAGCCGCCGCAGGCCGCGAGCCGTTCCGATATCCACGGCCCTTAATAATCGCCCGGTCATCGGACTACTGTTTCCGCCGGCTGATAGCGCCCAGGGTGCCATCGACGGCCGCGACGTAATCCGTGGGCCGCAGCAGGATCTGGGTCCCCCGGACGCCCGCCGAAACGGAAATCACATCGAACAGTTCCACCGTATCGTCGACGAACACGGGATATTTCCGCTTGCACGCCAGTGCGGTCACCCCACCCCTGATATATCCGGTAAGCGGCTGCACTTCTTTAAGCGGCGCCAGTTCGGTCTTCCGATCGCCGGTGAGCCGCGCCAGCGCTTTTTCATCCAATTCCATGTTCGCCGGTACCACCGCCAGGCAAACGCCGTTTCGGTCCCCGCGCGCCACCAGCGTCTTAAACACGCTCTCCGCGGGCAGCCCGATCTTGCGAGCCACCGTCTCGGCATCCAAGACCGCCGGATCCACCTCGTACTCGCGCAACTCGTACCGGACGCCCATTGTATCCAGCAGTCGCACAGCGTTGGTCTTCATGCTGTTCAGCGTAACGCACCAAATCGGGATAAAATCCGTGTTGACACTACCATGACTACCCGTCGCCAGATTCTCAAGACCGCCCTCGCACCCATCGTCGCCCGTAGCGTCGTGCTCGGCCAGCGGGCGGGGGCCGTTGCGCCCAGCGACAAGATTGTTTTCGGCGGCATCGGCATTGGCGCCCGCGGGGAACACGACCTCGGCAAACTGCTCAACTTCAGCCAGGCGCGATTCGTCGCGGTCTGCGATGTCCGCAATGAGCGGCGCGAAGCAGTCAAGTCCATGGTCGACCAGAAGTATGGCAACCACGACTGCCAAATGTACGACGATCACTACGCGCTGCTCGCCCGTCCCGACATCGATGCCGTGCTGATTGCCACCGGCGACCGCTGGCACACTCCTCTCGCCATCCTCGCCGCACAGCACGGCAAGGATGTGTATTGCGAGAAGCCCTGCTCCATGTCGATCAAGGAGAGTAGGGCGCTGGCCGATGCCTTCCGCCGGTACAACCGCATCTACCAGGCCGGCTGCCAGCGCCGCAATGGCGCCAACTTCCAGCTCTGCAAGGACCTGCTCAAGTCCGGCGCCCTCGGCAAGCTGCAAACTCTTTACGCCAACGTCGGCCCCTCGGTCAACTGGCCGCCCCTTCCCAGCCGCGACTGGCTCGCCGCCGAGGCGCCGCCCCCCCGCGAGGTGCTCGACTGGGATCGCTGGCTGGGACCCGCTCCCTGGCGTCCCTACAACTCCGAATATGTGCGAGGCGGCTGGCGCAATTATTACGATTTTCATGGAGGCGGCATCCTCGAGTGGGGATCGCACACCGTGGATTTGTGCCAATGGGCGGCGGAGCTCGATGACACGCAGCCAGTGGAGTACCAGCCCGTCGGCGCCAACACCGGCCCCTACCAGGTCCTCTGCAAATATGCGAATGGAGTGAACCTGGTGATGCGCGATGACGGCTGGGATGGCAGCTTGAAAACCGGCTCCTGCAGCTTCCGCATAGAAGGCGACCAGGGCTGGGTGGAGACCGGCGACGCCACCCGCATCGCATGCTCCGCCAACATCAAGCCGCTGCTGCGGCCCACCGAGTCGGCCAGTCTTGCACTGGTGAATCATGTGGAAGACCTGCTTCGCTCCATCAAGACGCGTCAGTTGCCCCGCGCCAGCGCAGCCGCGGCGGCCAACTCGCATATTGTGTGCCACGCGGCTTTCATCGCATTCCAGCGCGGCAAGAAATTGACCTGGGACCCCAGCAAGCGGGAGTTCACCAACGACGATATCGCCAATCGGATGCGGTCGCGCGCGTTGCGCGAGCCGTGGCGAGTCTGAGCCAAGGAGACATACCATGCAGCAAAAGACACAACCTGCACCGGCGCCTCCGCCCGAGTTTCAGGAGGGCGGCATCGCTAGGATGGATGCTGCCGCTCTCATCGGCATCCTCACCGACGCCGGATCGCCGGAATTCCAGAAGGCCAAGGCTTGCCAGCGGATCGGCGAGCTTGGGGCGAAAGAGGCAGTGCCGGCGCTCGCGTCTCTGCTCGGCAATGAGCGCTTGGGCACGTACGCACGCTATGGCCTCGAGCCGATCGCCGATCCAACTGCCGATGAGGCTCTGCGTGCCCCGTTGCCGAAGCTCAAAGGCAATCTCCTGATCGGCGTAATCAACTCCATCGGGAAACGCAGGGATGCCCAAGCCGGACCTGCTCTGGCGAAGATGATATACGGCGCCGACCCCTATGTCGCCCGCGCGGCGGCCGCAGCGTTGGGAAACATTGGCGGCGTGTCTGCCATCGAGGACCTGCAGGCTGCCCTTGCGAAGACCCAGGGGATGACCAGAATGGCCGTAGCCGACGCCGGCCTCTTGTGCGCGGAGCGTTTGCTGGCGGAGGGCGAGCGCGATCGGGCGCTGGCTCTTTATGCCTCCCTGAACGCGGCCGGCATGCCTGAACCCGCGCGCCTGGCTGCCATGTCCGGGATTATTCGCGAGGAAACGTCCATCGGCCGGCCGCGCTAGTGCCGTGGGGCAGGCCATCGTTTTTCGTGGCCTGCCTAGAGGCCTAGGGGTGAGTTCCCCCCATCACCCCCCCACAAACCGGGCATATAAACTCCGCGCCAACCCGATATCCGTGGTGCCCTTGATAATCGCCCGGCCATCCGGAAATATGGTCATCTCATACGGCCCCGTCACAAACCGCAGCGCGAACTCGTTGGCCCGCACCTCGCCCAGCGGCGCCAGCGCCGCCTTAAGCTGCACCAGGTCGAGCGGCCGTGCGCGCTCGTGGATCTGCACCGCGTTGCGCCCGCACAAGCTGACAGGCGCCCGCCGCCGGCCTTCCAAATGCACGAAATCGCGCGCACCGCAGGCCGGACAATTCGGGTCCGGCGAGGGCTGCTCGATCTGCCGGACGCCGCCCTCCCACACGTCCGCCGTCGTCAGGCGCGCGCGCACGGCGTCCGTCCGGCCCGCCAGAATCTTCAGCGCATCGGCCGTCTGCAACGCGGCAATCACCGCGGTAATGGAGTTCAGCACGCCGGCCGTTTCGCAGGTAGGCTGCGCTCCGGCGGGCGGATCGGGATACACACACCGCAGGCACGCCGTCCGTCCCGGAATCACCGGCATAGTCAGTCCGTAGCTGCCCACCGCCGCGCCGTAGATCCAGGGAATCCCGCGGCTCAGCGCAAAATCGTTGATCAGGTAGCGGGTTTCGAAGTTGTCGGTGCCATCCAGGATCACCTGCGCCTCGCCCACCAGCTCTTCAACATTCGCAGGCGTCAGATCGGCGACCACCCCACGCGCCTGAACCCACGAATTGATGCGCGCCAGACGCCGCTCCGCCGCCACCGCCTTCGGCAGAGCTTCGGCGGCGTCGGATTCTTCGAACAGCCATTGCCGCTGCAGATTGCTCGGCTCAACATAGTCCCGATCAATAATGGTGAGCCGTCCCACGCCCGCCCGTGCCAGCGCCGCCGCTTGGAAACTCCCCAGCGCGCCGCAACCGACGATGGCCGCATGCGCCCGCAGCAGCCGCTCCTGGCCCTCCTCGCCCAGGCCCGCAAACAGAATCTGCCGTGAATACCGCTCCCGTTCCTCGCCGGTCATAAACCTTCCGATCTCTCAACTCTGCTGCCACAATGGTAGCAATGAAAGACAACCGCCCCATCGCCAACCACCTGACGGCCCACCGCCAGAAGCGCGGCTTCTCCGCAGCCGATCTCGCCCAACGCGCCGGCATCAGCCGCCAGACCGTCTACGCCATCGAATCCGGCAGCTATGTGCCGAACACCGCCGTCGCCCTGCGCCTGGCGCGCACCCTCGAAGTCAACGTGGAAGACATCTTTTCGCTCCCGTCCGCCGCGCCCGCCGCCCCGCTCCCCACCCAACAGGTGACGCTGCTGCCCCAGCCGGACCCCCCGCGCGCCGGCGATCCCATGCAACTCTGCCGCGTGGACCGCCGCACCATCGCCTCGTCGCCGTCGCCGCTCCCCTGGTATCTGCCCACCGCCGATGCGGTCCTGCTTGGCGACGTCGCCCCTCCCGCCCTCACCGCCAAACCCACGAAAGGAACGGTCCAGCTCTTTCACGCCGAATACGACCTGGCCAACCGCATTCTCGTCGCCGGCTGCGATCCGGGCATCTCCGTGCTCGCCCGCCACGTGCTCCGCGCCGGAGTCGAACTGGTCGTCGCGCAACGCAATAGCTCGCAGGCGTTGGCGCTGCTGAAGCAGGGAGTCGTCCACGTGGCCGGTACGCATCTCCGCGACCAGGCCAGCGGCGAATCGAATCTGCCGGCCATTCATCGCCTCTTCGCGCGGAATAGCGTAGCGGTGATCTCGCTGGCAGTCTGGGAGGAAGGCCTGGTGCTGCCCCCCGGCAATCCCAAATCCATCCGCTCGGTCGCCGACTTCGCCCGTCGCGACGTAGCCATCGTGAATCGCGAAACCGGCGCCGGCAGCCGCCTCCTGCTCGATGCGCATCTCGATCGTCTGGGTCTGGCCGGCGAAAAGGTTCGCGGATACGATCGCCTGGCCGCCGGGCATCTTCAGGCCGCCTGGCAGGTGCGCGCCGGCGACGCGGATTGCTGTATCGCCACACGCGCCGCCGCCCGCGTCTTCGGTCTGGACTTCATCCCGCTGGCCACCGAGCGTTACGACCTCGCCATTCGCCGCCCGCACCTGGACTACCCGCCCGTCGCCGCGCTGCTCGACACCTTGAACCGCGCCAGCTTTCGCCGCGAACTCGAAGGCTTGGGCGGTTACGATACCAGCGCTGCCGGCCGCCGCCTGCTTTGATCGCTCAGCGCACCTCCACCAGCGCCAGGCAGTGCGCGCCCAGCTTCAGCTTCAACGAACCGTCGCCGCCGATCTCCATCGTCTCCGGAACGCCAGGCTGCCCCGCGCTCCGCAGTGCTGCGATTTGCGCGCGCGAAGGGGAAGCCGGCCGTCCCATGTCTTCCCATGCCTTCAGCGGCGAGCCATGCTCCGCGTCCACCCGTTCGATGCGGGCCGTGTGTTTGCCGGCGGTCAGCCCCTTGAACAGCAGCGACAATTCCGTCGGCGAGCCCGCCTCTTCCGGCGCAGCATAGTTCCACGCGGCCACCTCCAGCGCGCCATCCGCGCGGCGCGTCGCCAATACCGACTCCGAATCCACGGTCAGGCGTTCGGTCCCCAGTTGATGCAGCAGCCGGAACGCGTGGAATGCCGCCTTGGGGATGCCGCCCTCCGCGAACAAGCCGAACCCCCCGTAAAACGGCGTCTTCACCACGCCCCCCTCCTCAAACACATCCGAGAAGGTCCAGTAAGACATGCTGCTTACCAACCCGTCGCATTCCCGGATGTTGTTGGCCAGCCACGGCCCCATGAACGGCGCTTCCGTGACGGCTGGCTCGCTCGAGTAGCTGGCGTTGTACTCCGTCCAGTGGATCGGCAGGTCCGGCAGCGCCGAGTGCTTCACCTGGTCGAACACCTTCCTTGCCGCCCGCGCCACCATGTCGCGCCGGCTGATTTTCTCATCTGTGCCGAAAACATCCCGCGCGCTGTCGTTGCCATAAACATGCGTGGATACGAAATCGATCGGCACGTTGTTCTTCGCCGCGTACGCGATCAATCGGTCCACCCAGGCCGCCTGCGCCGTCGCCGGACCGCCCACGCGCAGCCGCCGGTCGACGCCCTTCAGCGCCCCGGCCGCCGCCGCATAGAGCTGATAGTAGGTGGACTCCGGCGGCTTGCCCGCCCAAAACAAAATGTTAGGCTCGTTCCACACTTCGAAGTACCACTCGGCCACTTCGTCGATGCCATAGCGGTCCACCAGGTGCTGCGCGAACGCGCGGACCAACTCGCCCCATTTGCCGTAGTCCTTGGGCGGCGAAACCAGCGGCTTGTACCAGAAGGGGAACACCACGGGCGGCGCCGCGGAAAGCTTCCTGGGCATGAAGCTGAGCTCGACGAAGGGCCGCACTCCGTCTTCGAGCAGCCCGTCGTAGATCTGGTCCACGTAGGAAAAATTGTAGACCGGCCGGCCTTGCGCATCTTCGTCGTACACGCCGTTCTCGTCGTGGAAGATGGCGTGGAAGCGAACGTACTGGATGGCGGTGGCGCTCCGCATCGCGCGCAGGTCGCGCCGGTAGCTCTCGCGCAACGCCAGGTTGGCGCGGCCCGAACCAAAAACCTGCTCCCAGAAATGCGGAAATGGATGGCTCGCACCGGCGGAGTCAATCACTACGGTCTCCGCCAACGCGGGAACCGCAATCGCTATGAAAACCAATCGTAACCGCTTCACGTAGAACCCTCCCTGCCCGATAAATATTCTTCGTGGGGCAGGCCCCCGGCCTGCGGCGGCCTCTCAGGCCGCCCCACCTTGCTTGCGGCTATGCTGCTCTGCGGGGCAGCGTCGTGCGCTGCGGCAGCCTCCGCAGCACTACCCGCCCCGCCTAATCCCCAGCTTCAGCATGCGCGATTGCAGCGTGGTCCGCTTCAGCCCCAATCGCACCGCCGCCCCCGCCGGCCCGCCCACCACCCACTTCGACTCCCGTAACGCGCGCAGGATATGTTCCCGCTCGGCCTCCTCCAACGTGGTCGGCGTCCCCGTCGCAGGCGCCGCCTCGCCGCCGTTGCGCAACTCCGCCAGCGGTACGTGCAGCGCCGCGCCGCGCGTCAGAATCACGGCCCGCTCGATCAGGTTTTCGAGTTCCCGCACATTGCCCGGCCAGTTCCAGTTGGTCAGCGCTTCCATGGCCTCGCTTGGAATGGTCTCGATCGCCCGGTTCATGCGCCGCGCGTATTTCTGCGTAAAGTACCTCGCCAGCAGCGGAATATCTTCCCGCCGCTCGCGCAAAGGCGGCAGCGTAATGGGAAACACGTTCAGCCGGTAGAACAAGTCCTCGCGAAATTCGCGGCTGGCGATCATCTGGCTCAGGTCGCGATTGGTGGCCGTCACCAGCCGAATGTCCACCTTCACCGTGCGCGTGCTCCCCAGCCGTTCGAACTCGCGCTCCTGCAGCACGCGCAGCAGCTTGGGTTGCAACTCCAGTGGGATGTCGCCGATCTCGTCGAGAAACAGCGTGCCCTTATCGGCCAGCTCGAAGCGCCCGATCTTCTGGCTGATGGCCCCGGTGAACGCGCCCTTCTCATGGCCGAACAGTTCGCTCTCGATCAAGCCCGTCGGGATGGCGGCGCAGTTCACTTTCACAAACGTGCGCTGGCGCCGCGCGCTCAGATTGTGGATGGCGCGCGCGATCAGCTCCTTGCCCGTGCCGCTTTCACCCTGGATCAGCACCGTCGAATCGGTGGGCGCCACCGTCTCCACATCGCGCAGCACGCGTTTCAACGATTGGCTCTCGCCCACGATCTCCTCGAAATCGTATTCAGTGCGGATCTCGTCTTCCAGATACAGCTTCTCCTCCGCCAGCTTGTCCTTCAGTCCCTCGATCTGGCGAAAGGCCAGCGCGTTCTCCACCGCGATGGCCAGCTCGTTGCCGATCTGCGTGAGCAGCGCCACGTCATCCGGCGTGAAAGCCGCCTCGCGCATGCTGGCTACATTGAGCGTGCCTAGCGCCCGGTCGCCGCGCAACAGCGGGATGCAGACCGCCGATTGCAAACCCTCGTCCAACAAGCGGCGCACGATCTCGGAAGGAAAGCGCTCGACATCGATGCGATTCAACAGCAGCGGCTGCCGCGTGCGCATGGCATCGGCCGCGGGCGAATCTTCGAGCGAGGCCATTTGCACCTCGTGGATCTGGCTATTGCTGCCGGGGAAATCGAACGCTTCCAGGCGCAGTTGCCCCTTGGCCGGATCGACCAGCACCAGGCTGGCATACTCGTGCCGGATCAGGCGCCGCAACAGTTCCGAGACCGCCTGGAACAGCTCGCGCAGATCCAGGTTCGCCACCATCGCATTGGTGACGTCGAGCACCATCTGCACGCGGTCGCGCTGGCGCGCCAGTTCCGCCTGATAGCATTGCGCGGCTTCGTAGTTGAGAACGTTCTCCACCGCCACGGCCACCTGCCGGGCGGCCTGCGCCAGGAATTCAAGGTCCGCGTGGGCGAAAGCCGAAGGCTCCGCTCCACCCAGTCCCATGGCCCCCAAGCGCCGCTGCGCCGTGGTCAGCGGCAGCACGCAGCAGGACCGCACCCCATGCTCCCGCAGCAACTGCATGATCTTGGGGTAGCGCGTCTCCTGGTCGATATCGTGGATCACCAGCGGCCGCTGCGTCTGCCAAACCCACCCGGAGGGCGTCTCCTCCACCGGTGTTTCCAGGAAGGACGGTTCGGCGGGCCGCGTGGAAGTCAGCACTCGCAGGCGCATGGTATTGCGCTCGGGAACGTGCAGCACCAGGTTCAGATACTCGAACGGAACCACCCCGCGCAAACGCTGCGCCAGATCTTCAAACAACGCGGGCAGGTCCCGGTTCCGTGAAATCGATTCGGCCACGTCCAGCAAAGCGCGGTACTGATCTACGGCGGTATCCGTCTCGAGTCTGGGGTCCAACTTCAATAATACGGCACGCGGACGCGGGATAGCCTTTCCGGCTCTATCGCGGGCAACTCCTTGTTGCGGCGGGTGCGGAATTCATGTTGTTCGATGTGCATGGCCGCGCGCGTCTCATCGGCCCGCACCACCCTGCCAACCGCCACGAATTTGAGCGGACACCCCCCCTCCAATTGGGCCGGCCAGTTCACCGACACCTCCACCCGCTTTCCGGGACGTAAGCGCTCCACAGTTTCGAAAAGCACGCCTTTGCTGCTGATGTCCAGTGTTTTCCCAGCGCCGCACTCGGGGACCGCGGCCCTGTGGTCCAGAACCTTGTAGGACACTTCCTGCTCGATTGCAAATCGCCTCGACGCGCGCCGCTCCGCCGCTGGGTCGAGTCTTGGATCTTTGTCTGCCATGAGTTCATACTGCGGCTTCGTTCACTGCGCGGCAATAGTATCGAAGGTTCAAATTCGGCGCCTACTTAGTACCAACGTCGTGGGGCAGGCTGGCAGCCTGCGGCGGACTTGCCTGTCCGCCAAGCGCGCGTAGCGCGCCCTAGTACATCGTACAGATAGTCCCTTAAAGAATACTGGCAGTTCGGTTGCACCGTGGGGCGGCCAATCTTGGCCGCAGCCGCCTTTNNAACTAACTGGACGATGTACTAGCCCGCCGCCTCCCGGCGCATACTGTCGATCACCCACATCCTAACCAGCGTCGAAACTTCAACCGTCTTGCGTTTCGCCAGCCTCTCGATCATGCGCTTGGCCGCCGGCGGGATGCGGATATTCAACTGCTTCGTGTTTGGCTGGCTCCAGTATTCGCGCAGCATGCGGCCCAGATCCGCACGATCCNNGATCGATCTCGGTGATGCCCTGGTCTAGCAGGTCGGTGCCATCGTGCCGATCGAAGAAATCCGCGAGTTCGTTGTAACCGGCGGTCTGTCGCGGCAGCCGAATCCTGCCAGTCTTCTTTTTCACTCTCATGTCAACCACTCCGAAGGCTCGATGCCCCTGCCCTCGATGATCGCCCTCATGGTTCCGAGCGGAAGCACGCGGCCGCGGTGATGGGCAACTATGACCTGCTTTCCGGTGACCGGATGCCGCCACTTCTGGTGGCTGCCGGAACCGTCGATCCACAGAAAGCCGCGATGCGAAGAACCCGGATCACCTGATCCGAAAAGAGCCGAGGCGTCCCCCGTTCACCCAACCGTAAGCTCCAAGAGCTTCGCGTCTTCGGGCAAATCGATGTCTCCTGGCATCAGGTAGAGCTCTATGGCCTCTCGAATATTCGCTCTGGCTTCCGCTTCGGTTTCGCCGGCAGAAGCGCAGCCAGGGAGTTCCGGGCAGACCGCAGAGTAATCGCCGGTCTCGGGATCACGTTCCAGAACGACCCTGAATGTCATATCCACAGTATAGTGCCGAGGACGCAACCGTTACGTTCCGGCGCGGCTCGTACGCTGGCCGGCTTGGGCCTGCCTCGTCCATAAAACGACCGGCGTTTCAGGGGAGGATTTGCCCGTGACCCCCGGCGCGGGCATCACCGGACCCAAGCTGACCTATGGGNNGCGGCGTTTCACGGGAGGAATCCTGATCGAACGACCCATCGGCGGGCACAAGCCGACTTATGGTTACCAATCCCCGACGAGGCCACATCCGTGCTCCCAGAGATGCAGGTGCACCCTCCGCTACTCAGCGGTGCACCCCTTCCCGAAAGCGATCCACCCCCGCACTCCAACCCAGCGCCCCAGTGGCGCCTGGCGCACGGCCCGGTAGCGCGCCAGGCGGCAATGCTCCGCTGAGCGCGGTTGAAAACACAATATGCAAATGCTAAGGTAACAATTCGCCCAGATGTAATTTTGG
>PMVV01000337.1 GCA_003166475.1 Bryobacterales bacterium | reverse complement strand
CGCGAGAACGCCTATCGCCTCGGCCCCGGAAGGGGAGCCTACGTGAGCGCTTTCCAGCCCGATGGTTCGCTCAAGCAGGATTGGCTCGCGCGCCTGGAACGCCTGCTGCGCGCCGCCGACCAGCGCGGCATGTTCGTCAACCTGATGTATTTCTATCACGGCCAGGCCGGGCAGTTCCGGTCCACCGCCGCCATCCACAACGCCGCCGTGAACATCACCGACTGGCTCATCGCGCATGACTTCCGCAACGTGATCGTGGACGTGGCCAACGAGTACGACCTGCCCGGCCCGCAGTGGGACTTCAAGGGCTACATTCCGCAAAACATCATTCCGCTCATCGACGACGTGCGCGAGCGTTTCAAGCACAGCAACTTCGTCTTGCCCATCGGCGTTTCGAGCGACGGCCGCATGCGCTATCCGCAGTCGCTGCAAGGCCAGGTGGATGTCTTGCTGGTCCATGGCGATGGCCGCGACCCGCGCGAGAAAGCCCGCCGCGTGGCCGAACTGAAAGATGCGGATCGCCCTGTTCTGATGACCGAGGACGACAACGGCCGCGCCACCACCGTCGAGCATCTGGCCGCCGACCTGGCCAGTTGCGACATCTTCTTCCACCGCGCCGATGGTTGGGGATACCTGCCCTGGATTCAGGCGCAGCGATTCCCCTTCCGCTATCTGCCCGGCGCGCTCGCCTCCGTGCACGACGACATGCCAGAAAAAGAACGCGACATGGCCTACTTCCACGCGGTGCTGGACCACATCGCCTCGCTGACTCTGCGCCGCCCGCCCACCGAGGACGGCCGATGAACGCGCGCGTCGCCGAGCTTTGCGGATTGCGCCAGTTCCGGTTGTTGGATGCGGCGCTGGCCGATCCCGGCCCGGGTGAGGTGCAGGTGCGCATCGACGCCGTCGGCATCTGCGGCTCCGACCTGCATTCCTACGCCGAAGGCGCAGTGGGTGACACGCCGTGCCAGTATCCCATGGTGCTGGGCCACGAACCGGCGGGCGCAATCGTGCGGGTGGGCGCTGGCGTCACCGGCTGGAATGCCGGCGACCGCGCGGCGTTCGAGCCGGCCATCTACTGCTACCATTGCGAATTCTGCCGCACCGGCCATCACAACGTCTGCGCCAACCTGCGCTTCATGAGCATGCCGGGCGATCCCGGATTCTTTCGCGACTACGCCAACATTCCCGCGCACAACCTGATCGCGATTCCGCCGGGCATGAGCGCGCGCGACGCGACGATCATCGAGCCGCTCGCGGTGGTGTTGCACTCCATGCAGTTTGTGGCGTTGCGGCCCGGGGAAACCGCCGCGGTCTTCGGCGCGGGTCCCATCGGGCTGATGACGGTCGTCTGCCTGAAGCTGGCCGGCGCGGGCAGGGTCTGGGCCATCGAGCCGGTCGCCGCGCGCCGCGAACTGGCGCTCCAGGCCGGCGCCGACGCGGTGCTGGACCCCTCCGCCATCGACCTCTCGCGCGAGATTCTGCGCGACACCGGCGGCCGCGGCGTGGACGTAGCCATCGATTGCGCCGCCACCGGCGGCTCCACCAACAACTGCCTGCGCGCCACGCGCCACGCCGGGCGCGTGGTGGTCACCGGAATTCCCGTGGAAGTGCAAGTGCCGCTGGAGTTCTCGCCGATGCGCCGCAAGGAACTGGCGATTTACACCGTGCGCCGCTCCAATCACGAGACCGAGGCCGCGCGCGAGATGCTGGCCGCCAATCTCCCGCGGTTCGCCGCCATGATCACGCACACGCGCCCGCTGGAGCGCATCGCGGAAGCCTTCCATCAAGTCGAGCATCGCGCGGATGGAGTCGGCAAGCTGGTGATCGCCCAATAAGGAGACCACGTATGCCCTCTCTGTGCCGTGCATCGGCGTTATGTCCGGCGGTAAAACTAGGGCCGCCGATGGCTTGTAGATAGCGGACCGTAAGCCTTCGGGTTCCCGGTCACCCATCAAGCCACGACGCGCAGCCCGGATGGACTGCCCTGGATGTCGCGCTGCCGAACGGACGGACCCGATCGAGACCAGTTCTCCAAGAACACTACCACTGTGCGAGATCCCGGTGCAACAGGCCTCAGCTTCCGTTCCAACAGGGCGCCGAAGCGTGGATCATGCGTCGAAATAAAGAGCTGTCTGTGCTGCTTTGTGCGGCGCAGCAGATCAACCAAGCCGAGCAAATTGACATCGTCAAGGCTCTGCAATGGATCATCGAGTATTGCCGATTCGAGCGGGAGCTTCGCGATGCCGAGATTCAACGCAAGGAAAAGTGAGACGGCCAATGCGTTCATCTGTGAGCTGGAAAGAACCGCAGAGGGACGCTGAGACGAGACATTCACAGCAGGATCCACGATCTCGGGGATCAATCGCCCATGACCACGCGTGAAGCGGCTCAGCAGCTTCACGGTTCGAAAGGACGGATGGGGATCCACTGCTGCATAGATCCGCTGCAACAGCGGCTCGATCGTCTTCAACCTATACTCCACAATCTCCGAAGCAGCCTCCCGCAAGCCGTCGAGAATTTGCGTTGCGACAGAACCCGTCCGCCTTCGCTCGGCGAGCCACTTCTGGAGCTCTTGGAGTTGCTCCCGCCCAGCCGAAAGTTCCTGCTCAACCTCGGACCTCCTGGCAGCTTCCGCCGATCGTGCAAGATCCAATGAGAGCGTTTCCGCATCGCGCTCATGAACTGCCAGTTTACCGGCCATATTCGAAAGCTGACCTTCGGCGGAGCGCAGGGCACCCAAGAGTTCGCCACCCCCTAGCTTCTGGATATCCGGTTCGGCAATGAGCCGTCGAGATGTTTCGGCCCACTCCATTTCCAAGCGCCCTGTCTCCTCGGCATCCCGGAGGTTTTGGCGTGCCTCATTGAAAACAAGCTCGCATTCTGTAACTCTCGTTGCAAGCCCTGAAACCCGCAAAGACTGCGCCGGCGAAGCGGCCGAGACTTGCGAGCCGATGATCGCCTGGAGCCGTTGCTGAGTATGTTGGTGATCGTACGTTTGATCACAAACCGGACACCGATCCGCGAGGTGCCTAAAAGCGAGTTGGGCGAGCGTCCGCATCTCTTCCGCCGTCTCGCGCTGCCGGATCTGGGACTCGCGTTCCTGCGCCGCCTCGGCTTGAGCTCTCGTCAGTAGGTCACGTGCTGCCTTGAGCTGCTGCTCCGCAGCCCGAAACGACTGGCGTGCCTCTTCAAGGGAACTGCCGGCATGCTGCTTGGCGCCTTCTGCAATCAGCCCAGACATAACATCCCGCCGCCGCTCGCAGGTCCGGCGCAGAGCTTGCAGATCCTTTATGGCCCGATCCAGAGCCAGTGCGCTGTCGGCAGAGCCGAACTTTGGAGGCTCACTGCGAGTTGCTCCTAGGTTCTGCGCCACTAGCCACCAGCCCCTCCACCGCTCTTCAAGCACTTGTGCAAACGCGGGTCCCCGCTGATCAGAAGCGGCTAATCTTGCTTCAAGCAATTCGATCCGTGCGCGCAGAGTCTCGCCTTCCCTCTCGCGATCATTTGTGGCCCTTGTCCAGGCCGTGCGCGCACGCTCAAGCTGGAGTTGTATCTCGGTTGCACGACCAGCCCCGACGAGTTCGCTGATTGCAGCGAATCGTTCCTCTGCGTCGTCGCCCTCAATGAACTGCCTCACCAGATCCTGCTGAAGGTATACGCTGCGCTCAATGGCCGCTGTCAGTGCCTGCGTTCCGTCGGGTGTGCGCAGGGCAGCGGGCCACAACGCGCTAAGCAGTTTGGATTGTGCGGAAGCCTTCTCTTTGAGAATCTCGCCATTATGCTCAATCCGAAGCTGTTGATCGTCACCCAAAGCACGACGTGTGATTTTCAGCGGCGCACCATCCTTGCTCACTAGCGTCAAAGAGACGCGAGCTTCGCCGGTCCCCGAATAGAGCGAAATCAGCTCATGAGTGTCTGACCTAAGCCGCGGAACGGCGCCGGTCAGTCCCCATAAGATTGCGTCAAAAAGCGAGGTCTTGCCGGTGCCGTTCGGAGCAACGACTATTACCGCATCCGCGTCGAAGTCAAACGACTTCGAGGCGCCGAAGGCGCGGAAGCCTTGAACTTCCAATGTCGCGACCCTCATGGTTGCACCCGCACCGAATGGAGACCATCCATAAGGGATTCCTGATTTGAGAATGCCCGAATAAGCGCCCTCGCGGCCTCGACAGAGATACCCTTCTGGGCCAGGATTCCAGGCAGGACGTGAAGCACAGAAGTCTCGCTCTCACGTGCGACCTCAGATTGGATTGGCAGGACCGGCAGAAGCACACGTTCAATGTCACCCAGATGCGAAAGATCATCGCCGCTCGCAACGAGCTTTCGAACCCGTGATGTGTCATACCGAATCGCTTGAGCCTCCGGTTCTGATCCGGCCTCCATCACACTTGGTGTGAGGAGGACTAGGTATCCTTCCCAAGCCTTAGGTTCGCTTCGGCCGACCCGCGCAGAAATGAGGTCCACCAGAGCCGCCTGCGCATCGATCCAGTGGGACAACAAATCCTGCCAAGTCTCGTGCACGACAACGGCTACGATGCCATAGGCATCCTCAAACACGCGAGCGTTCGATTCCGTCCAGTCCCTAAGGTGCTCAGGCTTGGCAGGCTGATACCCATGTGCCTGCAGGACCTCGGAGGCCGCAGCTAAGAGAGTACTAGAGGTGAACGCACTGGTCTGATCCATCACGCTATCCTTTTCCTTACTTCGTCCGGCTTCTGCCGAAGCTCATCAGCGCTGAACATTCCAAACCAACTTGGACCGGTGACAATGTCCTCAGGCTTGTCTTCCAATATGATATTCTCGGGTGGTGTGATCGCCCGTCCGCCAAGAACTCCCGAAATAATGGCGCACCGCGGCGGCAGATCGCGTCTCTGCAGCCGGGGCAGCTTGTGCCGCAATTCCCCGTCCAGCTTGGCCCAACGGTACACACCGCGACCAGATGCAAGCACGATGACACCGGCGATGTGGGTTCCATCCCGAAATTCAACAATACCTTCGCTCTCAAATTTAGCACGGGCATGAAGCAGGCGTTCCAGGCACGCGGCCGCGAGTAGCAGGTCTGCGATGAGGTCGGCAGAAACCGCATAGCTGGGGAGGTAGGCACCCTCGCTCAACGTCCATCGTGCTCTCAAACGTCCAAGTCCCTCAAGGCCCAAAGCGCGGAGCGTGGCCCATACCGGTGCGAGGTCCTCGGCAGGCAATCCGTGTGTATTGACAAGCGAGTTGCAGGCTGTATCGAGGACCTGCAGGTGACTATCGAGAACCCGATCCGCAAGCTCCTGCATAAAAGCAGACCACCCAGCTTGGATGTATGAGGGGCTCGGCAGCCCCAGCGCTTCGAAGAATTTGGAGTGCTCCGGTAGACCCGGGTCAACCAGGTACACGCGAGCGGCTCGAGCCGGTACAGCAGCCAGCAGTCGACTGACACTGTAAAGCAGGACTCCGGCTGGGCTGCCTAGCCCAACGAAAACCGTCACCGGGCCGCTTATGAATCGCCTCCCAATT
>PMVV01000156.1 GCA_003166475.1 Bryobacterales bacterium | reverse complement strand
GCCTCCGCTTTTCCGGCAACGGCGGCGGCGATGGCGTCCTTGGTAGCGGTCGAGTCGCCGACCAGGCGGACGAAGATTTCAGCTGTGGCCGCATCGGCGATGACGTTGGGCGCGCGCCCGCCGGCGATGGTTCCGATGTTCAGCGTGCTGGGGCCGAGCAGATCGTCGACCGGCAGCGGGATGGCGCGGATGCGGGCGAGCGCATCGAGCAACTTGTCGATGGCGGATTCGCCCAACTCCGGATAGGCGGAGTGCGCCATGCGTCCGGTGGCCGCGATTTCGTAGCGTAGCGCGCCCTTGGAACCGAGCGCCAGCTTGTTCTCGGTGGGCTCGCCGTTAATCAGATAGCGCGCGCCTTTGGGCCGCGCCGCCGCGTGATAGGCGCCCGCGCTGTTGCGCTCCTCGCCGACCACGAACAGTACTCCGAAATTGCGCACGCCGCTTTCGAGCAGTGCCTCGGTGGCGGTAAGCATGGCGGCGATAATGCCCTTGGTGTCGCACGCGCCGCGTCCCCAGATGTGTTCGCCATCCTCGCGGGAGGGGATGAAAGGCGGCACGGTATCCATGTGGGTAGAGAGCGTGACGGTGGGCCGGTCGCCCCAGCAGGCGAAGATATTGGCGCGGTGCGGCTCGACTTCGGAACGCTCGGCGCGGCCGCCATAGCGGGCGGCGAGGGCGGAGACGTAGTCCAGCAACTGAAGGCCGACACGCTCCTCGTTGCCGGTGATGGACTCGGTGTCGATCAGCGCCCGCGTTAGCTCGAAAAGCTGCATAGTCGTATGCGCGCGGGCGGGAGGCTAAGGCAGAAGAAAAGACGCGGAGAGATCCGGCGAGTCTTCGCTTCCGAATAGCGCTCCACCCGCTTCCGGAATCGGGTGACAGTGGGCAGGTGTTAGCCTTACCCCCCAACCGCCGCGGCCGTGAGCCATCCGCGCCGGTTTCGGCGGAACTGCAATCGGCCCCTTTCGCCGGGCATCCGAAGCTCTGTCGGAAATGCCCGCCCAGCTAGTGATGGCCGCCGCGCCTCTATCGGGAAAGACTTAGGATAGCGGATGGGGTGGGGGGCGGTCAAATGTAGCTTTCAGCTTTCAGCTATCAGCTTTCAGCTTTTTGAGCACCCGAAACCAATTTCGCAGAAATCGTGTGTTTTGAGTGGCTTATGGCGGATATTCCGGCCGTGATTCACGCCAATGTGGAAATTGGCTTTCGTTTCGAGTTTTTATTGAAAACAAAGGTCGAATTGGGTTCGCTTCGTAATCTGGTTTGAAATCGCCCACGGCCTATCCGGGCACGGACGGATCAAGTATTCGGATTTCAAGGATCGAGGGCAGCGGGGTCGGGTTTGGTCGCGACGCTCTACCCGGTGTAAGCGTAGCATGCGGACGACGGGAGTTCGGCTGACGGATTGCCTGTGGGCTTTTGTTTTCAGCGTGGACGGGGGATGACGAGATGAGTCACCGCCAGGTTTGCGGAACTGAGAGGAGCTCCAGTAACGAGAGGTCATCCATGATCCGGATGTCTTCGCCCCTGCAGAAGGCTACGACGACCGGGTCGTAGAAGTGCCGATCCCTGACGCACAGAATGTCGGCACCGGCGGCGACAGCGGTATACAGGATTGGGTCGTCGTTGGGATCGGAGAGCACGACGGGCAATCCGCGTTGCGGCTCGACGATGCGGGCGGTTGAGCGCAGGAAATCCACGTGGCTGTGGATCTCGTCCGGCGTGAGATTGTACAAGGCCTGCATTCGGGGATAACTCAGGACCTTGCCCACTTCACCAAGGATAAACGGAGATAGGGCAATCACATGATTGGGATTCAGCGCCAGTGCGTTGATGGCATGGCGCGCCGGGCCGTCCGATCGTTTTGTCGCGCGAACGAGAATCGACGTATCGAACGTGACAATCATTCGGCCTGGCGTCGAACGTGCTGCATGGCTTCGTCAATCGCCGCGTCGATTTCCGCTTCGGGAACGTCCTTTACGCGCCCTGCCAGAGTGTCGAGGTGGTCGAGGTATTGGCGGAATGAACGAGTGCGTTCCGTGCCGGATGGAGCGTCCTTGAGGACCCGCGCCGGCCGTATCGTGAGGCTCTCCTCGTCGCTCAGAGCCCGCCCCACGAGGCCCTCGATAGCCAGCCGTTGGTCGGGGGACAGATCCTTGACGTTGTGAACCATAATGGGACTCGCGATTGGATCGCTGTCTGGTACTAGAATACCGGAAAAAAGCGGGCGGGGTGGCGACGCCGCACATCGCCCGATGGCGCCAATGGCGCTTCGTAAGCCGGTTCCAGCGTTCGCCGCAGTTGACTCAGTACGCTGCACGTAGTATCTTTGACGTGTATGATTCGCTCGTTCCGGTGCCAGGAAACCCAGGCGATTCACGAAGGGTACAGCAGCCGGAGGTTTCGCTGGATCGAGGATCAGGCGCGCAAGCGGTTGCGTTGGCTCGATGCAGCTACGAGCCTTACCGATCTGGCAGCCATCCGGGGGAACCGGCTGGAAGCGCTGAAAGGCAGCCGGACTGGCCAGCATAGCATTCGGATCGACGACCCATGGCGAATCTGCTTTTCCTGGCGCGAAGGGAGCGCGCACGATGTCGAGATCGTCGATTATCACTGAGGAAGGGGAAGAACCATGGCACAGAGACGTAGATTGCCGCCCATCCACCCGGGCGAGTTGCTCCGCGACGAGCTTAACGAAATTGGGGTCAGCCTGAACGAATTGGGGCGCGCGCTGCGGGTTCCGATGAACCGCATTAGCGCCATCGTCAACGGAAATAGGGCGATCACGGTGGACACCGCGATGCGTCTGGCCCGGTATTTCGGCACGTCGCCGCAGTATTGGTTGAATTTGCAGAACGCTTACGACCTGGAGGTCGCCGGACAGGAACTAGGGTCGCGGATTGAGAGGGAGGTGCTGCCGCGGACTGCTGCGTGAACCTGGCTCGGCAGTAGTAGAGACTATACTGTAGCCGTGGCGGCGAGAGACGACGCAGATTCAGGCGCTCCCTCGTCGTGCTCGCTCGCTTCTCCGCGCTGCTTTTCCTCCCTCCGCCGAATCAGGGCCTCGATAGCGGCAAAATCCTGCCTTGATAGACCGCGCAGGTGTTGCCGGAGGGCACTATATATCAAGAATCTTCCAGACTTTCTGGGCGGCAAGTAGCTTTCGATCTATACCGAAAACTGAAGGCGTATCGCCCGTACAACCGTGGAGTCCCGTTGGGCTTATTGANNTTTAGTGCAGTTGTGTCGACCGTTCACCACCGCGTCGCCCATGCAGAGGACCTGTTCCTTGGGCCGGTAACGAAGCCGTCGCCGCGGGTGTGCGCCTAGCCGAAGAAATGGAACTCCACCTTGCGCGCGCCATCGTCCAGCACGAACGAGTTGTCGTCGAAAGTCTGCTTGGGCGGCTCGACGCTGGGGCGGTTCATGGCGGCTACGTCCTTGCGCTGTTTGGCGGTCTGCTGCCAGCGGGCTGGATCGTTGCGTTTCATCTCTTCGGCGACGCCGCGATACGCCAGCGTGGTGGCGCCACCGTCCGTCCCACACGGCGTTGCCGTAGGAATGGTCGCCGCGATGGTAGGTGTCGAAGACGTACTTCACCGGCTTGGACGAGACCCGCTTGACGTCCGCCATGCGGCGGCCCTTCACCTCGATGACGATGTTGTTGTCAGTGCCCGGTTTTTTTCAGGTCGCCCTTCCGGAACCGCGGCCATGAGCCATTCGCGCCGGTTTCGGCGGATCCAGTCGCCGTTCCGGCGGATACGGAATCACAAAGTGCAACTTGCCGGCCAGGATGCGGCGCTGCAACTGCTCCCAGTAGTCCACGGTAAACAGATCGCCGTGCTTTTCGCGGAAATAATTCTGTAAGTCGGGGGGGACGCCCAGATAACGTTCCCACTCGTCCACCAGGACGTCATTTTCCCCAACGGAAAACCAAGCGCCATCGGTTTCGGTATTCCAGAGCAACTCGTCTTGCTCGTCGGCGAGGGGCGGCGTTTCCCGAAAATGTTGGCGCAGGATCGGCCCCAGGTCGTCGAAGTCGAACAGCGCTACGTTGGACGCGTGCGTCAGCCCGGTATTGCACGGAAGGCCGTAACAGTCGCTCATGAAGAAGCCCATGCCAGCCAAGTCCTTGATGAACGCGCCCATCGCGTCGATGGCCCGCTCGCGCGTTGCGCGGTCCAGCACCTGATCGAAAAACGTGCTCAGCGGCTGCACGCGGCGCTGCGCGTAGACGTGCTTGAGGACCACCGTGTTGCCATCCAGCCGCACGCTCGAGGGCGCGTTCGCCACCAACTCCCGCAACACCCGCTCGTCGAAGAACTCCCGCGGGAAATGCAGGTTGCGGTAGAGCCACGCATCCAGCATCAGGCGTCCCCGATTCATCTCGTGAACCCAGCGGTAGATTTCCATGATATGCGCCCTGCCCATCCATGCCTGCTTGGAGGAGAAGTCCCGGATTACCTTGAACACGTAGGGGAACGATGGGGGCGAAAACACCACCATGGCCATGCCCACCCGTCCCGGAGTGGGGGTGAAGCGTTCTCCGGTTTCCCGCAAATGCCGGCGCAGCCGCTGGTTGAGCGCCACGCGCGCCGGGTGCGTAAAACCCAGCACGGCGCACATCGCCGGGTGACCGCGCTCGGGAGCCAGCGTATCGAGAAATTGGAGGACCTCGCGATAGGCGCCGGTGCGGACGTTGAACGTGGAGCGGGTGGAGACGAACAGAATATTGCGCATGTCCTCGCGGCCCGCCAGCACGGCGTCGACCGTAATGCCGCGCTCCTCGTGCCGCAGCGCGAGCACCACCGGAAGTTCGCGCGCACCGGCGCGCAGCTTGCCAACCAGGTAGGCCTCCCGGTCGCGAAAGAACAACGGCTCCAGCATCTGCAGATCGCGCGGATAGCCCGCGCCGATCTGCCGGGTCCACTCCGCGAGCAACCGCTCGGTCACCAGCGCCGCGTCCCGTTCGGAATTTTCGAAGGGTGCGCGGAAGGCGCAGTTCGTCAGCACTTCGACGACAGACCGGGTCAGACGTTGCGGAGCGGCGCGGTATAACCGCCAGACCGGGCGCGGGCTCCGCACGTGCGACCGCTCGGCCAGGCCGTCGTCCGCGTATTCCACCGGTGTGTCCTGCGCGTCGAAGGCCAGCCGCATGGTGGAGTAAAGGAAAGTGAGCGCGATGTCGGCCTCATACTCGTCGAAGGCCGTTTCGAGAAAGGCCTGCCGCACTCCCATCCAAAACTCCCGGTCGGGGGCGCGCTCGGGAAACAGCCGCTGGAGTTTTCGCCACGTCCCGTTCACCGCGTCGCGATAAAGCTGGACGCGGCGCCCGGCATCCAGGGCTCCCTGCGTCCACGCCCTGGTTTCGAATGTCTCTTTCGCCTTGGCAGTCAGGGCGTTGAACTCCGCCAGATAGCCGCGATGCGCAGCCAGAATCAACCCGGCGCCGCGCCGCGCATGGGCCTGCGCCTCAAGCGAAAGCGCTGCCAGAGGCGCCGCCGCGCCTGGCGGGAACAGCCGCCGCCACGCCGCGCGGCGGGTCGTGGATGCCTTGGATGAGGTCACGCTATTCCGCCGCAGGGCCGACGCTGAGGACGATCTTCCGGGCGGTCTCCTCGGGAACTTCGGGGAGAAAGACAACGCGCGAGCTGCAAGTGCCCGCCTTGCCCGGCACCATCACGCTGAAGGCGTTCGTATCCGAGGGACCGGCGGCGATCTTGTCCTGATAATAGACGCGCTTGGCCGAGTTCTCGAAGATCTTCTCCTTGGGAATGCCCAGCATTTTGAGCAGGGATTCCGGCAGCGGTTTGAAGGCCTGGCCCGGCTGGCTGGTGACCACCGCGATGGCGGTGGTAGCGTCCCGCAGGACGGCCCAACCGGCTTGCTCCGAAGAGGAATTCCAGGCTTCGGGGACCGTGATCTGGCACGCGCCCTTGGGATCTTTGAGCACTTTTAGCCCGGCCGGCACAGAGGCAGGCGCGGCGCCGGACAGCCACAAGGCAAACAGAGCGACAACTCCGAAATACCCCATGCCCCGAGTGTAGCGCCCCGACGATTCTAGTGGGGCGGGCGTCCACGCCTGCGGCCGACGTCCACGCCGGCCTGCGGTCAGAATGTGTAACTGACGCCGAACAGAGGAGTGAATTGCTCAAAGATTCCGCGTGCCGTATTGTGGAGAGCGGGAACGATCTGCTGTCTGGGGAACGTAGTGATATAGTCGCGGAATTCCGCCCGCAGGAGCACGTGCGGAATCAAACGGAACTTTACGCCTCCGCCGGCGCTGAAGACGACTTTCCACACATCGTTGGTAGTGAGACTGGCGATTTGCGGAATGGGCTGCGGAAACGGCTCCGGACCGGCGATGACATACTCCTTCGCACCGGAACCTCCGGCCAGAAACGGCCGCAAACGACGTTCGCGCTTCTTGAAGTGGAACAGTAACTCACAAGTCAGCGCATCGGAATTGCCTTGTATGTCGGATTTTACTCCGGAAGCCTGGAGGAAAGGGTGGCCGTCATGATAAAGGTAGTTAAACTCACCGGAGACGTAATCCGAGAACTCATCCCCTAAAATGATGCCGGCTGCGAAACGGTTGCGGATACCTGCTTGCGCTGTGCCGGAAGTCGAATAGATCGTGCCGTCCCGGTAGAATCCGTACCCGATGGTCGCCCCCATTTCGTACTGTTGCCCAAAAGCGGCGGCGACGAAAACAATCGCAACTAAACACTTCATTCCAGGCACCGTGCTTCTGCGATAAAGCTCCCAGCCGCCTCAACCGCGCTGCGGAGGGCGAAACAATCTCTCGGCCGCGTAGGTGACAAACCGCCGCGGAGCGATCCGCTGGACCTCCACTCCGAGCCAATTGGTGAACCCCGAAATCACCGAATGCTCTCCGGCCGCCAGCGCCCGCAACCCGATGCGCGCCACTTGGTCCGCTCTCTCTTCCATGCCCGCCGCCATTTGCTCCGGCACGCCGGCCACCTTCTGAAATTCCGACACGGTCGGGCCGGGACACAGGGCGCAGACGCGCACACCGTAGCGCTTCACCTCTTCGGCCAGCGCCTCTGCGAACAACAGGTCAAAGGCCTTGCTGGCGGCGTAGGTGGCCATATAGGGTACGCCCTGGTATGCGCCAGTGGAAGCCACGATCAGGATGTCGCCCGAACGCCGTTCCACCATGCCGGGCAGGTACAGGTGAGTGAGATGCACCACGGCCGAGCAGTTCACCTGCACGATTCCGAGTTCGCGCGGCAGATCGCTCGCGCAGAACTCCCCATACGAACCAACGCCGGCGTTGTTCACCAGCAGGTCCACGATAATGCCCCGTTCGCTGGTGAAGGCGAAAATCTTCTCCGGCGCATCCGGCTGGTCAAGGTCCGCGGCCACCACCTCAACCTGAACGGCGTGCGCCGTGCGCAGTCTCTTGCGCAGGTGTGTCAGTCGCTGCCGCCGCCGCGCCGTGAGTACCAGGTGCGCACCGCCGGCCGCCAACTCCTCAGTCAGCGCCGAGCCGATTCCGGAACTGGCGCCGGTGACCAGCGCCCACTTTCCACGCCAGCAATCGGAACTTGCCATTGCCCGTAAGTTAGCACGTTCCAGGAGGGCCAGACGTTCAGTGCGACGCTACCAGCAGGCGGTCCGACTCCGGCACATGCGCCTGCCGTTCGAGCACATCGAGACGTGCGGCCAGCGCCTCGATTGCAGCGCTCTTTTTCTGCATCGCGGCCACCTGCCGCTCGAGCGTAGCGATCTGTTCATCCTTTCGATCGAGCTGGCGGGCGAGCTTCTGAACCTCATTGAGCAGCATCGCCGGCAGCATATGATAGGCAACCGTTGCGACTTTGCCGTCGGCATCGTGAATCACCAGCTCCGGGTAGACCTTCTCGACTTCCTCGGCGATCAGTCCATATTGCTGGGCGCCCGTTTCGTCCGCCTTGTAGAGGAAAGTCACTGGCCGCAACTCCATCAGCTTATCGCTGGCGTCGCCCATATCCCTGACGTCGCGTTTGTAACGCGCCGATGACGTCACACACCCGAGTTGGCCGGTGCTTGCGGCCACTACGGTGCAGCCTCCGGTCACCGTGGTGTTGAAGATGCCTGCGATGTAAGTGGCGGTCTGGGTGCCCTCCGTACCGATCCGGATGGTGTCCGCATCGGCCGCGGTGCCTTGATTGGCGATTTCTATATTGTTGCTGCCCGTGGTGAGATAGAAGCCGGCTTCAACGCCAATTCCGATATTACTGACGCCTGAGGAGTTGTCTTGGAGCGCGTAGGCGCCGATCGCCGTATTATCGTTACCCGTGTTGAAGTAGAGCGCCTGCCATCCAGTCGCCGTGTTCGTCTTGCCCTTGCCGTTATTCGCGAGCGCACCTACGCCAGTCGCCGTATTGCCTATGCCCGTGCCGTTGCCTTCGAGCGCAGCAATGCCAGTCGCCGTGTTGTTGTAACCGGTGGTGTTGAAGTAGAGCGCATACCATCCAGTGGCGGTGTTCCCGGAGCCCGTGGTGTTTTGGAACAGCGCGCTGAAGCCGAACGCGCTGTCGTCGGTTCCGGTAGTGTTGTGGCCCAGGGCATTGGTTCCGTAGGCGGTGTTGGTTTGCGCCCAGGCTGCCGGCGAGGAGCCGAAGCTGAGTAGCAGGGCGGCGAAAAACGCAAGTTTCTTCATAGACGTGTTTGTCCTTTCGATAGGAGCCTCGAATGCGCCAAGCGATATGACCCGGGAAACTTGTCTCGACTTATTACCCAGAGTTCCCAGTTTTGCATCCCGGCTGCGTTGAGTATACACCCGCCCGCCTACCTTGCAACCGTGGGAAAGCAAGTTTATTTTCGCCCTTGGGGTGTTTCAGTAGTGGTCAGTTTGCAATTGGAGGGCGGGNNAAGATTGGCCGCCCTCCAAGGCGTCGTCTGGTTGCCAGCAGGCGGCACTGGACTTATACACCGTAGAATCGCTATGGTGATCGAGAGCAACCGCAGATGACCATCCTCCCCGACCCCCGCGCCCTGCTCGCCGAAACCTTCGGGCCAAGTGGGCCCGGCCTCGAGTCCGGACTGGTGTCCGCGCCCGGCCGCGTGAACCTGANNAACCTGATCGGCGAGCACATCGACTATCACGGCCTTCCGGTCTTGCCCATCGCCATTCGCCGCTCGGTGCGCGTGGCCTTCCGCGCCAGAGCCGACCATCGCATCCGCGCGATCAGCGCTGGTTACGGCGTCCGCGAGTTCACCTGGACGGCGGACCTCGCGCCCACCGCCGCGGGCGATTGGGAGAACTACCTGCGCGCCGCCGCCTGCGCCGTTGCCCGGAAATGGGGCACCGGCCGCGGAGTGGACGCCGCCATTGTCTCCGATCTCCCGCCCGCCGCTGGACTATCGTCGTCCTCGGCGCTGCTGGTGGCCTTCACCCTAAGCCTGCTGCGCGCCAATGCCGCCGCGCCCACCTTCGAGGAACTCATGGAAGTGCTGCCGGAAGGCGAGCATTTCGTGGGCACGCGCGGGGGCGGCATGGATCACGCCGCCTCGCTCGCGTCGCAGGCAGGTTGCGCTTCGCTCATCGAATTCGATCCGCTGGCGGTGCGGCCCGTGCCGATTCCGCCGGATTGGGCATTCCTGGTGGCTCACAGTCTCACCGTCGCGGAGAAATCCGGGGCCGCCAGGCAGCAGTACAACGCCTGCCGCACGGCGGGCACGACAGCCCTGCAGCGGCTGGGATTCCCCTCGTACCGGCAGGCCATCGAGGGGCGCACGCTCGCTCAACTGGAGGAACTGGCCGCCCACAATCTGAACGACGACGAGCGCGCCGCCTTCCTGCACGTCGTGAGCGAAGCCCTGCGCGTCCACGCCGCCGTCGCCGCTATGGAACGGCACGACGCGGCGGCCTTCGGATCGCTGCTGGTGGCCTCGCATGCCAGTCTGCGCGACCGTCTGCACGTGAGTTCCGCCGCGCTCGACCGCCTGGTCGCAGCCGCCATGGATTCCGGCGCATTGGGCGCGCGCCTGACCGGGGCCGGATTCGGCGGCTGTGCCGTGGTCTTCTGCCGCCTGCCCGATCTGCCCGACGTGCGCCGCGGGCTGATTCAGCGTTACTATGCTGAATTGGCGCAATTCGACGAGCGTATGCATCTGATCCATGCCGAACCCGGACCCGGCGCGTTGCAGTCGATGAAGGATCTCAATGCACCTCCACACCCTTGATTGGTTTATCGCCGCGGCCTCGATCCTAATTTGCTTCGTGCCCGCGCTCTTTTTCGGGAAACGCTCCGGCAAGAGCACCTCCGAATTTTTCGCCTCCGGGCGCTCCGTGCCCTGGTGGCTCGCCGGTCTCTCCATGGTGGCCACCACCTTCTCCAGCGACACGCCCAACCTGGTGGCCAATTTCGTTCGCACCCAGGGAGTCGCGGGCAACTGGCAGTGGTGGGCATTCACGCTCACCGGCGTCGCCACGGTATTTTTCTACGCGCGTCTCTGGCGGCGCTCCGGCGTCCTTACCGACCTGGAATTCTACGAAATGCGCTACTCCGGCAAAGCCGCCAGCGCCGTGCGCGGCTTCCGCGCCGTCTATCTCGGCTTCTTCTTCAACTGCATGATCATGGCCACCGTCGATCTCGCCGCCGTCAAGATCGCCGCCGTCCTGTTCGGTTTCGACCGCTGGCAGACGCTGCTTGCCGTGGGCCTGCTCAATGTCGTGTTCGCCGCGCACTCGGGCCTTTGGGGCGTGCTGGTCATCGACATGATTCAGTTCTTCATCAAGATGTCGGCGGTGATTGCGGCGGCTTACTTCGCGGTGCAACTGCCGCAGGTAGGCGGCATGCACGGCCTGGTGGAGAAGCTCTCGCATGTGCGCGGGCCCGGAGGCCTGCACTACCTCAACATGCTGCCGGATTTCACCAACAACTGGGATCTCGCGGTCGCCATATTTATCATGCCGATCGCGGTTCAGTGGTGGGCGGTGTGGTATCCCGGCGCGGAGCCGGGCGGCGGCAGTTACATTGCCCAGCGCATGCTGGCGTCTAAGACCGAGAAAGACGCCCTGGGCGCAACCTTGTTTTTTAATGTCGCCCACTATGTATTGCGCCCCTGGCCCTGGATTCTGGTCGGGCTGGCGTCTCTGGTTGTTTATCCGCAGTTATCCGATCTCCAACGATCTCTCCCGAATCTGAATCCCAGCCTGATCGGTCACGACATCGCATTTCCGGCCATGCTGCGATTTCTTCCGGTAGGCTGGGTGGGACTGATGCTGGGTGGTCTGATCGCGGCTAACTCGTCCACTATTCTGACCCATCTGAATTGGGGCGCATCTTATCTGGTGCATGACTTCTACCGCCGCTTCCTCAAGCCGGGCAAAACTGAGAAACACTATGTCCTTGCCGGGCGTCTGGCGATCGTCTTACTCTTCGTGGCTTCTTCCGCCTTGGTGTTCGCACTGGATACCGCCAAGCAAAGCTTTAGCATTATTCTGCAAATCGGCGCCGGCACCGGACTGTTGTACCTGATGCGCTGGTTCTGGTGGCGAGTGACTGCCTGGTGCGAAATCGTGGCCATGAGCAGTTCCTTCGGCATCTCGATCCTCTTCCTGATCATGACTAAGATGGGAGTGGTTGTCGGGACATATCAGCAATTGCTGTTTACCGTCGCATTCACGACTTTCTGCTGGATCGCCACCGCCTATTTTGGCCCTCAGACGGATCCGGCGGTGCTCGTCGCGTTCTACAAGAAGGTACACCCGTTCGGCCCCGGCTGGCGGCGCGTTCGGGAGGCGGCGGGCATTTCGCCGGCCCAGGCCGCGGAATGGTCGCAGCACGAGAATGTTCCGCTGTCTCTGCTGGGCTGGAGCACGGGATGCGCTATGATCTGGTCGGCGCTGTTTACCGTGGGCAACTTTCTTTATGGCCGGATGGACTACGCATTTGTGCTGCTGGCCATATTTGTGGTAACTGCCGCCGTCCTGATTCGGGTCATCAACCGCCTCTGGAACTAAGGACCCTGGGGGGCGGGCTTCAGCCCAATGCCACTTAGTTTTCGCGAAGGTGGGTTCTGCATAAGTGGTGGGGCGGAACCCCTGGT
>PMVV01000145.1 GCA_003166475.1 Bryobacterales bacterium | reverse complement strand
CCACTTTTGTGTCGCGCACCCCCCGCCGTGGAATTACTGGATGTCCATCGTTACGGTGTTGGCGGTCTGGCCGCCCGCTGTGAGCACGACGTTCACAGTGCCCGATCCAGCCAGACTTCGCGGCAACAGCACGTTGACCTGATCCAGGCCATAGAAGGAGCTCGGTGCGCCGGCACCCTGCGCCCCGGCATATTGCACCGTGCCCTGGGTATTGCCCACGGCGACGGTCACGTTCGAGGCACCGCCCGCGCCGCGGATGCCCGTTCCGAACAACTCCAGCACGGCTTGGTCGGTGCTCGATCCGAGATTTATCGGCGTGGGTGTGCAGCCGCCGCTGTTGCACGAAGCAATGGCGCCAATGAACGTCTGACCGCCATCCTTGTGCGCAATCACCACCTGGGCGGCCGCGATTCCCCCACCGCTTTCGTCGGCGGTGAACAGGGATGGCGCTACCGTAACCAGCGTGACGGCGCCCGTAATCTGCGCCCCGCTGCTCGACATTAGATTGACGGTGGCTTCGCCGGTTTGCAAGCCGGCCGGGAGCACGGCATTGACCTGGCTCGGGGTGACCACGATGAGGCCGATTGGCGTCGTCGTTCCGGAGCTATCCGTAATAGTGGCGCTGACGCCGCCCAAGGTGGTGGGCAAGGGCGCCGGAGGTCCTGCCGTTGCGGCGAAAACTGCCGTATCGATGTTGGCGGCGTACAGGCTGACGACGGAGTCCGGCGCTGCCGGCGCGGCGCCGCTGGCAGCGGAGACGGTGGTCACCGTGGCGGCGGAAGCGCTAGCGACGATGTTCGTTGTATCGCCGGCTGCGGTGGCTGTTGCACCTACGGCCGTCAAGGTCACCCGATTGATCGCCTGGGAGGGTCCAACTTGCGCCACGTTCACCGCGACCGTAATAGCCGGATAGGCCGATCCGCCGAGTAGGGCATCGCTGCGCGTACAAGTCGCGTTCGCGGAACAAGTCCAGCCAGCGCCAGACATGCTTTGGAGCGTCAAACCGGCGGGAATGGTTTCGCCGACTGTTACCGGGCCGCTCACGGGACCGGCATTGACGGCGTTACTTACTGCCACCGAGTAAGTCGCGCCGGTTTGTCCGAATGTGAAATTAGAGACGTGGGTTTTAGTGACGCTCAGCAAGGGACGGATGCCTTCGGGGATCAGCAATCGAATGCGGCGGTTGCCGAGGTCCGCGATGTAGACGTTGCCGGAGCCATCCACCGCCACGCCGGCAGGGGTATTGAGTTCAGCGCTGGTGGCCGGCCCACCGTCACCCGAAAAACCAGCCACCTGGCCCGCTATGGTGGTGGTGATGCCAATCGCCGCCGTCACCTTCAGGATCGCGCCGGTGGGGTTGTTGGGGGTAAGGTTGTCGGACTCGGAGATATAGATGTTGCCGGAGGCATCCACGGCCACGCCGGAGATGCCAGAAAAGTAGAAGGTTCCCGCCACCCTGGTGGTGGTTCCGGTGGCCACAGTTGTTTCTTGGATCACGCTGAAGCCGCCGTTCTGGCTATACGCGACATATATGTTGCCGGAGCCATCCACCGCGATGCCAGCCACCCGTGCGTTCGTGATGTAGTTGTAAGGCGCCACTGTGGTGATAATGCCGGTTACCGCCGCCACTTTGCGAAGAGCTGCCGAGTCCGCGATGTAGATGTTGCCGGATTTATCCACCGCGACGCCGACAGGGCTCGTCAATTCCGCGCTGGTGGCGGTGCCACCGTCGCCCGAGTACCCGGCGTGACCATTTCCTGCCACCGTGGTGATGATGCCGGTCGCCGCCGTCACCTTTCGGATTACGTTGTTGCCCGTGTCGGCGATATAGATATTGCCGGAGCTATCCACCGCAATGCCGAAAGCTCCATTGAAGCTGGCCTGGGTGGCGGGGCCTCCATCGCCGGTGTAACCTGGGGCGCCGCTGCCGGCCACGATGCTGAGGATGCCCGTCGCCGGAACCAGTTTCAAGATAAAATTGTCCAAATCCGCGATATAAAGACTGCCGGTACCATCTACGGCCACGGCGGCAGGGGCCGCGAGCTGGGCAAGCGTGGCCAGTCCTCCGGTAACCTGGGGCCCGGCGGCGCCGTTCCCGGCCACCGTGGTAATGATGCCGGTTGCCGCCGTTACTTTGCGAATCACGAAGTTGCCGGCGTCTGCGATGTAGAGGTTACCGGCGCCATCCACCGCGACGGCCTGGCAATCGTTCAACCGTGCGCTGGTGGCCAGGCCCCCATCGCCGGTGTAGCCCGCAGCGCCATTACCGGCCACCGTGGTAATGATGCCCGTCGCCACCGTAACCTTGCGAATCACGTCGCTAAACAAGTCGGAAATGTATATGTCGCCGGAACCATCCACCGCCAGGTTCGTCGCTTCGATCTGGGCGTTGGTAGCTAGCCCACCGTCGCCGGAATAGCCGAGGGTGCCATTGCCAGCCACGGTGGTGATGATGCCGGTCGTCACCGCTACCCTGCGAATCACGGCCCCGCCCGTGATGTAGAGATTGCCGGAACCATCCACCGCCACGCCTGCCGGGTCAGAAAGCGTGGCGCTGGTGGCCGGACCGCCATCGCCCGAGTCATTGCCAGCGCTGCCATTCCCAGCCACCGTGGTGATGATGCCGGTCGAGGCGGCCACTTTGCGGACGCGATAGTTGTTGGAATCCGCGATGTAAAGGTTGCCGAAGCCATCCACCGCGACGGCGGTAGGAACGCTAAGTTCGGCGTTTTTAGCCGGACCGCCATCGCCGGAAAAACCGTTACTGCCTGTCCCGGCGACCGTAGTGATGATCCCCGTTGCCGCAGCCACTTTGCGGATCACCATGTTGTTACTGTCCGCGATATATGCGTTGCCGGAGCCATCCACTGCCACGCCTCCCTGGTATCTGCCGACGCTGAGTTGAGCGTTGGTAGCCAGGCCGCCATCGCCTGAGTAGCCCACAGACGATGTGCCTGCAACTCTGGTCAGAATTCCTCCGGCATTCATCTGAAACACGTAGCCGGTGGCTATGAAGTACACGTCGCCATGGGCGCCGGCGGCAACCGAGATTACTTGACCGAGCGGCACGCTGATGGCTGTGGCGGGCGTGGATGGCACACCACCCCCCGCCACAGTAGTAATCAGATAGCTCTGCGCCTGGCATATGGATGGCAGAACCGCGAATGCGGCTGCGAGGAGAACAACGGGCATCATCGCGGAGAGAAAGCTCTGAGGCTGCGCCATTGCCGCTGAGCGGCGAGCAATGCCAGCCAACCGGAACACTCTTGGCAACATGATCCTGTTATCTGCACGCCAGGTGCCGTAGAGCTGATTGCAGACCATTGCACTTAATTGCACTTCGGTTTCCGCGGACGTGTCAATTAGACACACAGCACCCTGAAGCCGGGTCAGCCGTCGCCTCCGCCGGCGGCGACATAGTCATCGGCTGGGCTAACGGCGCTTCAAGGCTTCTAACTCCTCCAGCGTGCGCGGCCAGTCCTTGCCCAGCAGACGCGAGAGGCCCCGGTCCGCCAGCACCTTCCCCCCTGTCTGGCAGCGCGCACAGTAGTTGGTTTCATTGCCGGCATAGCGAATGCGCTGCACCTTCTCGCCGCATTGCGGGCAAGGCTGGCCGTAGCGCCCATGCACGGCCATCCCGTCGCGGAATGCAGTCACTTTCTCCGGGAATTTCTGGCGGGCGTCGGCGCGGAGGCGGTCCAGCCATAGCGCCAGGGTCTCGCGCGTCGCGGCGTGCAGCCGCGCGATCTCTTCCTGGGTGAGCTTGCGCGTTTGCGCGATGGGCGACAAGCGCGCGGCATGCAGGATCTCGTCGGAATAGGCGTTGCCGATGCCGCTGAACGCGCGCGGATCGGTGAGCGCCCGCTTCAAGGTGTGGTTCTCGAAAGTGAGCGTCTCGCGGAATGCCGCCAGATCCGCCTCGAGCACATCGATGCCGCCGGGATCGAGCCCGCGCAACCCTTCCTCGCCCCGTACCACATGCAGCGACGCACGGCGCTGGCTGCCGGCCTCGGTGAGCGTCAGCGATCCGTGCGCGAAATCGAACGCCGCGAGGTTCTGACGGCCCCCCAGTTTCGGCTGCGGCGGACGCCAGTGCAGCCGGCCGGCGATCATCAGATGCAGCACCAGCCAGACGTCGCCTTCCACGCCCATCGCGATGCGCTTGCCGATGCGGCGCAGTCCGCGCACCACCCGGCCTTCAGCGCTCGCCGGCGGCGGCTCCAGGGTCCGCAACAGAAAAGGGCTGCCCACACGGACACGCTGCAAGGTTCGGCCCATCACGCGCGGTTCCAGCGCCTCGATGTAGGCGGCGATGTCCGGCAGCTCGGGCACTTACTCCTTCCCCAACCACCGCAGCCGCGCCTGATAATGCCGTCCCTCGCTTCCGTAGAAGGTGAGGAAGCTGGGCGACTCCAGCGTATCGTTCACTACCGTCGGATTCCTGTGGTTGGTCAAGTTATCGACGCCTCCGCGAATGCCAAAACGGTACTTACGCAGATGGAAGCGCCACTCTAAGTGCAGGTTCACGTTGAAATAATCAGGAAAGCGGTAGGAATCGGGAGCGCCAATCAGTTGACCGTTGTCGTGCTGGATGGAAAAAGGAAACCCGGTGCGCTCTTCCAGTAAGTAAGCTACCGCCCAATTCTTCCACCAGGTAGGCAGGTATCCCCAACTTAGAAAGCGGTTCGGCGCATCCCAAGGCAGCGGACCGGCGTTATTCGGACCTAATAGCAGCGTCTGTTCGAGCGACGGGTCCAGCACTTCGTTCGAGTGTGTTCGCGAACGTGTGTAGCTGGCCATCCACTCATAGCGCCCCCCGACGGCCTGGTGCACAATCGCCTGCGCGGCGTCATACCGGTCATGCCGCGAGCTGGTGAGGGTGAATTGTTGCTCCACATACGACGCGTGGTACTCGGCGGCAATCTCCGGGAAAGCTACGATCGGCGCCGCGAGCGTGTTCACGTACGCTAATCCGTCGCCGCCCCGTTTCCTGTGCAGGCTCAATCCGGCTTTAATGCGCCACGGAAACTGGTGGTCAACACCCGCGCTCCAGTTCTGGTACAGCGGCGCCTTCAGCCGCTCGCTCGGCAGCGTGTAGTAAGAGAGCGCATTGGGCAGCAGCAGCGCTCCGTTCGCGGCATAAGTGTCGGTGAGCGTGTATTGGTCGAACGGCCGGGCGAATAGCTGGATGATGGTGGGATCGTAAAGCACCGCAAAGCCGCCCGATATGCGCGTGTTAGCGCCACCGAACGGCGCATACGAAAACGAGGTGCGCGGCGACCACAGCCAGCGCCGCAGGATTTCATCCCAATCCTGGCGCACGCCCAGTTCGAAGAACAGGTTGCGCCACGCCTGCCAATGGTCCGTCAGATAAGACGACGCCGTCAGGCTAGGACGGCTGAGGGTTCCGTTTCCTTCGAAGGTGACCGAGCGCAGCAGATTCGAATTCACGCCGTAGAGATCGTAACCGGTGCGGCTGATGCCTTGCGTGTAGTCCAGGCGGTCCACGTCGGCTCCCAATTTCAGGTTGTGCGTGCCAGCCAAATGCCAGGGCGGCAGGAACAGATTTGCGAGGAACTGTCCGCGCCGCGAATGTTGCGTGGAATTGATGAAGTTGTTGCCCTGGGTACCGTTGGGGGTAATGATGTAAACGTCCGTGCCAAACGGAATCAGCCGCGCCAGCCGGAACATCTCCGCGAAACCCAGATCGAGCAGCGTTCCCCGCGCCACATAGATCTGGTCCTTCAGGCCCAGGAACCAGGTGCGACCGCGCTCGTCGAGCGTAGTGGAGGGAGGCGTGAGGGCGCCCAGACCCAACTCGGTGGCCCGCTGATAGTTGAATAGGAAGTCGGTATATAGAATGTTAGCCGGCGTCAGATTCACTTGCGTGTGCAGCATGTTGCTGGCCTGCAGGGAACTCGTGGTGCTTTCGTTGCGGGGCAATCCCGGAATGACCGTAATGTTGTAATCTCCATCCAGGTTGTCCGCGAACCAGGCGCGCCCCTTAATGATCGGCCCGGAGAAATTTAAGCGGGGTGTCCAGTCGCCCAGATGCAAGCCCTCCGCGGTGCTCACGCCGGGAATGAAGTTGGTAGCCGAATAGCGGAATTGGTCGTCGCCAGTCTGGGTCTTGATCTGCAGCGTGCCGGCCGACCCCTGACCATACTCCGGCGAATAGCGGCCGCTCAGATAGTCGAGCGAACTTACCGCTTCCACGCTAACCGTGGCCCCCAGGGTTCCGGTGAGCGGGTCGCTGATGTTGAAACCGTCCAGCAGGTAATTCGTCTGGTTTTCGCGCCCGCCATCGAAGTGCAGGCCGCCCGTGGAGTCGGCCACCTGGCCCGGTATCAGGGTCATGGCCTCGCGCAGGCTGTGCGTGGAAGGATAAGGGATGTCCATGATCTGGATGCCGCTGAGCACGCGTTCCGACTGCGTTTGCTCCACGTCCACCGCCTGCGGCGCCGCATTGACATCCACGGACTGCAGAACTTCCTTGGCGTGGTTCAGGACCAGGTCAACCTCGCCCATGCCCACGTGCACATCCACGGCCAGGTTCTTCACCGGAAGATAGCCCGCCTCAGTGGCGGAGAAAGAATACTGGCCTTCCTCCGGGACGCTGAACTTGAAGCCGCCGGTGGGGTCCGTGGTGGCGTGCCGCTCGACGCCGGCCTGGTTGCGGACCGTGACTTCGACTCCGGCAACGCCCGCTTCGTTTTCATCGATGGCGCGGCCGGCCACCAGGATTTCGGCGGCCTGCAAGGGGAGCAGGGCGAAGCCGGCGATCAACCCGAACCAGAGAATCCTCACGGCTGTTCCCTGCGGGATAATGTTAGTTGCAACCCCACTTAACAAGGTTAGCGGAAAAGGCGGAGCCTGACGCAGCCGTCGCCATCGTGCACGCGCGCGGGGCGTCCGATGCGGTACTGCTGATTCGGCGCGCGGAGCGGGAGGCCGATCCCTGGTCGGGGCACTGGTCGTTTCCGGGCGGGCGACGCGAACCGGAAGACGGCGACCTGTTGCATACGGCTCTGCGCGAGCTCGAAGAGGAGTGCGGCGTTCGTCTGGCGCTGGAGCGGCTGGAAGCGGCGATGCCTGCGGCGGTGGCGCGGCGCAGCGTGGGATTCCTGCTGGTGGCGCCGTTCGTGTTTCGGGTGGATGGCGAGCTGCCGCTGACGCTCGATGCGCGGGAAGCGGCGGAAGCGGTGTGGGTGCCGCTGAGCGAGTTGCGCGACCCGGCCCGGCACGCGCTGTGGCCCGCTCCGGGATTGCCGCCGGAGGTGCGGTTCCCGGCAATCGATCTGAAGGGCGTGCGTCTGTGGGGATTCACCTACCGGCTGATCACCGATTGGCTGGACTTGAATCCGCACGAGCGTCCCATGGAGGAGGCGGGATTCCAGGTGGCGCGCGCATTGTTGGACGCCGTCGTTGCGCACGGCTGCGTGCTCGATCATGGGTGGGTGGATCGGGATGGTGTCAAGTTTGCGGCGGTGCGGGGACGGATTCCGGTGGAGGTGGTTCTGGCGCAGGCTTCGCAGTGGCATTTGGGCCCCGCTGCGCACATCCCGCGGATCAACATGCTGGAAGTGCGGCCGGACCGCGTTCGCCTCGTGGGACTCGCGTTCGAGGAGTACGTCATCAATGCAGTACCATAGGAAAGGACGACGATGGCAGCCGCAAGCCCAGCCTATCTGGAGATCATCGACTTTATCGCTGCCGGAACCACCCCGGCGGCGCTCTTTTCGTTCCGGCCGTCGCCCGAGGCTCAGCGGAGGGTATCGGAATTGGTCGCGCACCGCCATGAGGGCACGATCTCAGCCGAGGAAACTCAGGAACTGGACGACTTTCTCGAACTGGAACATCTGCTGATCATGGCCAAGGCTCGCGCTCGCCGGCATATCGACAGTGCCGGGTGACATCGGCGACGCCCTCCGCCGGTTGGTGGCGGGGCGCGCCTTCCACCAGTGCGAGTATTGTCTTCTAAGCGAGGACGACTCCTTCTCGCGAGATCATGCGATCGCGTCACCAAGCGGGAGCAGGGCCGACTGTCGCTTACCCGGCCGATGACGGATCTCGTAAGAATTGCCGCGCTTCCGGCCTGTTCGTCGAGTTTAGCAAACAAAGACATCGTGGGGCCGGACGGTCTGGTCCGGCCTACTCAACTAACGGTTGGCCTCGAGAATCTGGGATGCCATCCCTTCCAGCGGATGCGTCTCGGGCTTGCGAAAGTCAGCCCACTGCAGATCGCCGAATTCAGCAACCGGCCAAGCCGGACGCATCTTCACCCCAGCGAGCACTACCGGGACAACCCTCAGTCCGCGGCTCAGCAGCATTTGGGATCTCCCTCGCCCCCTGCCAGGGACCCATCCCATTGGGGCCATAGAATACCGCGGCACACTTGACTTTCTTAGCTGCGTCCCCCAACGTTTTCTTGAAATCCATCCCGGGCTTCAGTTCGACTTCATCAAAAAAGCATCGGACACCCTTGGTCCGCAGGTCAGACGCAATCTTCCTAACGTCTGCGAGGTCTTTCTTGTTGTAGCACAGGAACACATCAAACTCTCTTCTATCCTCTCGAAAAAATAGGCTGTTATTGCCCCACTGAAACAATACCTCACTTTCCAGCTTTTCTAGCTGTCGCCCGGCCAAATCAAAGAGGATGTTCTCCCCTAGATCCTCCACAAGGACACCATCCCCCACACCCGGAAGAACCTTCAATGCCGGACACCAGTCCGCCAACTCTCCTTGCGTGATGAACCCAAGCAGTAGACAGCGCGGAGCGTCGCCAGTCGCATGCGCGTCGCCAGTCGCACGAAAGATGCTGACGTACGGATTCTTCTTAATGAGCCGGATTTCCAGAGACCCAGGTATCGCCTGCATTGCCTGCCCAGCCTCGGCCAAATCGTCGTGCAAACATCGTATTCTATCTATTGCCACGAGTATGTCGCGCCTGCAGCCGGCTGTGTTGTTCTCCTCCTCTTCCATTCGAGTCGCGACGTAAGGGCATCTTGGATCCAACAGCCGCACGGTGATTTTGATCGGACGACTAACAAGGCTATTGAAAAGTTGCGGCACCATTCGCTTTATACGCGCCCGCGCGTCTCCGTCGGCGCCATCCCAGTAAGATGGATAAAGGTCGCTGACAAACGACCGGCAACTAATTCCCAGAATGTCGATAATATGCGCGGTCTCATAGTGCCTATGGTAGAACTCCTCGCCTCCCGGATTTCTCCGTTGCCCAACAACTGTGATGCTCATTTCTCGGCCCTCCGTGCATCCGGACTACCCGGCCGCTTTCCAATAATCTGCTTGAGTGTCACGATTCTCTCACAGTCTCGATTGTGAATGTAGCCGGTCGTGCCCGCAGGGAGGTAAGCAAATACCGCGTCAAAGTCTCGAAGGCCTGTATATAAGCGGGAGATCGGCCCGTATACGACGAATGCGTAAAACGTCTCTTTGTGCGGAATCTGACAAGTCTCGAAAAAATTCGCCCCTTTGACGTAGATCGCGTCGGCTTCGTCCAGTATACGTCTAGCGGGCAGCGGCAGGTATTCGGTTTGAAACGATATAAATGGGCAGTACACTCTGGTCACGAGGAGGCGGCTCCCCATAAGATCCGCCAACCCCTTAAAGCACGCGGAGCGAAAAACGTCGTCGAGCATCCGAGCTGAGAAATTGATGCTGATCTGGGCCGTGTTTACGAGAAGATTGATCTTGAGAAACGGGAATTGCTCCAGCGCAGCCATCATCCAGAGAAGGTCGGCAACAGTCTCGGTTGCGTCGTCCAGTATTACCGCCAAGGTGAAGGAGTTCTTTCTCAGACCGGAATCCGCGATCATGCGCAACAGATGCTCCCGGTCGTCAATCGCTAGGGCCTGGCCGTTGTAGCGCCAGGTCACGTCCAGCGTCTGCTGTGCAGCCGACCTCCCGAGGCCTGTGGAACCCAGGCGGCTCTCCACAAACGCTACACCGGTCGCCACAGAAATCCCCATCAATTCTTTGGGCGAAAGGTGCTCGTAGCCAGACGCCAGGCGCAACGCTTCTGCCAGAGCCCGCCGGGTCAGATCCATCTCTTGCATGTCGGAGTCGTAGATCTCCCTGCCCACCAGAAACTCGAGCACCCGGGAAATGAGCAGCATGTTGAAGTTATTATTGATATTTCGAATCAAGAAATGGTCCTCGGTGCGGTAAAGCTGCCCCAGAAGATGACACGCCTGATCCAGGAGCCGATCCACGGTACCGGAGGGAATCCGGCCGGCGTCTCGCAGGCCCGAGAGAATGCGGAAGAATGCGTTTGTGTTATATGTAAAGGAAACGGATAGATATCCTGCATCGGCATCGCGCCAGGCAAAGGGTGGTTGGGCAACGTTGTCCCCCAGGCCAACCCTGCCCTCCGGTAGGCCTCGGAGAAACGTGGCCTCGATGTTGCTCAGAGCGTAGTCAGAGAGGCGGCCGCGAGGGGCAAACCCCGGGATCGCTTGAAGGCGCAAGGCCGAGATGGGCCGGAATCCAGCATAGATTTCGAGAAATCGTAAGGGAAAAGGACAAGCGACACCTTTGACCGGAATTGCGGATCGGGCCAACGTGTCCAGATCGAGATCGGCCTCCATCCCTTCCCAAAATTTGACCGTGGTCTTGTTGGGCGAGTATCGCGTTCCTGAGTAAACGCTCATGACTAGCCTCTGGTGAGGTCAGTGCTTGTCGCAGAGCATTGGGAACCGTCGGTGAAACGGGCCAGCACCGACTTCCAGTTCCAAGTCCTAATTTCCAAGTGGTCAGCTAGTGCCCGTCGGACGAATTGGCTCGGGACGGGCTGAAAAAAATCGCGCACCAAGTACTCCTGACCAAGCTGGCTTCGATACCAGAGATAATTCTCGGGAGGATCATCCCGCCGGCTTGCTGCCGCAAACATGTCGTAGGCGGTGACGTTACCAAAATCTCCCAGCCACTCCTCGACAGGTGCTTGCACAGGTACGAGATGAATGTGCGCATGTTGGATGCAGACACCGCTGCTTGGCAACTCCGCGGAGGAACCGTGTTCAAAAAGAAGCGGGTCAGCGTAGGTCCGGACGAGTTGAGATATAGCCTGGTCTCTCACGTCACGGAATTCGCCGAGCATCCCACTGGGCAACTGTGCGAAGGAGCAAAAATGATTCCTTGTGATCAACAGACTGTGTCCGGGCACTAGAGGACAGATGTCCCGTAGCACGAGGAAG
>PMVV01000058.1 GCA_003166475.1 Bryobacterales bacterium | reverse complement strand
TATTGCGAGGCCGAGAATCGGGTCAATCATTTGCTCAATCAAAGCAAAAGAGCCGCGCCCCACAGGGGAGCGCGGCCTTCTGACTTCTGCCTTCTGACTTCTGTCTTCTCTCTTAGTAGTCCATCTCGGGGCCGCCGTGGCCGCCGGGACCGGCCGGAGCCGACTTCTTCTCCGGAATCTCGGCCACCATCGCTTCCGTAGTCAACATCAGCGAAGCGATTGACGCCGCGTTCTGCAGCGCCGTGCGGGTCACTTTGGTCGGATCGATCACGCCCGAAACCACAAGGTCTTCGTACGTGTCGGTCTGGGCGTTAAAGCCGAAGTTCGGATTGGAATGCTCGCGGATCTTCTCCACCACGATGGCGCCCTCGGTGCCCGAGTTCACCACGATCTGGCGCAGAGGATCTTCGCAGGCGCGGCGCACGATATTTACCCCGATCTGCTCGTCGCCATCCGCCTTCATGCCTTCCAGCGCCTTAGCCGCGCGCAGCAGAGCCACGCCGCCGCCGGGCACGATGCCTTCTTCCACGGCCGCGCGAGTGGCATGCAGCGCATCTTCCACGCGAGCCTTCTTCTCCTTCATCTCGGTCTCGGTAGCTGCGCCGACTTTGATGATGGCCACGCCGCCAGCCAGCTTCGCCAGGCGTTCCTGGAGCTTCTCGCGGTCGTAGTCGGAGGTGGTTTCATCGATCTGGCTGCGGAGCTGCTTGATGCGGCCCTCGATCGACTTCTGGCTGCCGTTGCCATCCACGATGGTGGTGTTGTCCTTGTCCACCGTGATGCGCTTGGCGCGCCCCAGGTCGTCCAGCCGCACGCCTTCCAGCTTGATGCCGGTCTCTTCCATGATGGACTTGCCGCCGGTGAGGATGGCGATGTCTTCCAACATGGCTTTGCGGCGGTCGCCGAAGCCGGGGGCTTTCACCGCGCAGGCGTTCAACGTGCCGCGCAGCTTGTTCACCACCAACGTGGCCAGCGCTTCGCCTTCCACTTCCTCGGCGATGATCAGCAAGGGCTTGCCGGCGCGCGCGATCTGCTCGAGCACGGGCAGCAGGTCTTTCATGTTGCTGATCTTCTTCTCATGGATGAGGATGTAGGGATCTTCGAGCACGCATTCCATGCGGTCGGGATCGGAGACGAAGTAGGGCGACAGGTACCCGCGGTCGAACTGCATGCCGTCCACGGTGCTAAGTTCCGTGACCATGGTCTTGGCTTCTTCCACCGTGATCACGCCATCCTTGCCCACCTTCTTCATCGCCTCGGCGATGATGTTGCCGATGGTTGCGTCGCTGTTGGCCGAAATGGTGCCGACCTGCGCGATCATCTCGCCGGAAACCGGCTTGGAGAGCTTCTTGACGGACTCGACAGCCACTTCCACGGCTTTGTCGATGCCGCGCTTGAGGGCCATCGGATTGGCGCCCGACGCTACGGCCTTCACGCCTTCGCGGTAAATGGACTGCGCCAGAATGGTCGCGGTGGTCGTGCCATCGCCAGCCACATCCGAGGTCTTGGAGGCCACTTCGCGCACCATCTGGGCGCCCATGTTCTCCAGTGGATCCTTGAGCTCGATTTCCTTGGCCACCGTCACACCGTCTTTGGTGATGTTCGGGCCGCCGAATTTCTTCTCCAGAACCACGTTGCGGCCCTTGGGGCCAAGTGTTACTTTCACTGCATCGGCCAACTGGTTGACACCGCGCAGGATCGCTTGACGGGAATTTTCTGCGTATACAATCTGTTTTGCCATTGATATCTCTCCTCCTTAGGAAGCCTTCTTGGCCACTATGGGCTGACTTTCCAAAATGCCGAGGACTTCGTCCTCGCGCATGATCAGGAACTCTTCACCATCCAGCTTGATGTCGCTGCCGGAATACTTGCCGAACAGGATGCGATTGCCAACCTCGACATCCAGTGGCACGAGTTTGCCGTCTTCCAGGCGCTTGCCCTTGCCGACGGCCACGACTTCGCCTTCCTGCGGTTTTTCCTTCGCGGAATCGGGAATGTAAAGGCCACCCTGCATGGTTTCCTTCTCCTCGATCCGTTTGACCACGATACGGTCATAGAGCGGACGAATCTTCATTAAAGTACAACCTCCATGTATTCGGTTTCTGTATTGGGGTCTGTCGGAATCCGGTTAACAGAGTCCGAAGACCATTATTAGCACACTCGGGCGGCGAGTGACAAGATCTGACTGTAAACTACTGAAAATATGGAATGATTAGGTGCTTGACGGCAAATGCCGCGAGCCCCGCAAATGCGGCTGTTTCCGCCGGCGGGCCAACCCCGCTATAATTGGAAGCGGAGGAATGGCCGAGCGGCTGAAGGCGGCGGTCTTGAAAACCGTTAACGGGGTAACTCGTTCGGGGGTTCGAATCCCTCTTCCTCCGCCAGATATCAAAATCGCTACCGTTGGAGTCTAAGGCTACCAGCCTCCCCACCGAAAAGGCAGAATTGCTAAGCCATTTATTTTGTGCGCGTTACAGGCTTGCGCCCGCTCCCTTACGGTCGCGGCGCGGTAACGGTTCGCGGCGGACTACGGCGCGGTCGTCCAATGGTACACCGCGCCCGTCCGGTCCGCGCGCAGGACTTGGCGCCGCTCCAGGTACTCCAGGTGCGCCATTACTTCGAAGATCGCAAAGCGGTAGTGGAAGGGCGAAAGATGGCGGTTCCACAGGCGCTCGGCGATCTGGTGGGCCGTAGTGGCGCCGCCATCGATGAGAGCTACGATGCGCGCGCAGCGTTCGGCATGGTGCTCGTGCGTTTTGCGTACCCACTCGCGATGGCCGGTGAAGGGCGCGCCGTGCGACGGCAGGATCAGGTCCACGTCGAGCGCTGCGATACGATCCAGCGAGGAAAGAAATTCACCCAAGGCGTCGCGGCCCGGCTGCCATCCGATATTGGGCGAGATATGCTGCAGGATGTGATCGCCCGAAACGAGCACGCCGCGCTCCCCGTCGTAAAGGCAGACGTGGCCGGGAGAGTGGCCCGGCGTCCAGATGACCTCCAGCACGCCGTGAGCGGTCGCGATGGTCTCGCCGCCGCAGAGGAGGCGGTCGGGCGTCAGGCGCTCGAAGCTTTGCTGGATATCGAACATGGAAGAGTGTACCAGCGCGCGCATCTCGGCTGAGACACCGGCGGTTGTCAGGATTTCCTGCTGCCAGTCGCGGTGCAGATCCGTGTCCGTGACATGGACCAGCAGCTCGTGGTCGGCCCTATGCAGGTCGAGAGGCGCGCCGGTCAGCGCGATGAGCTTGGAGGCCAGGCCCATGTGGTCCGGATGGATGTGAGTGAGCAGGATGCGGCGAATGTCGCGCCAGTCGACCGAGAGGCCCTCCAGCGCACGGGCCAGCGCGTCGAAGCAGGCTTCGGTCTGCATGCCGGTATCGATCAGCAGCCAGCCCGATTCCAGACGAACCAGGTAGACGTTGACGATGCCCAGGGAGAAGGGAAGCGGCAGCTCCAGCATGTGTATGCCGGGCACCACCTCGCGATAGTCGCCGCCAATTTCGAGATAGGGGGTCAAGGGGTGATCCTAGCACAGTGGGTGGTGGCCGGTGTCGGCCAGCTTGGTCGCTTGCGGCCAATGGACATTGGGCGGACTGGCTGATACCAATAGACTTGGCTTGTGGCACACGGAATGCTTTAACCCTGGCGGAGGTGGCACATGAAAAAAGGATTGCTGGTTCTGACATTTGCGCTGATGACACTGGCGCCGGTGAGCGCTTCGGCCGCTATATTCTATCGCCCGTATTGGGGGCCGGCTTACTACGGCGGCTACTATCCGTACGCCGGCCAGGTTAAGCTGGATACCAAGGTGAAGAACGCGGAAGTGTTCATCGATGGCGCTTTCGCGGGCACCACGCACGATAACAGAACGATGCATCTGCGTCCGGGCACCTACAATGTCGAGATTCGCGAATTGGGAGCGACTAAGTTCGTCGAACGGGTCTATGTAGTTCCCGGCAAGACGCTGCACCTGCACCCAACGTTGTAACGCCTGGAAGGCGGGCAATCGTGCCCGCAGCCNNCGCCTGAAAGGCGGCTGCGGCCATGATTGGCCGCCCTCCAACTACGGCTTCAGCACCTCTTCGAAAAAGGCCAGCGCACGCGGGTCGTTGGATTGGCCCAGCCAGAACATGGCCTGCTTGCGCACGGCCGGATTCCTGTTGCCGCGGGCCACCTGGATCAGCATCGGAACACCCTCGCCCCCGGGAAGCTGCTGCAAGGCGAACACAGCCTTTTTCTTGACGTCGGTATCCGGATCGCGGTCGATCGCATCGGAAATCGCGCCGACGGCTTTCTTGCCGGCCTTCTGCGCGAGCCAGAAAAGCGCCTGCCCGCGCACGTGCGAGCTGGCGTCGTTGCGCGCCACGGCGATCATGGTATCCACTGCCTGCGGCTCTTTGCTGATGGAAAGCGCGAAGATCGCTTTTTCGCGGATGCGGTCGCTGGCGTCTTCCGACACGATGCGGCGCAACACGTCGTATCCGCGCCTTCCGCGCGCCGCGCCCAGCCAGAAGACGGCTTTCTCGCGCAGCGGCTCCGGCTGGCCTGCGGCGGCGAAGCGTTCCAGCGCTTCATCGGCTGCGCCATCCGCGTGCAGCGCGATGGCTGTCACCGCGCCGTCGCGTACCTGGTCGCGGTCCGCTGTGGCGAAGGACGCGAGGAACGCAACGCTCTCGGCCGGGCGTACGTCGCGTATCCAGCGCAGCGGCATACCGTCGGCATCGAGCTGGCAATCGCCCGAGATCGCGCGGATTTTGGCCACATGATTGTCCTGGATGCGAAACAGGATCTGCACGCGATCGGGTGGCTCAAGCTGCACTGGGCCGGGCGCTCGCACGCCCTCGTTATAATTGCAGTTTTGCTCGTGGCCGGGGACCGCGGGCACCGTGTAGCCTACCCAGGCCGGCTGCGGCTGGGCGTATTGCTGGTGGAAGAGTTGTTCGAGCGAAGAGGCGGGGCTCAAGCCCCGCGCGGGCTGAAGCCCGCCCTCCAAGGAGAGCGCCAGCAAAAACAGAATTGGTTTCATTTGTTTAGCAGCTCCAGCATGTATTCGGTGGAGTCCTTGGAACCCATAATCGAGAGCTTGCCCACGATCGCCTTCTTCATTTCGGGATTGGATTCCTTGCGTGCCAGATCCACCAGGGCCTTGGCGTTGCCCTGGATGAACAGCGCGTTGACGATCTCGCCGCGCAGGGCCGCATCGGATTCGGAAGTGTACATCGCTGCCAGCGCAGCCCCGGTGTGCTCCCCGCCCATAAGGCCCAGGCTATGGATGGCGGCCTTGCGCAGCCGTACGTCTTTTTCGCCGCGGGCCACTTCCATCAGCTTGTCGCTGTTGCCGCCGATGAACATGGAGTGCAGAATGGTCTCCTTAACCTCAACGGTAGGCTCGGCCTGATAAAGCTGCCAAAGCTCCGACTGGCCGCCGCTGATGCCAAGCTGATGGATAGCCTCCATGCGCAGATCGGGATTCTTCTCCGACTTGGCGGCCTGCAACAGGTGGTCGCGGTCGCCTGAAATCATGAAGCCGTGCAGCACCGCGCGCTTCACATTCACGTCGTTGGAACTGGCGTAGAGGTCCGCGAGAACCTGCCGGTTTTCTTTCGAACCCATGATGCTCAAGTAATTGATGGCTTTCATTTGCAGGTCGGGATGGGATCCGCCGCGGGCGATCTGCAGCAGGATCTGGCGGGCTTTAGGGTTATCGTTCTGGGAGAGCACGAACAGCGCCCGCTCCTTCAGCTTGGGAGACTGACTGCCTTGCAGGAGCTTTTCAAGAATGGGAAGGGCGCGCTCGGGATCGCTGTTCATGAGGCTGTTGAGGGCCATCAGTTTCAGGTCTTCATCCGGTTCGGCGTTGGGGTTGACTTTCTCCCCGGAAGCCTGGCGCACTTCGATCTCCAGCGCCCTGGCGTCATCCTGCCAACGGCTGTTGGCGTACGCCTTGCGCAACTGGGCCAGCGCGGTGAGGGCTTCCGCGCGGCGGGCGATTTTGTTCAGCGCGTAGGCCTTCCAGTAAAGCGCTTCATCGGCGTGCGCGCCTTTTTCGGATGCAACGGCGCTGAATGCCGCCAGGGCCTCGTCCCAGCGGGCGGCGTCGAGGGCGGCTTTTGCCTTTTGGAGCAGGCGGTCGTCGTCGGACGGTTTGGTGGCGGGCTTCTGGAAGAAGTTCTCGCTCTGGGGCTCTTCCAGGGTTTGCCCGAGCGCCAGCCCGGCGGGGGCCAGCGCGGAGGCCACGATGATCAAGAAACGTAATTTAGACATTTTGTTTTTCCCTATAAAGTGCTTTGGCCGATGTTTTGCCCTGGAGCGGGCGCGGCCTTTTCTTCGCGATGGCGCACCGTAGATCCAACCACGCGCACCTTGAACAGGATGCCGTCGCCTTCGATGCGTTGCCGCAGGTTCTCCACTTCTTCCGGCGTGAGGCGATCCGGCCCGTGCGCGATTTCCAGCAGCACCGGCTCCAGATCGTCCAGCACGCTGGCCACGCGGGTATCGCCGGTGCGCGCCGCGGTCTGGCGGTACAGCCGGTTCTCCGCGACCAGATCTCCGGCGCGCTCCCGCTCGGAGGCCACGTCGAGCGATTCGCCGGGGCGCGCATTCACCAGTTCGAGCAGCACGGTCTGGGAGCGCTCTAGGTGGTCGCCCACCGCTACTAACAAAATGCGCTCGCGCACCTGGCCGGCGTTCGCCGTTTGCGCGCCGGACTGGGCTTTCGGGTAGTGGCGTCCGGCCAGAAACGCCGCTACCACCAGCGTGGCCACCAAGGCGGCTGCCGCCCAACGTGGGGCGGGCCACCAGGATAGCGGCCACCAGGACAGGCCGCGAGGCCTGTCCCACCGCAGCGAGGGCTGCAGCCGGCTCCAGACTTGCGCCCCGTAATTGGCATCGCGCTCCGGCACAGGCGCCGAATCCACCACGTTGAGCACGCGCTGCAGACTGGCGTACTCCGCGCGGCAGGTTTCGCAGGCGTCCAGATGGGTGCGGACGGCCGGCGAGCCGTCGCCTTCGCCGTAGTAATACAGGACGAATTGTTCTTCGGTCAAGTGATTCATGATGCGGAACTCACTAAGGGCTCGAGCGCCCGGCGCAGCTTTTGGACCGCGCGAAAAATGCTGTGCTTGGCGGCATTGGGCTGCACGCCGAGGGTACGGCCGATATCGTCGATGCACATGCCTTCGTAGTGCCGCAGGACGAAGGCGGTGCGCTCCATCTCGCTGAGGCCATCGAGCACGGCGGCCACTTTACCCTCGATTTCGCCGCTCATGGCAAGACGGTCGGGCGCGGGGGCCGGGTCCGGCAGCGACTGCATGGGGTCGGGCGCGCCCTCCTCGCCGGCCGGTTCGGTTTGCGCCGCGCGGCGCTTGCGGGCGCGGATCAGATCCAGCGAGCAGTTGGCGGCGATGCGGTAGAGCCATGTGCCGAAGCTGGCCCGGTCGTCGAATTTCGAGAGTTGCCGGTAAGCGCGCAGGAAGGTTTCCTGCACCACGTCTTCAGCGTCTTGTTGATGGCCAGTCATACGATAGGCCAGACGGAAAAGGTTGCGGCTGTGGCGCTCCACCAGGACGCGAAAAGCGCCGGAGTCTCCGGTGCGCGCCTGCGCGACTGCCACGCTATCGCTCAATTCCATCAAGCTATCCATTAGACTGCAAACGGGACGGCGCGGTTAGCAGGCGGCCTGGGAGGCCGGGCCCAGAGGGCACCCCGGCTGGGAGCCTGCCCCACTTGTATAACGGACACGGACATCCTAAAACCCGCTACAATTAACTGTCCATGGAGACTGTAACCAAAGAGCGCATGCGTGAGCTGGAGCGCGTCAAGCAACGCCTGCAGCTTGGCGGAGGCGGCGATCGTCTCGAAAAACAACACACCTCCGGTAAGCTTTCGGCGCGCGAACGCCTGGCTCTGCTGCTCGACCGGAAGACCTTCCGCGAGGCGGGCCTGTTCGCCAAACACAACGGGCGCCTGTTCGGCATGGACGGCAAAGAGCTACCGGCGGACGGCGTGGTTACCGGCAGAGGCCGGGTCGAAGGGCGGCTGGTGCACGTGGCCAGCCAGGATTTCACGGTGGCGGGCGGTTCGGCGGGCGAGGTACACGCCAACAAAATCGCCGACACCATGAAGTCCGCGCTGAAGACCGGGTCGCCGTTCATTTTCATCAACGATTCCGGCGGCGCGCGCGTGCAGGAAGGCGTCGGCAGCCTGGCCGGCTATGCGCGCATCTTCTATCAGAACGTGGTGCTCTCCGGCGTGGTGCCGCAGATTTCGCTGATCTGCGGGCCGTGCGCGGGCGGCGCGGCTTACAGTCCGGCGCTGACGGACTTCATCATTCAGACGCACGATGCGCAGATGTTCATCACCGGTCCGGCGGTGATCAAGCAGGTGACCGGAGAAATCGTCGCGCCCGAGGAATTGGGCGGGCCGCGCGCCCAGATGAACAAATCCGGCGTGGTGCATTTCGTGGCCGAAAACGATGTGGAAGCGGTCAAGATTTGCCAGCGGCTGCTGTCGTTTCTGCCTAACAACAACCTGGAAGAGCCGCCCCATCTGGATCCCGGCGGCGCGCCGCGAGACGACGACGATCTCAACGATATCGTGCCCGCCGATCCCAAGAGCGGCTACGACGTAAAGAAGATCGTGACGCGCGTGATGGATCGAGGCGATTTCCTGGAGGTGCAGACGGATTTCGCCAAGAACCTGGTAGTGGGATTCGGGCGCATCCGCGGACACTCGGTGGGCGTGGTTGCCAACCAGCCGTCGGTGCTGGCCGGAGCGCTGGATATCGACGCCTCCGATAAGGGCGCACGCTTCGTGCGGTTCTGCAATGCATTCAATATTCCGCTGCTGACTTTTGTCGATATTCCGGGATTTCTGCCCGGCGTGGATCAGGAATACGGCGGCATCATCCGGCACGGGGCCAAACTGTTGTTCGCTTATTCGGCGGCTACCGTTCCGAAGATCACGGTAATCCTGCGCAAGGCTTACGGCGGCGGATACATTGCGATGTGCTCGAAGGAGCTGGGCGCGGACTGCACGCTGGCGTGGCCGTCGGCCGAAATCGCGGTGATGGGGGCGGAGGCCGCGGTGGAAGTGCTTTTTCGCCGCGAATTGGCGACGGGCAACGACAACGGCTCGAAGCGGCGGGAGCTGGTGCAGCAGTTCTCGGACACGTTTGCGACGCCGTACGTGGCGGCCGGCATGCGCTTGGTGGACGATATCATTGAACCGGCCGCGACGCGGGCGCATGTGGCCGAGGCGTTAGGGGCGCTGTCCGCCAAGCGCGATTGGCGCCCGCAGAAAAAGCACGGGTTGATCCCGCTGTAAACGGAGGAGCGGTCGCGATGGCCGATGACGACGAACGCGCGACGGCGGCGGGGACGAGTGCCTGGGCTCGGCACGGGCGCGAGGATATCCACGGATCGCACAGCTTAAGCGCGCCGCTGGCGCGGTGGGCGCCGGAACTGGTTGAGCCGGAGGCCCAGGCGCCGGTGGACGCGGCGTCCGGCGAGAGCGAGCCGGCCATCGCAATTCCCGAGTCCGTGCTGCACGCGCGCCCGCCGCAGCGGTTGCCGGAAGATGCGGTCTGCCGCAGCCCGATCGCGGGCCTGGTGATCGCGGTTCTGGCCATCAAAGGCGAGCGGGTCACACGGCGTCAGCCGGTCATGGTCATCGAGGCCATGAAGATGCAGAACAACGTCAGCCCGGAGGTGGATGGGGTGCTGAAGGTTGTGCACGTTTCGCCTGGGGAAGCGGTGAAGGCGGGGCAGGTGCTGTTTGAGTTGATGTAGAAAGGCCGATTGGAGGGCGGCCAATCTTGNNCGCCTGAAAGGCGGCTGCGGGCATGATTGCCCGCCCTCCAGCCACGAATGTTTACTAGAATAGTGTTCATAACCTTTTGGCGAACCTCAGCCTGCATGAACAGTTCGACCGGATCGAGGAGCGGAAACTGTCCGACCGGGCGAGCGGTGTTGGGATAGCGTTCACGTTTGCGCTGGTTGCGTGCGCTCCTCTGTTGCGGCGGGGAGGGGTGCGCTGGTGGGCGCTGTGCGTTTCCGGCGTAATCCTGCTCGTTGCGCTGTGGCGGCCGCGTTTGCTGCATCCGGCGGCGTGGCTGGGGCGGAAGCTGGCGGATATCCTGGGCCGGGCGGTCGGGCTGGTCTCGCTGGCGCTGCTGTTCTACCTGGTGATCACGCCGTTCGGCCTCGTGCGCCGCATTTTCGTGCGCGATCCGCTGGGATGCCGCATCGACAAGACGCGCAAGAGCTATTGGGTGGAGCGCCAGCCACCGGGCCCCGCCCCCGAGAGCATGGCCCATCAGTTTTAGGAGGAAGAGATGTCGTTTGCCCGCGAGTTTTGGGCATTCATGCGAGTTCGAAAGAAGTTCTGGCTGCTGCCGATTATCGTGATCGTACTGGTCTTCGGGGCGTTGCTGGCGCTGGCCCAGAGTTCCGCGATTGCACCATTCATCTACACGCTGTTCTGAAGCATACGGCAGGCGATGCGCGTTCTTGGAATCTCAGCGTTCTATCACGACAGCGCGGCGGCGCTGGTGCGCGATGGCGAGATCGTGGCGGCGGCGCAGGAGGAGCGTTTCTCCCGCCGCAAGCACGATGCCCGCTTCCCCCGCCACGCCGTATCCTACTGCCTGGAGCGGGAGGGCGTAGGGCTGGAGGCGATCGATTACGTCGTCTTCTACGATAAGCCGTTCCTGAAATTCGAGCGGCTGCTGGAGACCTACCTGGCCTTCGCGCCGCATGGACCGCGCTCCTTCGCGATGGCGTTGCCGCTTTGGATTCGCGAGAAGCTGTTCCAGAGGAAGCTGCTGCGGAACGCGTTGTCCAGCTTTGGGCCGGGGTTCGATTTTGAGGGGCGGCTGCTGTTCGCCGAGCATCATCTGAGCCACGCCGCCAGCGCTTATTATCCTTCGCCGTTCGCGATGCACGAGGCCGCAGCCGTACTGACGATGGACGGCGTCGGCGAATGGGCCACCACCTCGGCGGCGCTGGGCAGCGGCAATCGCCTGGAAGTGCTGCGCGAGATCCACTTTCCCCATTCCCTCGGACTGTTCTATTCGGCATTCACCTACTATGCGGGCTTTCGGGTGAACTCGGGCGAGTATAAGCTGATGGGCCTGGCGCCTTACGGCGATCCCAAATACGCCGCGCTGATTCGCGACCGTCTGATCGATATCAAGGAGGACGGCTCGTTCCACCTGAACCTGGATTACTTCGATTACTGCACGGGCCTGGCCATGACCAACCGCAGGTTCGATGAATTGTTGGGAGCCCCGCGGCGGCAGGCGGAGGGAAAGCTGACGCAGCACTATGCGGACGTGGCGGCATCGGCGCAGGCGGTGGTGGATGAGATTGTGGTGCGGCTGGCGCGGTCGCTGGCAGCGGAGACGGGCGCCGAGGCACTGTGTATGGCCGGGGGGGTGGCGCTGAACTGCGTGGCGAATGCCAAGGTGCTGCGGGACGGGGCGTTCCGGCGGCTGTGGATTCAGCCGGCGGCGGGCGATGCGGGCGGCGCGCTGGGGGCGGCGCTGGCGGGGTTTCATCTCTATGCGGGCGGAGTGGGACTGGGCTCGCGGCCTGTTAGCGGATCGGATGGCATGCAGGGCGCGTTGCTCGGCCCGGAGTTCGCGCAGCACGAGATCGAGCAACGGCTGCGGGCGGTGGGTGCGCGCTTCGCGGTGATGGCGGAAGAAGCGCTCCTGGATGCGTGCGCCGAGGCGCTGGACCGGCAACTGGTGCTGGGATGGTTTCAGGGCCGCATGGAGTTCGGCCCGCGGGCGCTGGGCAACCGGTCCATTCTGGCGGATCCGCGCCAGGCGGCCATGCAATCCGAGCTGAATCTGAAGGTCAAATTCCGGGAATCGTTTCGCCCGTTTGCTCCGGCTGTGCTGCGGGAGGACGTGGGCGACTGGTTCGAGTTCGACGGCGACAGCCCCTATATGCTGCTGGTGGCTGGCATAGCTGAGCGGCGGCGGCGCCAGTTGACCGAGGACGAGCGGGCGTTGAAGGGCTTCGACGCGCTGCGCGCGATGCGGTCGGAAGTGCCGGCGGTAACCCATGTCGACTATTCCGCGCGTCTGCAAACCGTCGATCGGGAGACCAACCCGCGTTTCCACGCGTTGCTATCGCGGTTCAAGCAGCGCACGGGGTGCCCGGTACTGGTCAACACCAGCTTTAATGTGCGGGGCGAGCCGATCGTGTGTACGCCGGAGGACGCGTTTCGCTGTTTCATGGGCACCCGCATCGATTGGCTGGTAATCGGGGATTGCGTGCTGCGGAAGGAGGAGCAGGACGCCTCGCTCCAAAGTGACTACGCTGCCACCGTGGCGCCCGACTGAGCCGGACGTATCGGCGGCGACCCGGCTGCCCTTTGATCGATCAAGTCAACAGCGGTATACAATGGCTCAAGGGGACACCAATGCAGGCAGCCCATGATGCACTCCTTGAGCGGATCACGATCGACTCCGACGTGCGGTTCGGGAAGCCATGCATTCGCGGTCACCGGATCACCGTTCAGGAGATCCTCGAGTGGCTCTCAGGTGGGGCATCCCAGCAGCAAATCTTGGCCGATTATCCCCAGCTCGAGCCGGATGACTTCCTTGCTGTGTACGCTTACGCCGCCGAATTGGCGGGGCGCAAAGTTTCCAAAGGATGAAGCTGCTTGCTCTGCGCAGGCTCTGCCTGATCTACTACTACATCGTCCAGTTAGTTCTTTATAGATCGATGTTGCGGAAGCGCTATATCCGCGCTGGTTGACAAGTGAGTATGGCGTTTTGTGGGGCGGGCACCTCACTTTCAGCCGGCCTTTGCGACCACGACGGGGCGCGCCGCGAAAGCAGGAGCCGCCTGAAAGGCGGCTGCGGCCAAGATTGGCCGCCCCTCGGTGCAACCGAACTGCCAGTCTATAAGGGACTATCTGTACGACGTACTACTGCACTTCAAACCAGCTTCACTGGCACCGCTTCTGAAACCGTATCCTGAAATGCGACGGCAACCGTATAGTCGCCGGGCTGCGTACCGGAAGGCAGCATAGCGTTGATCTGTCGCAGGCCCTGCGCGTCGGGTTGGGAGAGGTACACGGCCGGCAGATCGTCGCCATCCAGCCAAACCGCGATGCCGTCCATGGCCGCTTCTTCCGGCAATCCCGAGACCCAGAGTGAGAGGCAGCTATCGATGCCGGTGTGGACAAGGTTGCGCTCCCAGGTCTTGCCATCCGTCACGATGGCGATGCGAATATTGCAGACGGTGGCGGCGGGGCACTGGCGGCGTTGTTCGGCGGGAAGATCGACGCCGATGCGCGCCGAGTTTCCCCAGGCGCTGTCGATCGTGCGCAGCGTGGCCGCATGACGGCCGGGCTCCAGGCCGGGCGGCAGTTTACAATTCACCTGCCAGCAATCGCCGCCGATATTCCGCAGGAAGACGGGATGCGAGCCGTAGGGACCGATGCGCGGGAACACATCGGCGGCAGCCAGGTTCGCACGCGGGCTGTTGAACCAGATGGCCACGTAATCGTCGTTCGCGCTGGAGAATGCGCGGTCCCGCGTGGCGGCGTTCTCGACCGAGGTCAGATAAGGCGCCGGCTCCCGCGGGTTCTCGATTTCCGGCCAATGGCGGTAGCAGGTGACGTGCGCGCGATGGTCCAGCACGCTTTCCAACTGCACGCGGGCGAACCCGGCGGTGCGGCACATGGCCAGCAGGCACGCGGTGTTCGGCCCCACCCAGTTGTCGAACTGGCCGCACAACTCGGTAGTCTCGTAGAATTCCATGAGCGGGGGGGCCGCGGGATCGGCGCCATCGTCGGTGACGAACGACTCCACGCAGACCATGCCGGTCGAAAGCTCGCACACTTTTTCCAACGCGAGCATGGGATGTTTCAAATGGTACAGCACGCCCAGGAACATCACGATATCGAAGTGCCCGATCTGGGCGGGCGAGAGGCGGCAAACGTCGCCGATGCGGTATTCGGCCTGCGATCCCAGCAAATCGCGCGCGATGCGGAAGCGCTCGATGGCCGTGGAATCGACCGCCATCACCTGCGCGCCGCGGCGCTCCAATTCGAAGGTAAACCAGCCGTCCCAGGCGCCGATGTCGAGGGCACGCTTGCCGTGGAGATCGGCCGGAAGGGGAAACTGGGCGAGGCGGTGGCGCAGGACATCGAGGCTTTGAAAGCCGGGAACCAGCTGGCCATCGGGCAGTTCCATGCTGTGATACCAGCCCAGGCGGGCGAGTTCTTCGAGTTTTTGCCGGTTCGGATCGGTTGCGGATGGGTTCAGTCCCACGGAGCCATTATAGGCTGGCGTCAGCCAGGATTGGCTGTCCCACCGAACAACAGAGCCGCACACAAAGAAGGCGGCCTGAGAGGCCGCCGCAGGCTGAGAGCCTGCCCCACAAGACACCTGCCAGCACTGGTGGTAATTGTAGCTCCGGGCGGGGCGACGCTAGGGGTAAACTGGGCGGATGGAACACGGCTGCTTGTTTTGCCGCATCGTGGCGGGGGAAGTGGCGGCGGCGGTTTTCGAAGATGAATTGACGCTGGCATTCCTGGACCACCGCCCTCTGTTTCCCGGCCATTGCCTGCTGATCCCGAAAACGCATTATGAGACACTTGCGGATCTGCCTGAGGAACTGAACGGGCCGCTGTTCGGCAACGCCAGATTGCTCGCCGGCGCCGTGGAACAGGCCATGGAAAGCGATGGCTCCTTCGTCGCGATCAACAACCGCGTCAGCCAGAGCGTGGCGCACCTGCACATTCACGTAGTGCCGCGCCGCAAGAAGGACGGACTGCGCGGGTTCTTCTGGCCGCGGCAGAAGTACGAGAGCGCGGCCGAGATGGAACGCGTGCGGGAAACCTTGCGCGCGGTGATCGATCGCACACGGCGCGCGCCACGGTAGAATCCGGATATGGAATACGTCAATCTCGGAAAAGCCGGCGTGAAGGTTTCGCGCATCTGCCTGGGCGCCATGACCTATGGGTCGAAGAAGTGGCGCGAGTGGGTGCTGGAAGAGGAAGAGGGCCGCCCGTTCATCCGGCGGGCGCTGGAGCTGGGCATCAACTTCTTCGACACCGCGGATATGTATTCCGATGGGGTGAGCGAAGAGATCCTGGGCCGCGCGCTCAAAGACTTCGGCGGGTCGCGCGACCGGGTGGTGATCGCGACCAAGGTGTTCAACCCCATGGGGGACGATCCCAACCAGCGCGGGCTTTCGCGCAAGCATATCCGGCACGCCATCGACGACAGCTTGCGGCGGTTGGGGACCGACTACGTGGACCTCTACCAGATTCATCGCCTCGACTATGCCACCCCGATGGAAGAGACGCTCGAAGCCTTGGACGACGTGGTGAAAGAGGGCAAGGCGCTGTATATCGGGGCTTCGTCGATGTTCGCGTGGCAGTTTGCCAAGATGCTATACAAGGCCGATGAAATGGGCCTGACGCGCTTCGTCAGCATGCAGAATCACTACAATCTGGTCTATCGCGAAGAGGAGCGCGAGATGATCCCGCTGTGCCGGGAAGAGGGCATCGGGGTGATTCCGTGGAGTCCGCTGGCGCGCGGGTTTCTGGTGGGCAACCGGCGCAAGGAGGATTTTGGCGAAACGGTGCGGTCGAAGACCGACCCGTTCGCGCACGGGTTGTACTACCAGCCGGCAGACTTCGCCGTGGTGGAGCGGGTGAGCGAGATTGCCCGCGCGCGCGGCGTACCGAATGCGCAGGTGGCGCTGGCGTGGATCCTGCAGCAGCCCGGCGTGACCGCNNGGGTGCTGGGGCATTCGTAGAGGGGGAGCTTTCAGCGGGAAGCTTTCAGCGGTCAGCTTTCAGCAGTCAGCTTTCAGCAGTCAGCTATCGGTGGCGTATAGTGAATCTATGGCGGTCGCGCCGACAATCCCGCGCATTTCGGCAGACGAATATCTCAACTCCAGTTACCATCCGGACCGGGAGTATGTCGACGGAGTTCTGGTGGAGCGTGGCGAAGCGACCATCGCGCACGCCCTGCTCCAGGTTATCCTCTGTAGTCATCTGAGCGCGTACCGGAAGCAGTTCCATTTTGAGCCGCTCCCGTCTGTTCGGACCCAGATTGTCGAGGGGGCTCGGTATCGCATCCCGGACCTGATGCTATGTCCCGTGCCTCTTCCGGCCGGCAAGATTGTGAACTCGATCCCTTGGGCCGTCATCGAAATCCTTTCACCTGACGACAGATTATCCGAACAGCTCGCGCGGTTTCGCGACTACAAACAAATCGGCGTCCTCCACATGGTGCTGCTCGATCCCGAGGATCTCGTCGCATACCGCTTCGAGAACGGAGCTTTGGCTCAAACACGGTTCACCTCACTTGAGTTGCCGACAGGCGACCTGCCATTCGACAGCGAAGAGCTGTTTCAGCGGCTTGCCGCGCGGCTCAGCCGAGGCGCCACGCTATCATAGGGTAGGTGCCGGGCGTCTACGTTTCCTATCCTTTCTGCGCGCAGAAGTGTACCTATTGCAATTTCGCCTCGGGTGTATTCCCGCGCGGGACGGAAGCGCGTTACCTGGATGCGTTGAGCGCCGAAATCGAGCGGCACGCCTGGGCATGGCGGCCGGAAACGGTATACCTGGGCGGCGGCACTCCCAGCGCCATGGAACCGGAAGCATTGGCGGCTGTGCTGGCCCTGATTCCGGGACGTCCCTGGCTTGAGGCTACGCTCGAAACCGCGCCGGGCACAGTGACGCCGGAACGCGCGCGCGCCTGGGTGGAGGCCGGCATCGACCGCGTCAGCCTGGGTGTGCAGTCCTTCGTGCAGGCGGAGATTGCGCGCACGGGGCGCAAGCACACGGCGCAGATCGTCGCCGCCGAGATGGACCTGCTGCGAGCGGCGGGCATCGCCAAGATCAACATCGACCTGATCGCCGGCCTTTCCGGACAGACCGAAGCAAGCTGGCGCGAATCGCTCGATTGGATCGCGCGTCTCGGGCCCGATCACGTTTCCGTCTACATGCTGGAGGTGGACGAGGACAGCCGGCTGGGACGCGAGATTCTGACGGGCGGGATGCGTTACGGCGCGGGTGACAGGCCCTCGGGCGATCTTACCGCGGACCTCTACGAGATGGCCGTCGCGCGCCTTGCCGCGCTGGGCCTGGGCCGCTACGAAATCTCCAATTTCGCGTTGCCGGGCCACGCATCCCGGCACAATATGAAATACTGGTTGCTGGAGCCTTACGCCGGCTTTGGCAGCGACGCCCATTCCTTCGATGGCCGGCTCCGTTGGCAAAACCCCGAATCCGTGAACGAATACCTCGGCGTCTGGCAACCGGTGAGCGTCGAGCGCGATCCGCTGGAGGAGCGCTTCTTCGTGGGTCTGCGTCTGACCCAGGGAATCCGCCCCGAGCCGCGCGAGTGGGAGCACTTCGGCGGGCCGATCCGCCGCTTCATCGAGCAAGGCCTGCTCGAAGCCGATGGCGATGTGCTGCGCCTGACCAGCCGCGGCGTGATGTTATCCAACGAAGTCTTTCAGGAGTTCCTGACATGATCGATCTGCGCAGCGACACTGTCACCAAGCCCACGCCGGAGATGCGCCGGGCCATGATGGAAGCCGAGGTGGGCGACGATGTTTATGGCGAAGACCCCACCGTAAACCTGTTGGAGAGCCGCGCCGCCGCCATCGCGGGGAAGGAGGCCGCGCTGTTCGTGCCCACCGGCACCATGGGGAACACCATTGCGGTGAAGCTGCACACGCACCACGGCGAGGAAGTGATTTGCGACGTACGCGCGCACGTGCTCGAATACGAGCTTTCCATGCTGGCCTGGTTTTCCGGCTGCGTGGGGCGGCCCATCCAGACTAGCGACGGCATCATGAGCTGGGAACAGATTGCGCGCGAAATCCGTCCGCTGGGGCCGCATCGCGCACGCACGGCCTTGATCGAGATCGAGGACACGAACAACATTGCCGGCGGCACGGTCTATCCGCTGGCGGTGATCCAGGAGATTTGCGGCCAGGCGCACGAGCGCGGACTAAAAGTCCATATGGATGGCGCACGCGTGTTCAACGCCGCCGAGGCTTTGAGCAAGCCGGTGCGCGAGATCGTGGCACCGGTGGATACGGTGATGTTCTGCCTGTCGAAAGGGCTGGGCGCGCCGGTAGGTTCGATGCTGGCTGGCACGGCCGAGGATATGGCGCGGGCGCGCCTCTACCGCAAGCGGCTGGGCGGTGGCATGCGCCAGGCGGGCGTGCTGGCGGCCGCGGGATTGATCGCGCTGGAACAGAGCCCGCGCCGCCTGGGCGAGGACCATCGCAACGCCCGCATGATGGCGAGAGGCTTGGCCGGCATCCCCGGAATTCAGATCGATCCGGCCAAAGTGCAGACCAATATCGTGATGTTCGAAGTGAGCGGTACCGGTCTTCCGGCGGCCGAGATCAGTTGGCGATTGAAAGAGCGCGGCGTGCTGATCAATCCGGTCGGCGCCACGTGGATGCGGCTGGTCACGCACTATGACGTGGACCGGGAAGGCTGCGAGATGGCGCTGGCCGCGCTGGCGGAAGTGGCGGCGGGAGTGGGTTCCGTCGCGGCTTCGTGAGCAGTCGTGTAGGGCGGGCACCCTCGCCCGCGCGGATGCCCCTGCCTCCGCGTCGGCAGCGGGACGGGGGCGTCCCGCGCGTCCAGGGGGACCGCCCCACCAAGCCGGAGTCAGCGCCAACGGCTGAGTGGAAGGGGAGGCGGATCGACGACCTGTAGGGACCGCCGCTATGGCTGCAGCTTCAGCGTGGCTTTGCCGGCGGGACCGTCGTAGATCAGCTCGATGGCATGGATGCTCTCGGCCTTGCCGCGGTACGGAAAGAATACCACTCCGGCCTGGGGAAGGGCGCGGTCACCTTCCGGCAGCACGCACTTTTCAACGTTCTGCTCCATGGCCCGGCGCATGGGCAAGGGCATTTTCGGCGCAACGGCTGGGGTATCGTCCTGAGTCTTTCCGCCCGTGCTGATGCCGCTACCTTTGCTGTCCTTCGCCTTCTTCAATTCGACTGCGGCAGCGTCCTCCCATTCGGGATCTTTGAGGGACCGGAACACCGCCCCGAAAGGCTCACTGGGCACGGGCTTCGCCTTCTTCGCGAGGATGCGCAGCGAAAAATCGGCGGACGATATCTTGAGGCGCGCTCCGGGCGGACCGAACAAACCGGTCTCCACCGCCACGTAGTCGTCCGTCGTGTAGGTCGCTCCTCCCGGCGTAAGGACCGCGTGCCCCATGAATTCGGCTGCCACGGTCACTGTGCCTGCGGGCGCTTGGGCCTGATAATCGCCCGGCGTCGCTCGCGGCGGCATGCCTTTCGTTTCGTTGACCTGGGCGTCCTTGCCTGGCGGGTTTTGCCCTTGTGCGTACAGGCACAGGGCCGCGATCGAGATACCGATTCTCCAGTTGCGAGAGAGTTGCATTTGTACTCACAACCTAGCACAGGTAGCCGGCCGGAATGTGGCGCCGGAGCGATTACGCACAAGTGAATGCGCCATGCGTGTGCCGAGCCGGCCCGGTGTGGCTCGCGGGCACATGGTACCCGATCGCACGCGCAACTTTGTAAAGCTTTGTTAAGCCCGTGCCCGTTTGCCGCAGGCAGGCCGTCAGTCGATATATACGGAGAAGAATCCAATGACGATTGGCAATTTTGAGAACGGCGCGGACTGGCGCGATTGGGAGATGGAGTTGGCGCGGGAAGTACAGAACCGCGCGTTCCCCGCCACGCGGCCGCGCATCGCCGGCCTGGACTACTACAGCGATTGGCGTCCCGCGCGCGGCTTGAGCGGCGACTATCTGGATTACTTCGAATTGCCGGAAGGCAACCTGGGTCTGGCAATCGGCGATGTGGCCGGCAAGGGGTTGGCCGCCGCGCTGCTCACTTCCTCGCTGCACAGCCTGGCGCGCGCGCTCCGCCACTATCAGCACGGCAGCTTGTCCGATTTGACGGCGGCCATCGATGAACTGTTCTACGAGGTGTGCCCGGACAGTTCCTACGCGACCATGTTTGTGGCGCGGTACGATCCGGCACGCCGCTTCCTGCATTACGTGAATGCCGGTCATGAGCCGCCGGTGTTGCTGCGCAAGACGGCTAACGGGTACCGTCCGGTGGCGCTGGAGCCAACCGGCCCGGTGATCGGGATGCTGCGCAAATCGTCTTTTCACGAGAACGTGGTGTCGCTGGCGCCCGGCGATCTGCTGGTGGCCTACACGGACGGCTTATGCGAGACCGCCAACGTCCGCGGCGAGGAATGGGGATTCCGGCGCCTGATGGCGGCCATTCTGGCCTGCAGCTATCGTAAGGCGCGCGATATCGTGGACCGGGTGCTGGATACCGCCGCGGCGTTCGCGGGCGGTTGCCCGCAGCATGACGATATGACTTTGTGGTTGGGGCGCATCGAAGAGGCCGGCTGCAGGACGTTTACGCTGGCCGATAGTGTCCCGTTGCAGGCGGTGGCGTGACGGCGGGCGGTGGGCAAGCTCTCCGGACAGAACAGAAGGGACGGGAAACCCAGCGCCCAGTTGCCATCGCGGTTAGTTGGTTAGGCCCTCCGCCCGCCTAGTTGGGTATCACAAGGACGCCGGTGCATCCGGGCGCGGTGGCAGGGGTCTGGCCGGTATTGCAAAGACCCGTAATCTGTGCAGAGGCTACTCTCGGAGCCGATACCGCCCTGCGGTAAATTACAGATAGTGAGAACCGCTAAACTATCGCTGGCCTGCCCGGTGTGCCAATCGCCGGAAGTGTTCTACAGTTGCACGCCCAACTGTTGTTTCAACCATGTGTGCGGCGAGTGCGGCGCGACATTCGAACCGGTGACGCATTTGGCCGGAGGAAGGCTGGCGGGCGTCGAGCCGCCCGACCCTTTGCCGGAGGCGTCAGACCCCACAGTGGCCTGCGTCAAGTGCGACTCCACGACCGTCTATGCGCTCGCGGACGGACGTCTGGTGTGCGGCAAGTGCGGATCGCTGCTGGCACTGGAGATCACCGAGATCGCCCCCAGCAGCGAGTGAGAGCCCCGCCGCAGGCGTGGACGCCCCTCCCACAATTGACAGATCAAGATTACTCCGTCTGCTTGTGATGGATGCGGGCGCAGGCCGTCTCCGCGCCAGTGGGGTCGATGGCCGCGCTGCCCTCCTCGATATGCTGGATGCGCCCTTCCTTATCGATCACGAACGTGGCGCGGTTGGCGAATCCGCGGTCCGCAATGAGCACGCCATAGTCCGCGGCCACCTGCCGCTTGGCGAAGTCGCTCAAAAGCGGGAAGGTGAGGTTGAGCTTTTCGGCGAACGCTTTTTGGGAGGGAGTGTTGTCGGCGCTGATGCCAAACACCTTTGTCTCAATGCCTTCCAATTTGGCGAGGCTAGCCTGGTAGCCCAGCATTTCCTTGGTACAGCCGCCGGTGAACGCCGCCGGGAAGAAGGCCAGGACCACGGCCGATTTGCCCCGGAAATCGGAGAGCGTCACCGGCTTGCCCGCCGTGGAAGGCAGCGTAAAATCGGGGGCCATGTCCCCCACCTTCAGGTTGGTCTTCGGGGGCGCCGGCGGGGCGGCGTTTTGCGCGGCCAAGCTCCCCGCCACGGCCGCCGACACCAACAGTACGGACAGTATCCTCATCGATCCTCCAAGTCAGTCGTGAGCTTACCACTGTAGAGACGCCTGATACAAGGCGCTGGTATCGTCTTTACAATTATTAAAGCAGTTGCTTTGCTACCCCCCTTTGGGGTATTCTGAAATTGAACGTGGATTGATTTAGGGTCTGTTTGGCGAGGCCCGGCTAATTGCAACCACGCTAAAAAGTGCTAAAGGTGAGTCGGTCTGTTCGAAGTTCTCGACCCTGGGAGCCTTTGGCCCCAGGGTTTTTTCGTCTGGGCCGATCCGCCGGATGCTGGAGGATCTAAATGAGCGTCTGGTCAACTGCCGTTGGGGCTACCCTTCCGCTTTTGGGAACCGAAGGGGCCTTGGTTTCGGTTTCGATTTCCGTCGAGCCGCCCCGTCTGGAAGCGCTTCTGGATGCGCTGGCGCACCTCGACTTCCCCATCAACCCCCAGATCTATCACGATGCGGGGCCAGCCACCCATCCCGCAACGGTGGTCGAATTTCCCGCCTATGAGAAACGGCTGCCCGAAATCCGCGGCATGCTGGAGACTTGCGGCTTTCCGGCCAAATCCGTGGGGGCGAAGGCGATGCTGGACTCCATCCGCGGCGGACATACGGCAGCGGCGGTGGTATAAAGGGCCCTTTGCGCGGGGACCACGCAAGCGATCACTGGATATTGAACGGCACGTGACGTTCGCTGTTGAGCTGTGCGCTCAAATCGCGATCGACCGAAGAAAGTGGCGCCTGTTTCTGCTGGTGGCCGGTATCGAGGTAATGCAGGGCGCCGTTTTCGACCCAATAGGTCATCGCGGCGCGAATGCTCTTGTCGCGGAAGGCGATCAAATAGAGGATCGGGTGGCTCGCCTGCTCTGGCGAAATCGCGTTGTCCCCCCACTGGGTGTATTCGTGGATCACGGGGTGGGCCGTTTCCGCGACCATGGGAGGCTGCGCCGGCGGAGAATAGACTACCGCCGCGTTGGACCCGCCGGGGTCCGCGGAGTCGTAGAACGGCTGGTAATCGCCCCCATAGAACCCTCCATAGCCAAAGCCGTAGTAACGGCTGTGGCCCAAGGTCCGCATCGATCCATGTGCATGTCCGGGGTGGGATCCCGCCTTCACGCTGCCGGCATGGCCGCCGCTCACCGCACCGCCGCCCTGGTGCTCGGCAAAAAGGCCAGGCGCCAGCAGGCAGCACAGGCCAAACTGCATGAGTGGTTTCATGGGCGCCTCCATTCGAAGCTTAGCTCCAAAGACAACAAGTAGCAAGGCGGGTGGTCCTAGGTCCCAGGGGTACCCAATACGCTCTTTTAGAAAACGGTGGGCAGGGTGAGGCCGGCCTGACCCAGGTACTTCTGCAACAGGGCCACGGCCTCCGGCTCGCCGATGCCGCGCGCGGTCGAAATCTCGGTGACCAGCATGTGGCGGGAGCGCTCCATCATGTTCTTCTCGCGAAAGGAAAGCAGCTTATCCTTCTGCAGCCTTTGCAGCTCCAGCAGGCTCTTGAGAACTTCGGCTGCGTGCAAGAGGCTTCCGCTCAGCATCTTTTCGGAATTCGCCTTAAAGCGGGTCTTCCAGTCGCTGCTGAACGGGCAGCTCCCGCTGGCCAGGTACGCCAGCACCCGGCTAATCTCGGTATTTTTCGTGATGGGCCGCAGCCCGATATGCGCGACCTTGGAAAATGGAACCGTAACCGTGATGCTACCGTAGACCATGCGCAGCAGGTAGCATTTCTCGAACTGGCTCCCCAGAGCCCAAGCCCGAATATTCTCGATGGTCCCAACGCCTTGGTTGGGATAGACCACCTTTTCACCGATCTGAAAGGTCATTACGGGGTCCCCCTGTAAACCGCCGTTCCCCTCTGCTTGGTGCAGGCTCAAAAACGCAACTCTAGAATAGTAAACCCGGATAGCACGCAAGTCAACAGGCTCATGCGAACAGTGCGAACAGGCGCAGGCCGCAGGTTAGGGGCATGTGCCCGACTGCGTCTGCGTGGAATGCCCCAACCGGGACCGGCCCCTGCCAGGGATCTCCTTTCTTTTATTCGGCTTACGTTCTGGCAAGGGAATTGCCTTGAATCACTGGAATTCCTATGGCCTACGTTATAACCGAAACTTGTACCAAAGATGAACTGTGCGTCGATGCCTGCCCGGTCGATTGCATCCACCCGAAGAAAGACGAAGCCGGGTTCACAGAAGCGGCACACTTGTACGTCGAGCCGGACGACTGCATCGATTGCGGCGCGTGCGTGCCCGTCTGCCCGTCGAACGCCGTCTATCCGCTCGACGAGCTACCCGCAGAGTTGGCGCACTTCGCGGCGGACAACGCAGCGCACTACGGCAAGAACTGAAGCCTAGGGACTGCCCCACGCCGACTTAGAACAGGAGCCGCAACGCCAGTTGGAACTGGCGCGGCGTCCCGCTGCCGGTGGGACTGGTATTCGCCAGCGTGGTGATCCTGCCGAAACTCGCCGGCACTGAAATATCGGCCAGCGGGTTGCCGTACTGCGCCCGGTTGAGCAGATTGAAACACTCGCCACGGAATTCGAGCCCAGCCCGCTCCGTGATTCTGAAACGCTTGGACATGGCGGTATCGATCTGCCACAGGGCGGGTCCCCGAAAGGCGTTGCGCCCCAAATCGCCCCAGGCGCCTTTGGCGGGAACCGCAAAAGCGGCCGGGTTGATCCACAAGGCGGGAGTGGAACCTGCCGCGGGAGTCAACGACGCGCCAGGAACATAGTCGGGCCGCTGATTGTTGTTGTTGCCGTCGGGCAGAGCCGAAGAAGCGCGGTCCACCGTGATATTCACCGGCAAACCGGATCGCCCGCCCGCCAGCGCATTCAGCTCCCATCCGCCAAACAGAGTGCGCCACATCCCCGGGGTGCTCCAGTATCGCTTGCCGGCCCCGAAAGGAAGCTCATAGACGGTATAGGCTGAAAAGCTATGACGGGCATCCTCGTCGCTGCTGGAGCGGTCGCAGGCGCGGCAAGATACGTTCTCCGGAAATACGTCCTCAACACCGCTGCCGAGCGAAGCGTCGTTGATGGCGTGCGACCACATGTAGTTGGCCGCTACCAGCCATCCCCGCGCAAAACGCCGCTGCACGGAGCCCTGCAGACCGTTGAAGGAACTGCTGCTCTCGTTATCCCGGAACTCGATGCGGCCGAACTGGGGGTAGGGCCGTGCGCCGGTCAGCGGATCGATCAAGTTGGTATAGCTGCGGTTCATCACGTCGGTCCCCTTGGTTCCCACATAGGAGACGGTTGCCAGCGCCGAGGAACCCAGACTCTGTTGCACGGACAAACTCCAGTCCTGAGCATACATGTCCTTACGATGACGGTACAGATCCTTGGGCGTAAGAACACCGGTTGCATTCACCAAAAACGGATCGATCGGATAACTCAGGGTCGGAAACTGTTTCCCGCGCGTCAGACTATAGCTGGGCACATCGTTGGCGGTCGGAAAGTTTTGGTCGTCAAGTTGTCCGTCTTCGTGGTAGATCCCGTAGCCGGAGCGAATTACGGTCTTGCCGCGCAAAGCGGCCGGCGCCCACGCCAGGCCAAAACGTGGATCGAAGCCGCCGCGAGTGGGGAAATAGAAAGGCGCGCTGGCCGGGCAGAAGCCGCCGCAGGTGACAAAGTCAAAGGGCAGCGCGCGGCCGGTGGATTCATGGAAGACGCTGAAGTACTCGTAACGCATGCCCGCATTGAGGGTGAGATTCGAGCGAAGCTTATACTCATCCTGAATGAAGCCCGCTTCCTGCGTCTTGCGCATGCGTTTCAAAGGCATGTTAGCCACTCTGGTGGCCGAGTCGAGAGCATTGCCGGTGAAGTCCGCCAGCGTGGTGTAAGTCAGCGTGCCGCTTGGCGAACTGCCTTCATTCATCTGAATGCGACGGACATCCACGCCGGCTTTGATCAAGTGTTTGCCGTGCGTCCAACTCAGGTTGTCCAGCCAGGAGAAGGTGGTGCCATCCTGGTCCGACGTGTTGTCGGCGTTCAACGCGGTGAAGCCGGAAACATTCACGGAGTACGGAATGTCTGTCAGGTTGGTGGTATGGGTGATGGCCTGATTGACTCCAAATCTGAATTCATCCACCAGAGTGGGCGAGAATACATGCAAAAGCTCGCCCACGCCATTGAGGGGCGCTGCGTACGCCTTCTGCCGGTCGGTCAGCGTACCCAGCGGCGTGGTGCTGATGGCCTGGTCGTAATTGAAGCGCACATAGCCGGTGGTTTGAGCGGTAAAGTGCTGATCGATGCGGATCATTTCCGAGTTCTCGTTGTCCAGCAGGCCGCCCGTACCGGTGTACTGGGAGATGTTCGCGTTGCTGGTGGCGCTAGTGCCCAGCGGATACGCATTCAGGATCGGCGCCAAAGCGGGTGAGGCGGCCAGCACGCTCGCGCGGTAAGCCACTGCCGGAACAAAGCCGATCAGGGTTTGGTCCTGAATCTGCCGAAAGCCCTCATAAGTGGCGAAGAAGAATGTCTTGTTCTTCACGATGGCCCCGCTGAATGAACCGCCGAACTGATTGAGGTGGAATGGCAGCGGACCGTGAGTTTGATCGAGGGGCGAGCGCGCGTCGAAGAAACTGTTGCGCAGGTATTCGAACACCGACCCATGAAAGGCGTTTGCTCCGGAAGCCGAGGCGGCGGCGATTTGCGCTCCGGAGGCATCTCCGAATTCGGCTGTGTACTGTGAGGTGTCCACCCGAAACTCGGCGATCGATTCCGTGGGAACGGCCAGGCGCACAAAGGCCTTTTGCGCCTGGTTGGCGATGCCGGTCGCGTCCACGCCGTCGAAGGTGATATTCATATCGTCGCGGCCGCGGCCCACGAAACGGATGGACCGCTCGGTGCTGCCTCCCTGATCGATGGCTCCCGGCACCAGCGCCGTGAGCGTCGACCAGTTGCGGCCGTTGAGCGGCAAATTGCCGATGGCCTGGTCCTCTACGGCGCTGCCGAGTCCCGCGCCGGTCTGGTCTAACTCCACGCTGCTGGCCGTGACCGTGATTTCCTCGTTGCGGCTGGATGGCGCCAGCGACGGGTCGAGCGTGCGGGCCTGCCCCACTGCCTGCTCGACGTTTTTGTAGCGAATCTCCTGAAATCCGGGCTTTGAAAAGACCACGGTGTATTTGCCGATGGGCAAGTTCTCTATGGCGTACGTGCCTGCACTTGTCGTGATGGTGGTCCGCTCCAGGCCGGTATCGGCCTCGGTAGCCTTGACTGCCGCTTCCGGAATCACCCGGCCGCTCACATCGCGTACCGTGCCGTTCAAAGAGCTTCGATCCACCTGGGCGAAACAGGCACAGGCAAGAGAGAGGATCATGCCGGACGCCACGGTCCAGCGAAGAAGCGGCAATTCTGTAAACGTCGCCTGACAGCTCACCGTTGCCATGGCTCCTTTCGAGACTCTTAGTCACTATATCACTGGGCATGGCGGCCGGCAGCCGCAGGATTCCGGATTTCGTACTATACGTAGGCCGCCAGACCGGATTGGCCCAAGACTTGCTAAACTAAGATCGCTCTGCCGAAACGCCATGTCTAGATGAAACACCCGAAGGACAGCAGCAGTTCATGACGCGGCGTGACATGCTTTGGCTGGTGGCCTCGGCCGCCCGGGCGCAGCAATCGACCGGCATGGCTTCGCGCGGCCTGGCGCCGCAACCGCGCGGCAAGCCCTCCGGCCTTCCCTTTCACGCACGATTCACCGACATCGCCGCGCAGGCAGGTTTGCGCGAGCCGGTAATATACGGGCCGGCTGCACGGACGGATTACATTCTCGAGTCGATGGGGTGTGGGGTCGCATTCTTCGATTACGACAACGATGGCTGGATGGATGTGTTTGTTCTTTCGGGCACGCGGCGCGACGGTCCTGTGGCGGGCGCGACGAACCGGTTGTACCGGAACAATCGCGATGGGACCTTCACGGATGTGACCAAGGAATCCGGCCTCACACGCCAGGACTGGGCCTGCGGGGTGACCATCGGCGATTACAACAACGATGGGTTCGACGACATCTTCATTTCCCAGTGGGGCCAGAACGTGCTTTACCGCAACAACGGGAATGGCACCTTCACGGATGTGACGCTGGAGGCCGGACTGCTGCACCAAGGCACGCGCTGGGGAACGGGTTGCACGTGGGTCGACTATAACCGCGATGGCTTGCTGGATCTGTTCGTCGCGCACTACGTGGTGTTCGATTTTGAGAAGGTTCCGGCTACTGGCCGGAATCCCAAGTGCAACTTCATGGGCGTCCCGGTGTATTGCGGGCCGCTTAGCCTGCAACCCGAGCGGTGCCTGCTCTATCGCAACAATGGCGACGGCACGTTCACCGATGTGACCCGGTCAGCGGGAATCGACCGCGCGGCCCCTACTTTCGGACTGACGGCGATGGCGGCGGACTATTTCGGAAGCGGCTGGCCGGACATCTATGTCGCCTCCGATTCCACGCCGAGCCTGCTGTTCCGCAACCAGCGGGATGGTTCGTTTTTGGAACAGGGACTGCAGCTTGGTGTGGCGGTGAACGAAGACGGAACCGAGCAGTCGGGAATGGGGTTGGGTCTGGGAGATTTCGACACCGACGGCGAACTCGATCTGCTGAAGACGCACTTCAGCGGGGATCGGGCGGTGCTCTATCGCAACATCGGCCGCGGCGGCTTCGAGGACGTGACTTTGCGCGCGGGCCTCGGCGTGGAAACCCGCTATGTAGGTTGGGGCGCGGGCATTCAGGACCTCGACAACGACGGACTGCCGGACCTATTCTGGGCTACCGGAGCAGTCTACCCCGAAGTGGAGAAGGTGCATCCCGACTATCCGTACAAGACGCCGCGGGTCTTGTTCCGGAACCTGGGAAACGGCAGGTTCGAGGAGTTGGTCTCGGAGGCGGGGCCCGCGATTGCCGAAGGGCATTGCAGCCGCGGAGTGGCGTTCGGAGATTTTGACAACGATGGCGATATGGACATCCTGATCATGAACGTCAACGAGCCGCCATCCCTGTTGCGCAACGATGTCAGCGGCGGCGGGCACTGGCTCAAGGTCAGGCTCGTCGGCACGAAATCGAATCGCAGCGCAATCGGCGCTACAGTCATTGCCACTTACGGCGGCCGCAGGCAAGCTCAGGCAGTCACCGCGCAGTCGGGCTATTTGTCGGCGAATGACCGGCGGCTGCACTTCGGTTTGGGTGCGGTGCGGTCGGCCGATCTGGAAATCCGGTGGCCGAGTGGACTGCGGGAGTCGGTAAAAGCGATTTCCGCGGACCGATTGATCATCGTACGTGAAGGCGAGGGCGTGGTGAAAGTCGAGTCCTTTACTGGGGCGCGCACGGGACGGTCATGAGAGCCGTTCTGGCAGCCTGCGTTGTGCTGCTGCTTGGGACGCATGGAGCGACAGCGCAGCCGACCGCCCGCAGCGACGCGGCATCCCACGTCGGCAAAGCCGTCCGGCTGATGCAGGACCGGCTTTTCAGCGAAGCGGCGGCTGAGTTCGAGCAAGCCCTTGCCGGCGATCCCAACAACGACGTGGTGCGGATTCAATACGCCACGTGTCTGTTCGCACAGGAGCGCAACGACGAAGCGCGCAAGCAATTCGAGATCGAGCGGCAGAAGCTGGGTGACCGGCCGGGCCTGAACTACTATCTGGGGCGTCTGGATCTGCGGGCCAACGATTTCACCTCGGCGATCAGGAGGCTGGCGCCGCTGGAGAAGGATCCCGCGCTTTCCGACGTGTCTCTGTATCTGGGCGTGGCGTACATGTCTGTCGGGCAGCAGGCACGCGCGCTGGAATGTCTGGAGCGGGCCGCCAGAAACAATCCGCGCGACCCGCAGGTGCATTACCGGCTCGGGCGCGTCTACTCCATGGCCGGGCGCGCGGACGATGCCGATCGGGAGTACAAGCTCTACCGGGATTGGCAGGAAAGCCAGCGGCTGGCGGAACAGGATGGCCGCGAATGCAAGGATGCGCTGCGCAATCAACTCATCGCCCAGGCCCGCATCGTGTGCCAGCGCATTGCGGACCCCAACGACCCGCGCCGGCTGATTTTGTTGGGCCAACTGTATTCCGAAAATGGCGCCTTCCCGGATGCCATCGAACCGCTGCGGCAGGCCGTGAAACTGGAGCCGGAGTCTTTCGAGGCGTGGAACAGTCTCGGTCTGAGCCTGTTCTGGCTGAAGCGCTACCAGGAGGCGCTGCCGGCGTTGCGGAAAGCGGCCGATCTGAATCCGCAGTTTTTCAGCACGCTGACCATGCTCGCCTCCACGCTGCATGCGCTGGGAGACGATGCGGCCGCGCTGCCGGTTCTCGAACGGGCCCACCATCTGAATCCCGATGACCCGCGCGTGGCGTCGGGGCTGGAGCAACTCCGCGCGACATTGAAAGGGAAGCGATAGCCGCGTAGAGGGACGTTCGACGGGGACCGCTCCCTCACGGTCGCGGCTCGGCAACAGTCGCGATGATTTCGCAACAGTCGCGTTGATTTCGCAACGTGCAAGGTAGTTTACGCGCCGATTTCGCAATGTGCAAGGTGGTTCACCGAGCCGCGATCGTAAGGGAGCGGTTCCCAAGCCTCAATCCGAAGTGGTACAATTCTTTCACTCGCGGAGTGGGCGTAGATCATGACTCCTACATTGCTTGCCTGCTGTTTCTTTCTGCAAAGCCCGACGCCGGAAGTTATCGAGCACGCGCAGGCCGGGGCGGCGGCGGCGCAGCAGGGCCGGCTAAGTGTGGCGATCCAGGAGTTCCGCAAAGTCACTGAGCTGCAGCCGGAGTCCGCTGCCGGCCACGCCCGCCTCGGGGATGCATACTTCCAAAACGGCGACTACGGGGCGGCCATCCCGGAACTGGAGCTTGCCCTGCGGCTCAGTCCTAACCTGAATGACACGCATCAAACCTTGGGAGTCGTATTATTGATTCAAGGAAATCCCGAAGCGGCGCTGCCTCACCTGGAGAAGATGCGCACTCCTGAGTTGCTGGGGCTCGCCTATCTGGAGACAGGCAGACTGGGCGGCGCGATCGCGGCGCTGCACGCCGCTTTGGATAAACAGCCCAACGATCCTAATCTGCTTTACTATTTTGGCCGCGCGACGGCTTTGGCTTCGAAACGGAGTTCCAATCAGCTTGCGAAACTCAACTCCGACGTGGCGGGCAAGAGCGGCGGCGCCGCCGCGGACAACGCGAGCCGGCCGCCTCAAGACCTCCTTGGCCTGCAAGACGCGCTCGCAAAGGACCCAAACAATCGAGACCTGCTTTCCGCCTTCAGCCGGGCGGCGGCGCAGGCTTCCCAAAAAGCATTCGATCGAATCCTGCAATCGAACACCAACTCGGCGCGGGCGCATCAGATCCTGGCCGAACGGCACTTTGAGAGCGGCCGCCTTCCCGAAGCGGAACGCGAATACGTCGAATCGCTGCGGCTGAAGCCATACACGTCGAATGTGCACCTGGCGCTTGGAAATGTCTTAGCCGCTGAGAGCAAGTGGTCCGCGGCGATCGCGCAATTCCGCATGGAAACCCAGCTTCGGCCGCTCAGTGCCGACGCTTTCTATAGTCTCGGCTCCGTGCTGCTGCAACAGGGACAGACGCACGGCGCGGTCGAGGAACTTGCTCAGGCCGATCGGCTCAGGCCGGATACGCCGCAAATTCTTCTAACGCTGGGAAGGGCTGCGTTAGCCGCCCAGGATGCCGCACGCGCAGAAGCGTCCTGGACCAAGCTGCTGGGTGTCGACAAGAGCAGCGGTCTGGCCGCCTCAGCCCACCTGGGATTGTCCGCACTGTATCGGCAGGCCGGGAGATCGCTGGAGGCAAATCGCGAGATGGCGGCCTACGAAGAACTCAAAAAGCAAGGAGCCACTAACTAGGGTGATCGCCAAGAGGATTCGATCCGTCGCAATCGGAGTCGCCGCCGCCGCCATTTTCGCGGCCATATACACGCGCGGCGCCGCCGCGCCTGCCACGCCGGAGGTTCGCTATCCCCCCGAAGATACCTCGGCGCTGTTAGCCGCGCGAAAACAACAGCAGTTGAAAACCGTCGATCAGTTCAAGGTGTTCTATCAGTTTCAATTCGAAGACAAGCTCCCGCAGAGCGGAATCACCTTCGTGAATCATATCGTCGACGACGCGGCCGGCAATTATCAACCGGCGCACTATGACCACGGAAACGGAATCGCCGTCGCGGATGTGGATGGCGATGGGCTGTACGACATCTACTTCGTAAGCCAGGCCGGCGGGAACGAGCTTTGGAAGAACCTGGGCGGAGGCAAGTTCAAGAACATCACGGCGGAAGCCGGCGTAGGCGTGCCTGGCCGCATCGGCGTCTCCGCCGCCTTTGCGGACATCGACAACGACGGAGCGCCCGACTTGTTCGTTACCACGGTGCGCGGCGGCAATCTGCTGTTCAAAAATGACGGCCACGGGCGCTTCCGCGACATCACGCGCGAAGCCGGCATCGACGGAGCCGCGCATTCCTCCGGGGCCTTTTTCTTCGATTACGACCATGATGGGCTGCTCGATCTGCTGGTCTGCAACGTCGGAAAGTACACATCCGACCGGAAAGGCGCGCAGGGGCAATACATGGCGCTTCCGGATGCGTTCTTTGGGCATGAGTTTTTCGAACGTTACGAGTTCCCGGTTCTGTATCGCAATCTGGGACACAACCACTTTAAAGACGTAACCGCGGAGGCCGGTTTGAAGCCGGTCGGATGGTCGGGCGACGCCACGTTCACCGATCTCAATGGGGATGGCTGGCCGCAAGTATACGTCCTCAACATGATGGGAGCGAACCACTTTTTTGAGAATCACGGGGGCAAGTTTTCCGAGCAGACCAAACGGTATTTTCCGAAAACGCCGTGGGGCGCCATGGGGATCAAGTTCTTCGACTATGACAACGACGGCCGCATGGACCTGTTCATCACCGATATGCACTCGGACATGTGGACGGACGTAGGCCCGGAGGACGAGAAGAAGAAAGCGCCCCATCCTCTCGGTGAGGACGTGTTGATGGGACCGACCAGCAGTTTCGTTTTCGGCAATGCCCTCTATCACAATCTCGGCGCCGGTAAATTCGAGGAGGTTTCGGACCGCATGGGCGTGGAGAACTATTGGCCCTGGGGGCCAAGCATCGGCGATTTCAACGCCGATGGCTGGGACGACATCTTCATCGCTTCGGGCATGAACTTCCCGTACCGCTACGGGATCAATTCCCTGCTGTTGAATAATCGGGGAGAGAAGTTTCTCGACGCGGAGTTCCTGCTGGGCGTCGAACCCCGTAGAGGGGGACGGACGCACACCCCCTGGTTTGAGCTGGATTGCTCGAAAGTCCCGTCTGACGCAAAGAAGTATTATCAGGACCCATGTAAGGGGCAGACGGGAAAGATCACGGTCATGGCGCCGTTGGCAAGCCGGTCGGCCGCGGTTTTCGACCTCGACAACGACGGCGATCTCGATATCGTGGTCAACGATTTCAACTCGGCGCCGCAGGTTCTCGTCAGCAATCTCTCCGAGCGCCGGACGATTCACTGGCTCAAGGTGAAGCTCACCGGCACAGTCTCAAACCGCGACGGACTGGGCGCGTTTGTTCGCGTCACCTCCGGGGGGCGGACTCTGATGAAATACAACGATGGCAAGTCCGGCTACCTGTCGCAGAGTTCGCTTCCTCTGTACTTTGGCCTGGGAGACGCGCAGAAAATCGATCGCGTCGAGGTCGATTGGCCTTCGGGACACAAGCAAGTGGTTACCCAGGATCTCCGCGTGAATGACGTTCTGCAAATCACGGAAACAAGATAATTGGCAAGGCAGTCCGTCTCGCGGTCGCGGCGTTTTGAGATTGGTCCTCCCAGGCCTGTTCCGGTCCGCCAGGCAGGCGCTAGGGGCAGCGGAACCGCGCTCAGCTTTTGCCCTAAGGAATTCCCCCGGTCCGCGGGCAAAAAACAACCACCCTGGGGGCGTTGGATATGACTCCCGCTGTAAGTACCGTTACTTTTTCGGGTACCAGTACTTGATCCACCTGCGAGATTGTGTTTTTTCCCACCTTGACTTTGCCGCCGGATCTGATATCCTAAGGCCCGGAGTATTGTTTTGGAGAGCCTTAGCCTGTCTGCGGGTGGCCTCGCGGGAAAGCGGGAGTCGTGAGCAAGGCCGCAATGGCAACCAGAGGCTTTTATCGCCAAACTTTACTTGTATTGCCAGACCTGAGTCGGCAAAGGAGGAACCCAGCGTGAAATATCGTCTCATAATTATCTGCATGTGCCTTGGCGTTCTAGGAATGGCTCCGGCCATGTTCGCGGATGTCACCGATTACGTGCTCAACCTCAACGGAACAAGCTACTGCCCGGGATCGAGCAACGTAGCTACCTGTTCAAACTACGGAGGCCTGGCGGCCGTTCCGGGGCTTTCCAGCAGCCTCGACACGAGCAGCGGCGGCACCGGATTGGGCACCCTGACACTGACCTACAATCCAGGCGCGGGCAGCTACAACGTGGGCTTTTGGATTTTTGAGCAACTTCAACAACCCGGCTTCAACGAGTACGGCAATACCGGTGGGGCGGCTCCGTCCAGTCAGTCCTGGCAGATCGACACGCCGGACTACGACTACGGTGGCGAACTGGGGACCGCGGGCGCCGGCACCATCGTCGCCAACACGTTGGCAAATACCCTCGCGGACGTAAACTATGTTCCGGGTAACACCGACAATTACCTTTTGGACTGCACGTTCGGCCAAGCCACCTGCAACGACTACACGTCGGTTGCGATGGCCTTCGGCTTCACGCTGGGAGCGAGTCAGGAAGAAGTCCTCACCTTTAACGTATCCACTACTGCTCCCACCAGCGGCTTCTACATGGAGCAGATTCACCCGGTGGATAGTGCCAATACCGCCGAGACCGATTACTTTTTTACCGGCACCGCGAATGTGCAGCCGATCGGCACCTCCACTCCGGAGCCGGGAACCGGGATCCTTGTGGGCGCTTTGGTGGCTCTCGCACTATCCCCGTTCGGGCGGCGCCTTCGCACCCGGCTGGGATGAGTGGGATGTACTGGAAACAAGAAATGGCAACGAAGCATAACCAACCAGAGTAGAGGTAAACATGAAAAACGGATTATTGCGCATCTCCCTTGCGACAGTAGTGGCGATGTTTGTGCTCCTTCCCGTCATGTCGGCGGGGGCCCCGGGCCTGACGGTTCTCAGCGTACCGTGGGATCCGACCAACCCGCTGAGTCCCCACACAGCCTACCCCATCAATTCGACCACCGAAGTGACTGTCACTCTTGGCGCGACCGTGCCGGCCGGCGTGGTTACCGGAGACACGGTCACGGTTGACTGGCATTTTGGCGATGGCAGCCCGGATACGACGTTTCCCTTGGCGAATATCTACGATATTTCGACCACCCACCAGTACCCGGCCAGTGCCGGCGTGGGCACGGCGTGGACAGCTACGGTGACGGTGACCGACACCACGCAGCACACTTCCGGGACGGCGAACTACTACCTGATCCAGGAGGCCAACAATCTGGCGTCCCGGGTTAACGTGGCGATCGACGATGGCCTCTGGTACCTGCACCAGACCATGTGGCGCAACACGACGACGGTCAGCAGCAACACCGTCAATTGGGGAGGCTGGGACACCCAGACTTACGCTTGCCCCTTGGTGGGCGGGGCTGCTTATGCTTGCACCTACCCTGGTGTGATCAATGCGGAGAACGTCCAGGCATTCGAGGTCAGCGGACACTTACCCACGGGACCGGCCACCGATCCCTACACGGACGATGTGGTGCGCGGTCTGGCGCGAATGTTCAATTCTCTGGCATCGCAAGCCAACTTCACCAACACCTACCAATTCAATCCGGCTACGGTAAACTATGGTTGCAGCGATGGCTCGCAAGTGCAGACCGACGGCACGTGCGTGGCGCCGGCGACCCCGGTTTACTACGATGCCGGCTCGACATCCTGCACGTCGCCACCGTGCACGTTCACTTTCGATGGCAATAACGACGGCCAGATGATCTATTCCAACGATGGATCCGGCGAGCAAATCTACACCGGCGGACCATTCATGGATGCCCTGGTCGCCAGTAAAGACCCGACCGCCACCGCACCGACCGGTCCGACGGGAGTGTTGGGACTGAGCTACCAGAATATCGTTCAGAACATGGCGGACTGGTACGCGGCCTGCCAGTATGAATACGATTCCGACCCCGCCGAGTATCCCAACCAGGGCTACACACGCGGCGCCGGCTATTCGGGCTCGGGCGGCGGCTGGTTGTATGGCTGCCAGCAGGGCGACGACAACTCCACATCCCAGTGGGCCGCTATCGGTCTTATCGGGGCCAACCGCGGCTTCAACCTGGCCATTCCGCAAGTTGTAAAAGACATGAACAATGTGTGGGTAACCGACAGCCAGGACGTCACCGACACACGGCCGACGGGCCCGAACCCGTATTCCATTGGCGACGATTACGGCGCCTTCGGGTACAGGGGTTCCTTAGCTTATTCGAATGCCTGGGGAGCGTTTGCCGTTACCCCGTCGGGCATGGTGCAGATGGCGTTGGATGGGATCGGCAGAACCAACAATACGGCATTCGGGAATCCCAGCAACGACCCCGATCAACGTTGGAACAACACAGAGACGTTTTATGCCGACAACTTCTGCAACAGTATTGCCAGCGGCGCTGGCGTATCGCCAAGGGCTTATACGTACGGCATGTTCTCGTTCACCAAGTCGATGCTGTTGCACAATCCCGGCGGAGTTCTTTCGCCGATTCAGTACCTGAGGACCGAAACGCCGAGTGTCTTCACGGGAGATCCCAGCGATCCGACGAACGAGATCGACTGGTATGCCGCCCTTTCATCGTCCAATGGCGGAACGGATGCGTGCGACGGCGTGGCCCAAACGCTGGTAACATTGCAGAGCGCGGACGGCCACTGGTACGGGAACGACTACGACACAGGATACCAAGGCAATCAAAGTCCCTTCGAGACAGCTTGGTCGATCATCATGTTGAACAAGACGGTGTTTACGGCTTGCATCAAGAATCTCGCAGGCCGCGGCACTCCGTCCGGCGTCGGCTCGGCGCAGATCACGCTCACCTGGACTGCGCAGTCCCAAGCAACCGGCTACGCGATATCGCGCGGCACGGCCAACGGGGGACCGTACACCCAGGTGGGAACGAGCAAGTCCACGGTGTATAACGATAGAAGTGGCCTGAAGAATGCTTCTACCTATTATTATGTTGTCCAGCCAATTCAGGGCACCACGGAGATCTGTACATCCAACCAAGCCACAGTGACGATTCCGAAGTAAGGCCGCGATGCAGCACAGAGACCTTCAAGGCGGGCGTCACCGTCTTGAAGGTCTTTTTTTTTGTCATGCCTGTGGGGCAGGATGGCATCCTGCGCGCCGATTGCCAATCGGCGCAAGCTCGGGAGACGGAGAAAAATGAATCATAATTATAGAAGAAGCGGTTTTTGTCTTTTAATCTTATTGGGCCTCTTATCCGGAGGCTATCTCGCGGGCGCCGGCGCCAGCCAACCGGTTTACATTTATCTCTACGCGCGGGTGACGGATCAAGTGAATATCGCGATGAGCGAAGAGCGGTTGCGCCATATCTTGCCGCTGGTGGAGCGGTACCGTCAAATGCGCCCGGAAGGCCATCTTTCTGCTACCGTCCTGTTTTCGGGGGCGGTGGGCGAGGCGCTTCAGAAGCGCAACCCTGAGACTCATATTTTGGATTTTGTGAAGGATTACATTCGTCGCGGCGTGATTGCGGCGGGATATGACGGGATGGACGAGCCGACTTACAAAAGGCGCCCGACGCTGGAATTCTCCGGCCAGGAATCTCCGGAGGACCGGTGGAACATCCGTCAGTCCGTTGCGGAACGATTTCTCGCCGAGGCGCGCGACCCGGTGACTGGCGCTCCTGCGGGCGGAACTGGCGGCCTGAAGGAGATGCAGGCGGTTATCGGCCCGGCTGCGTGTATCCGGGGACTGGAATTGGCCCTGAAAACGACCCGTCCCGCGCCGCGGGCAATCACCAAGGCTGGATTGCCGCCTGCCGAAGTGCCCTTACCGGTCACCGGCATTTTTACGGAGGTGGGCGGCGACACGGAAACATTGCAAGCTCTCCGCTCCTACCATACGACGGCCATGATGAGTGGAATCGCCGCAACTAACCCGGCGCAATTCCCCGGCTTCCGTGAGGCATCCAGGCGATTCGGCCTGCTGATGGCCCCGATTCCGGAAGCGGCGCCGGAGATCTTCTGGCAGGACTATGTCTTGCGGATGTCGGAGGCCAGCGGCCCTGTGCATCCAGTCAAGGCCCAGGACGGTGTGGAAGCGGTGAAAGGCGTTCTCGATAGTGCGCCCCGCCAGACTATGCAGGTGGTTCGGGTGGAACTCGGTGGCGTGGAAAAGTATCTGCAGCCGGCCTTTGCCAAGACTGCTGCCAATGCCACTCTGAAGTATGCCTATGAGCACCCGGCGGACCCGAAGTTGCCTGCCGATGCCCTGCGTCCGGCGGCGGAAACCGAGGCCGCCTGGGCGAAGGAGGATGCGGTGATGCAATGGCTTGCCGAGGTCTACATCCCCGCCAACGCAGGCAGCCGTTTCGTGGCCGACGCCGATCTGCTCAAAATGGCCGGGCTGGCGACTGGATTTGAAATCGCCACCAGCGACCTGCGCTCCGCGCTTACGGACTTGCTGGCCAAATGGGGAAACGATACGTATCCAACATCCTATGTTCGCGTGGGTGGCCACTACCTCTCTCTGGCGGAGTTATTCCAGGTTATGACGGACGAGTTGGCGGAATTCCACCGCACGGGCAAATTACCGCAAACAGTCAAGACGGTGAAGGTTTATGGTCCGATTCGCCTGGTCACTGGTCACGGTCCCAACACCGGCGAGGTTACCGTGGGGGAACTGGCGCGGATTTGCGCGGAACTGGCTGGTCCCCTGCACGACGACAGCTCAACGGCGGTGCCGAAGAACGCCATCCCTCCCCTGCTAAAGGTGAACGGTATGGATCTGAATCCCGCCCAGGTCCTGCGGCTGATGGCCCAGGCGATCGTAAACCCAGCGCCGGAGACCAGCATTCGCGTGCGCATGACTTACATGCTTGCGGAAGCCGGCGGAGCCTTTCCGAAATCGCGTGAACTATTCGACGATGGGTTTGCTTGGACCATCAAACCGGCGCCTTTGAACGCCGCCGTGCGATGACGCTCCATTTAATCATACGTGCCCTGCGAACGGTCGCCCTTTTGGCGTTGGGTGCGATTCTGCCGTTGTCCGCTCAGGTAACCAGCGGAAGCATCACGGGCTACGTGTGGGATCCGGCAAACCGGCCCATCGCCGGGGCCAAGGTTACGGCGTCGGACTCCCTGCGCTCGACCGTCCGTGAAGCGGCCACCGACAGCAAGGGTCTGTACTACTTCGCCGATCTGCCGCCGGCCGCGTACACGGTGGATTGTTCGGCTCTCAACTTCGCCATGGCGGAAGCGCGCGTCGAGGTTGCTGTAAACGCGAATGCGCGCGTGGATTTTCACCTGCCGCTCGCCGCCCGGCGGGAGACGGTCACGGTGGAAGGGATCGTGCATGCGCTCGAAAGCGAATCGGGGGAGCTGGGCACGGTGATCGACCAAAGCCGCATCGACAGCTTGCCGCTCAACGAGCGCGATTTCCTGCAGCTTGCGCTGCTGACGCCTGGCGTACTGCCGCCGGTGCAGGACTCCGAACTTTCCACCCGCGGCTCGTTCGCCATGCACGCCAATGGGGGCCGCGAGGAGTACAACAATTATCTGCTGGACGGCGTGGATAACAACGATCAGGATGTGAACCGGTTCGTGCTCCAGCCTTCGGTGGACACTATCCAGGAATTCAAGATCGCCACCAACAGTTATAGTGCGGAGTACGGAAGGAACGCGGGCGGTCAGGTGAACGTGATCACCCGCAGCGGAACCAATGAGTGGCATGGCTTTGCTTACGACTATCTCCGCAACCGCGACTTAGACGCGCGCAATTTCTTCGATGGCAGCAGCAAGCCCGAATATGTACGGAACCAGTTCGGCGGCGGGGCTGGGGGGCGGCTGGTCAAGAACCGTACGTTTGTGTTCGTCAGCTACGATTCCCTGCGGGAGCGTTCGGGCTTGAGCCAACTGGCCACGGTTCCGACCGCGGCCGAACGCGCCGGCGATCTTTCGGCGCTGGGCTCGCCGGTAGTCAATCCTTATACGCAAGCGCCTTTCCCCGGCAACCAGATTCCGGCCTCACTGACCGATCCGCTGGCCGCCAAGGTGCTGGCGATGTACCCGCTGCCGAACCTGCCGGGCACGGTCGGGAACTATCTGGCCCAGCCGATCGGGCAGGACAATATATGGCAGTTCAACGCACGGCTCGATCAACGGCTGACCGACATGGATCGGCTTACCCTGCGTTATAGCTATGGCCACAATAACCTATACGAACCGTATGCGGAGAACTCCACGCAGGTGCCCGGATATGGCGATTACTTATACGATCGCGGACACAACGCACTGATTCACTACGAGCACGTGTTTAGTCCGCGCACGGTCGATTCGCTGGTGCTGGGCCTGAATCTGGCCACGCGCCTGTTGCTGCCCCAAAACTACCAGTCGAATGTCAATCAACTGTGGGGAGTGAATTACCTGCCGACCGACCCGAGAGACTACGGTTTTCCAAGCATCAGCGTTGCGGGCTTGTCACCGGTGGGCGATGTAACGAGTTTGCCGATCAACCGGCATCCGACCACTTACCAGGTTACCGACGCGCTTGCCACTCTGCGTGGCAAGCATGCTCTCAAGATAGGCGTGGAATATCGATGGCTGGCGCAGAACGGCATTCTGGATGTCTACGGCCGCGGGTCCATGTCGTTCGCGGGAGCGCTTTCCGGCAGCGGCATCGGCGATCTGCTGCTGGGCCTGCCGACGTTCAGCATCCAATCGACGTTCAACAACACGCAGACTCTGCGCACCAGCGCGACCAACGGGTATTTCCAGGACGATTGGAAGGTCGCCCCGCGGCTGACACTGAACCTGGGGCTGCGCTATGAATTCAACACGCCGCCCACCGATCCTACCAACCGGATGTCCGCGTACGACTTCTCGACCGGGCAGGTGGAACAGGTGGGGACCAACGGGCTGTCCCGCTCCGGCATCCGGCCGGATTACAAGGATTTCGGGCCGAGGGTGGGCTTCGCGTGGTCGATTACGCCGCACACCGTGATGCGGGGCGGCTACGGTATTTACTACGATGCCGGCATGGTGGTAGTGAACTCGGCGCTGTACTTTAATCCGCCGTACTTCAATATCCGCGCGTTCTTTCCCAGCCAGGCCGGTTTGTTGACGCTGGCCAATCCCTTCCCGCTGAACTTATCGTACGTGCCGCCGCCTTCGCTTTCCACGCTGAGTCCGAACCTGACCACGGCCAATATACAAGCCTGGAATTATACGATCCAGCGGGAACTGCCGACGGCCGGAACAGTGACTGTTTCCTATGCGGGATCGAAGGGAACTCATTTGATTTACTCGCGCAACATCGATCAGCCGCCGCCGGGGCCGGGAGATCCCACCGCGAATGCGCCGAATCCGAACTTCGGCGGCATCGACTATATCGACAGCGGCGCCAACTCCAGTTTCAACTCGCTGCAAGTCACATTCAACCGTCCTTTGCGGCGCGATCTTTCGGTGCTGGCGGCTTACACTTTCTCGAAATCGATTGACGACACCTCCGCCTTCGAGCCCGTCCAAACGGACCAGAATTTCCCACAGAACAGCTACGACTATCGTGCCGAGCGCGCGCTTTCGAGCTTCGACATGCGTCAGCGGGCGGTGGTGGCTTACGTCTGGCGGCTGCCTTTCCACAACCGATGGCTGCGGAATTTCGAAAACAGCGGGATCGTGGCGGCGCAATCGGGCCAGCCGTTCACGCCCTATCTGGAGTTCGATAACAGCAACACCGGCAATACCGGCGGCGCGGGCAATGGCTACGACCGGCCCAACGTGGTGGGCGACTGGCATCTGGCGAATCCCACGCCCCAAGAGTGGTTCAATACCGCCGCGTTTGCCATTCCGCCGCAGTACACGTTCGGCAATGCCGGCCGCAACATCCTCGTCGGCCCCGGGCTGTTCACCGTCGACACATCTCTCTCTCGCCGATTTCAGTTGAGCGAGCACGGCGCCATCGTTTTCGAAGCACAGGCCTTCAACGCCCTGAACCGCGTGAACTTCGACATGCCGCAGAACTTCGCCGACGTCCCGAGCACTTTCGGCCGCATTTTTTCGGCCAAGGCGCCCCGGCAGATCCAGTTTGCGCTGCGATATAGCTTCTGAATCCCGCAGGCCCGCCGCGATCCTCAACCGAGTTTGTACGGCGCCCGGTACTTGTAAGAAAGCCACTGGTTGGCGGCCGCATTATTGGGGAAGCGCTCGGCTTTGGCGTCCCACTCCAGATAGCTTCTGGTCCGCAGCGCCACGTTGCCGATCAGCGTGGCAGCCGTTGAGAGATGGCCGGTGAGCGTGTCGCAGTTGGTCTGTTTGCGGCTGCGGATGCAATCCAGGAAGTTCCGTGCGTGGGGCGCGGGATCGATGCTGCCCTTGCCGTGGCGCTCCTCCATGGCCGGCTTGCGGCTGCGAGACCAGGATTTCTCGTAGTCGCGGTCCAACGGCGTGCGCGCGGAAATTTCCAGCGATGCGTTCATCTCCGGCACCACATCCCAGCGTCCCATGTCGATGTACATGGTGCCCTTGGTGCCGCGCAGTTCCATCTCCGAGCCTCTGAGATTGCCGCCCGCGGCGTTGCAGTTGATCTGCGAGAAGGTCACCATGGTCCCGCCAAAGTCCCAGAGGATCTCGGCCGTATCCGGCACCTCGCGATCGTCCTCGACGGCGTACTTGCCGCCCATGCCGGTCACCGCCAGAGGAGCGTCCTTGCCCAGGCACCAGCGCAGAGCGTCCATGTAATGGACTCCGAAGTTGGTCACCTGGCCGCCTGAGTAGTTGTAGAACCACCGGAAGCGGTAGTACATGCGGTTCTTGTCGTAGGGCACCTTGGGCGCCGGCCCCAGCCACTTATCCCACTCCTCCTCGCTGGGCGGATTTCGCGGGGCGGCCGGGCCGATGCCGAGCGGCCACTCGTTGACCAGGTGATAGGACCGGGCCATGGTGACCTGACCGATGCCACCCGCGCGCACGAACTCGGCGGCCTCCTGGAGAAACGCGGACGAGCGGCGGTTCAGACCCACTTGCACCACGCGCCGGGTCTCCTCGGCTACCTGCACCATGCGGCGGCCCTCGAACACCGTCAGCGAGAGCGGCTTCTCGCAATAGACATCCTTGCCGGCGTGGCATGCATCGATGAACATCAGGGCATGCCAGTGGTCGGGGGTGGCGATGACCACGGCGTCCACGCCCTTGTCATCCAGCAGTTTCCGGTAATCGTCGTACTTCCTGGGGGTGGCGCGGGATTTCTTGACGGCCAGGTCCATGTAGTCGTCGCGCAGGTCGCAGACGGCGACGGTTTCCTGGTCGGCCCATTCGAGAAACGCGTCATGTACCTGATCACCCCGGTTGCCGACGCCGATGTACCCCATGCGGACGCGGTCGTTGGCGCCCAGAATACGCGAATAACTCAGCGCCGTCGCGCCGGCGGCGGCGACAAATCCCCGTCTTGACTGTCCTTCCATGAGTCCCTCTCCATTACTCGTTTTCGTCGTTCGTTCGCGGGAGCACGGGCACTTCCAGCCGAATCTCCTGCTGGAAACGAGGGCGCATGTTGCCCAGCCAATCCTGGACATAGCGCCGGTTGAGATCGATGGTGGCGATGGCCGCGGTTCCCCGCTGCGGAGCCTCGGCAATCACGGCGCCGAGCGGGTCCAGAATCTCGGTCGGAAAGTCGTAGCCCGACGCGGCTAGAAAAACCTGGTTCTCCAGCGCGCGGGCCTTCGCCAGCGTGGTGTTGCCGCCCCAGATAGGCAACAGGATCAGTTCCGCGCCGCGCAGCGCCAGTGCGCGGGCCGGATCGGCGTACTGCACGTCCCAGCAGATCATGATCCCGATTCTTCCGAAATCGGTATCAAAGACCGGATAGTCCATGCCTGGAGTAAGCCCGCCCTCGAATTCCTCGCGCGGCAGGTAGACCTTGCGGTACCTGCCCGCCAACTGGCCGCGGCGATCGATCAGGACTGCGGTATTGTAGACGGCGGAACCCACCCGCTCGTAGAGGCCGGCCACCACGTACGCGCCGGTCTTGCGGGCCAGTTCTCCCAGCCGGGCTGTGGTCGGACCCGGCACCGCTTCACCCACCTCGGCCGGACGGAATGGCGTACCGACCACGGTAATGCCTTCCGGCAGCACAATGATGTCGGTCTTCTGAGGCGCCACCTTCTCTGCCAGTTGCGCGAACTGCTCGACCGATTGGGCGGAGGTCTGGCTCCCTTCCGGCCGAAGGTTCAGCGATACCACCGTCACGGGGCGCGGGGCCGGGGCGGGGATGACTTCGAAGCTGATGCCGTCCCACCAGACGATGCCCTGCGGCGCGTTAGACAGGAACAACTGTAGCTTCACGGAGCGCGCATCGGGCGGAGCCGGCGCTTCCGCCACGAGCCGCCGCCAAAGACCGTCGCCCTTGGCGCGGGCGGCGAATTCCGGGAAACCGGATCGCGTTCCCACGGCGGTCTGCCAATCCAGGATAGCCAGCACCTGTCCGCGCTCGTAGGTCAGGTTTTCGGGCCTGTAATAGGCCGAGAGACGATACCACGTGCCCGGTTCCACGGGGACGCTGCGCTCCCAACCGCCATAGACGGCCGAGTTGCTGTTCCCGGAAATAGCCAGCGATCCGGCCGAGGCGCGGGCCACCAGGGGGTCGAGACAGGTTCGGGGCGCGATTTCGGGACGGGGAGCCCAGGGCTTCCAGCCTGCCGCGGGATCGGCCGCGAAAGCAATCGCGGCCCAGAGCAACCACAGGGCGTAGTTTGTCATTCGCATCCTGTGTCAATGCCGCCGAGATTTGAACTCGGGACCTCTTGCACCCCAAGCAAGAAGTATCAATCACATACGAGTACCGCCTTATGATAACACAAGACTTGCGAGCAGGCGATTTGGACGCCAAATGGACGCCAGGTCGCCGAATCGGGCGGTGTAGACTCCACGTTGACTCCAGAATCGTAGGTTTTGGCGAGTGTCACGGCAACCAGATTCCACATTGACACGAGGGCAAAGCATTAGGAAACGTGCAATAACGGGCAGAGCCACCTCCCATGAACCTGCTCTGGGCGAAGCTCCTCGGTGCCGCGGCGCGGGTCTAGCCTGCGGCATCTACGCCAACTGCTGCAATGCCACGATGGCCGAAGTGGGGGTCCGGAAGGACGGGCGCGTGCAGGTGAAGCGGGTGGTGATCGCGCTCGATGTGGGTGAAGTGGCCGGGCCCAGAAGGCACCCCCGGGGAGCCCGCCCGGGGCCTGCCCACATGGCGGCAAGCCGCAAATGGAGAGTCGCCTGAAGTCGGAGGAAGGGCCGATTAATTAACAATCGGCCTGCAGGTTGCCAACCTGGTTGCCAACCAGGTTGCCAACCCAATGCCGCT
>PMVV01000153.1 GCA_003166475.1 Bryobacterales bacterium | reverse complement strand
AATAGCTCAGATGACCCTCCAAGGCGATGTTACGAAAAATTGACCCACAGGCACTATGGCGCAAACGTCCGGATGATCTTACCGCTGCGGGCATCGCGCAGCACCACTGCGGCGTCCGAAAAAGCGGTGAGCAGATGGCCTTCTCCCGCCCACACGATAGGCCCCTCGCCGTCGAAGGGCGTACGGATGTCGCGCGTGCGCTGACCGGCCTCGCTGAAGATGGCGATGGACGGCGGGGCCCACGCGAAGAGTTCCTTGCCGCCGGGACTCCAGGCGAAGTCGAGGCAGTTGCAGGCGGTGGTCTTCTTGGGCTTGAGCGTTTCGGGATCGAGGGCCGAAAGATTGACTCCGCGCACGGATGCCACCAGGGAGTCTTCGCTGGTCCAACCCACCTTCACCGCGGCGGCATGCGCGCCGATATCCAGCTTCGAGGAGCTGACCACGCGGCCGCTGGTAGCTTCCCATGTGGACACTTCGCCGTTGTCGGTGGCCACCGTGTAGTACTTCTCGGTTGGATGCCAGACCACATCGGTAATGATGGCGCGCGTTTCCAGCCGGTGTTGCCACTGCGTGTGCCCATGGGCGTCGATCAGGAAGATATCGCGACCGATGGCCACCAGCATCGAATCGACCTGCTGCGACCAGTTGAAGGCGGTGATGCCCTTCACCAGCAGCCGGTGAGGCACCAGCACGGTGGAGGCGCCCGAATCCGAATCGTACGAAACGAGACCGGCATCGCCCTCCTGGGTGAAGGCGATGCGCCGGCCGCCGGCGCTGAAATGCACTAACGGCAGGTTCAGAGTGTTTTTCGCCGCGGACGCGTTGTACACCTTCTTCACATGCCCCGATTCGAAATCCCAAACCACTACCTGGCCGCCCCGGTAGGCAGCCGCCACCAAGCCTTTCTCTTTGGTAAAACCGATGGACAAAACGTCCCGCTGCAAGTCGGCCGCGGCCATCTGCGGGCTTAGGAATATTGCGGCAGCCGCGGCGAGCAAAACTCGTTTCATGGCTTAAACTCCGAAGTGGAATACCGCATGGTCTCACACCAGCGGGATGCGCCGCTTGGTTGCCCTGCGCGCGGGTTTTAACCATCGGGAGCACGCCGGCGATGGGCCTATTCCGGCGGCATCGCAAGAATGGCGGCCATCGCTTCCGAGACAATCGACTTATTGAGGCTCGCATAATACAGTGACAGCAACTTAGCCCCTTGTGGGGCGGGCGATTTTGCCCGCAGCCGGCTTTCAGCCGGCCCGAGCCGCCTAAAAAGGCGTCCCCAGAGGGGACCCCAGGCCAAGGTTGGCTGCCCCACATCAGCCCCAATGCAGAGGGGCACATTTCTCGCGAAAACCGTCACCGTATTAACGCGCTCCTTTCAATTTTTAGTGGAGTGTCCAAGAAACAACTGTACAGCAGATTAGCTGTGGGGCAGGCCATCGTTTTTCGTGGCCTGCCAAGTNNTTCCCTGGTGGGGCGGGCCATCGTTTTTTGTGGCCTGCGAACCTGTTGGCAGACGACAAACACCGATCGTCTGCCCCACTACGGAGGCGTTTACCTGCTCTCCGGCCGCAACCTGTGCGCCTCGATCCTTTTTATGGGGTGCAACGTAATCTTCTTCGATTTGCGCTAAAGCTCCGGTTGGATCTGCCGATAAGGTGACGTGGAGTTAATAGCAACTGTTGTGGCCATCGTGCGGGACGCCGGGAGTCTGCAGACGATTCAGGTCACGTTAGAAGCGCAGGGCATGCAGGTGCTGGCAGCCGGCGATGCGGAAGAAGGCTGGGATCTGATCCGCCGGTCGCACGCCGACGCCATCCTGGTGGAAGCCGAGGTGGCGAATGGGACAGGTCTGCTGGATCGCATCGCGGACTGGGATCCGGGCGCGCAGGTATTGCTGCTGACGGATCGTTACACGGCGGAATCGGCGGTGGAGGGCATCCGTCACGGAGCGTGCGATTGCCTGAGCCAGCCGCTTTCGGCCGAGACGCTGGGGCGGCGGGTCGGCGCGGTGCTGCACGAGGCGCGCTTGCGCCGCGAGACGCTGGAACTGGATGGGCGGCTGCTCGAGAGCTTTCGTTTCCACGGTATGGTTGGCCGCAGTCCGCAGATGCTGGAGACGTTCGCGCGGATCAGGCGGGTGGCGCCGCATTACCGGATTGCCATGATCAGCGGGGCGACCGGCACGGGGAAAGAACTGGTGGCGCACGCGCTGCACGAGCTGAGCCCGGTGGCGGCGCGGCGGTTCGCGGTCTGCAACTGCTCGGCAATCGTGGAGACGTTGTTTGAAAGCGAACTGTTCGGCCACGTAAAAGGGGCCTTCACGGGCGCGGCGCAGGACCGTACTGGACTGTTCGAATACGCGCAGGGCGGCACCGTGTTTCTGGACGAGATCGCCGACATGCCGCTGAGCACGCAAAGCAAGCTGCTGCGCGTGGTGCAGAACCAGGAATTGCAGCGGGTGGGCTCGCCGGAGGTGCGCAAGGTGGATGTGCGGGTGATCGCGGCTACCAACCGCGACATGCGCGCGCTGGTGGCCGAAAACCTGTTTCGCGAGGACCTGTACTACCGCCTGACGATGGTGGAATTGAAGCTGCCGCGGCTGGCGGAGCGGAAGGAGGATCTGCCCTTGCTGGAGCGCCACTTCGTGGAGAGATTCGCGCACAGCTACGGCAAGCGGATCGGCGGCATTGCGCGGCGTGCGCAGGCGGTGCTCTCGCGGCACAGTTGGCCGGGCAATGTGCGCGAGGTGGAGAACGTGCTGGGGCATGCCTGCATGATGGCGGATTCCGAGTTCATCGACGTGCGGGATTTGCCCGATTATCTGCAGACCGGCATCCCTGTTGCGGCAGCCAATGAACCGGAGTTGATGCCGCTGGCGGACCTGGAGCGCCGGTATACGCAGCATGTGCTGGAGCGCGTAGGCGGGAACAAGCTGCACGCCGCGCAGGTCCTGGGTATCAGCCGGGCCACGCTGTACCGGATTCTCAGGGATGGGTCCAGCGTGGCGGGTGGGCCGCTGGTCGATTTCCTGGGACGGACGGCGGCTGGGGCGCGCCTGCGGATCCAGTAGAGCGGCGATACCGAGATCGCCCAACCCGGCGAGCTTCGCTCGCTGGCGGGTCTGGAGACCCGCCGCACGGTCGAAAACCCACCGTTAAGTTATTGAAAATTGGAGGGCTGCCAGAAGCCGGCTGAAAGCCGGCTGCGGGCAAGATTGCCCGCCCTCCACTTGGTTTTCATCACGCCCCACGCGGCGTGCGAAGCGGGAAAGGGTATTCTAAATCCTGTGGGACGGACCATCCTGGTACACGGTCATCGCGGGGCGCGCGCCATGCGTCCTGAAAATACGCTGCCGGGATTTGAGTACGCCATCCAGGTGGGCGCGGACGCGCTGGAGATGGACGTGGCGGTTACGCGCGACGACGTGGTGGTGGTTTCGCACGATCCGAAAATGAACCGCTCGATCTGCCGTTCGCCCGACCCGCCGCGCGCCATCCTCGAGCTGACCCTCGCCGAACTGGAACGCTGGGACTGCGGCGCCGTGCGGAATCCGCGCTTTCCCAAACAAACGCCGATCCCAGGCGCGCGCGTGCCGACGCTGGACCAGGTCCTCGATCTGGCGGACCGCGGCGATTTCCTGTTCAACATCGAAATCAAGAGCTTCCCGGATCGTCCTGCGCTTGCGCCTCCACCGGAGCGTTTCGCCCAACTGGTGTACCAGGCGATCCAGCGGCACAAATTGGAAAAGCGGGCGATGGTGCAGTCCTTCGACTTCCGCATCCTGCACGCCATGCAGCGAATTGCGCCCGAGATCCGTCTTGGCGCGCTGTACATGGGTCCTCCGAAGAGCTTCGTCGAGATCGCGCGCCGGGCCGGGGCGGGGATCGTGGCGCCCTATCACGCGTTGGCGTCTGCGCGGCAGGTCCAGGCGGCGCATGGCGCGGGCCTGCAAGTGGTCGTCTGGACGGCCAATCGTCCCCGCGACTGGAGGCGCCTGATCGCGGCGCAGGTGGATGCCATCATCACCGACGACCCGGAGGCGTTGGTGGCGTACTTGAAGGGAATCGGACGGAAGACAGAAAACAGAAGACAGAAGTCAGAAGACAGAATACGGAAGACCGAATCCGGTGTGACTTCCGACTTCTGACTTCTGACTTCTGACTTCTCAACATCGACAAGCTTTTGTCGATGTTGGCGCCGCAAGGCGCCTAATAGATCTGGAAACAGAAAACCTGGTTCGAGTCCGGCGGCGTCAGCAAGTATTCGCCGTTTTCCAGAATCTCATCCACCTCGATCTTGTACAAATTCTCGTCGAGGCGTGTGACGTTGAGCCGCAGAGGGCGCGCCACCAGCTTCTTTTTGCGCGTGTATAGCACTTCGCGCCGGCCGCCCTTGGATTGCAGTTTGAAGAGCTGCACCCGGTCCGCCTGGATCTGGTCCGTCACAATCAGAAACGCCGGCGAGGCCAGCGGCGTGCGTACCGCGGAGTTGGCGCCGGGGATCACGTAGTTGACGTCGCCCTTGCGATCTTCCGGCTTGGCTTCCACATTTTCGGTGGGTATCAGGTTGTCGGCGTGCATCAGGTAGGGAAGGTCCGGTTTAGCGGGGCGAGGTCCGGCATACTTTTGCGCCAGCAAGGGCCAAGCGCACAACAAAACCATGGGCAACCATTTCGGCATAAGATTACTTTAGACCAGTGCAGCGCCAGGCGGGTCCGGTGGGGCAGATGATCGTTTTATGTCGTCTGCCAGCGCTCGCCGAAGGCGGCAGACCACGAAGTGCGATGGTCTGCCCCACCAAAGTGAACAGTATTGAAGCTAGCGGGGACCGGTCCGGATCGCTTCGAGCACACGGTCCAATTGCTTCTCATCGACCGGCTTGGCCAGCACGAAGCGGCGCTCGCCCGCGAAATCGGCCGACAGGTCCGCGTCGTATGAATCGGAAAGCAGCACGAATCCGCCCACACGGGTCCGCACCTGCTCGGCGGTTTCCACCCAATTGAGCCCCGGCGCGTGCACCGAGCAGAAGACGGCATCGAAGCGCAGGCGCTGCGCCAGGTCCAGTCCTTCGTCGGAGCTGTTCACCGGCACCACGCGATATCCGCGAGCGGCCAGCAGACCGCGCAACTGCGTCTGGATGGCTTCGGCCGGCTCGATCACCAGCGCCGTCAAGGTGGGCGCGCCGTTGCGGGAGTTGTCCCGCGCGGGACCGCCGATCTTCTCGCGCGCCGCGCAGGGCAGTTCGACTTGAAACGCCGGATCGCCCGACGCCTGCTGTACCAGCCGTATCTCGCCCCCATGGCCGGTGATCAAACTGCGGCAAACGCCCAAGCCCGCGCCGCCGGAGGCTTCGTCCGCTCCCGGCACAAACGGGTCCGCGGCCTCCTTCGGACCGCTGTATGCAATCTCCACCAGGACCAGCCGGGCGACCACGCTGCTGCGGATGACGATGGATTTCTCGCTCGAATCCGACAGCGCTTGTTCGGCGTGCACCAGCAGGTTCAGGAAGACCTGCTCGAGTTGTCCATGCGATCCGAGCACGGTGGCAGGCTCGTCCGCGAGCAGACTGCGCGCCCGAATCCCGCGCACTTTCCACTCGCGCTCGCGGAACTCGATCAGGTTGCGCAGCAGGCCGTTGAGTTCGACCGGCTGGGTTTGCGCCGGACCGGTTCCGGCAAATCCCACCAGCCGGTCGACGATTCCGGCGGCGCGATGCGCCTCGGCCGCAATGCTCGCCAGATCGGCGGCGCAAGGCCCCCGCGGTCCGTCTCCGGCGGCCTGGGCCAGATTAGCAATGGCGGCTAGCGGAGTGCGCAGGTCGTTCACGATTCCCGAGATCAGTTGGCCGACGGCCGCCAGCTTTTCCGTGCGGAAGAGTTGCTCACGGACGGAGCGCTGGTCCAGCAGCTTGACCGCCACGCCGATCTGGTTGGCCAGATGTTGCGTCAGGGTTTGCTCATCGCGGCTGAAAACCCGAGCGCGGTCGCGCTGGTCCATCTGCAGGATGCCCAGGACCTCGCCTTGCGCCAGCATGGGAACGAACAGCAGCGACCGCGGGGCATCCGGAGCGCCCTGGGAGCCCGGCTGCCCGGTCACCGGAAATGGGCTGCGCGAAGTGTCGGGAATCGCCAGCAAAGTCCGGTAGTGGAAGCAGGCTACCGCGCCGGCTTGCGGCCCCGCCGGAGGCGCCGAGAGCGGAATGGAATGCTGATCGGCGCCACTGCGACCCACCGCTTCGAGCGTTTTGGCGTGGCGGTTGTGCAGGTAAAGTTCCGCGCTGGTGACTCCGAAGATTCTGGGCACCACCACCTTGACCTTGGTGAGGATCTGATCCGCCGAGGAAGCGCCCAGGATCTCCTCGCCCAGTTCATAGGCGCGGTGCAACATTTCGCGCTGCCCGCGCAGCCGCTTATCGCGGCGCCAGATCGCCAAAACGGCCGCGGCGATCCCCAAGACTCCGAAAGGCAGCGCCGTTGGCATTGCCGTGAACACGAGCGACCCCATTATGACCCGTCCGGGACCTGCGCCCGCAGCCATGCTTCGAGTTGCGGGCAGCGGAAATCGTCGATCTCGAGATGCGCGCCCGGCAACTCGCGATGCGTGGTTCGCAGACCTACGATGCGGGCGCCGGCCGCGCGCGCCGCCTCCACGCCGGAAAAAGAATCTTCGAACACGATGCAGTTGCGCGGCGCGGCCGAGAGCAGCTCGGCGGCGCGCAGATAGATTTCCGGATGCGGCTTGGCATGACGCACCTGGCTGCCATCCACGACCACCCGGAAATACGCGCGCAGGCCGGCCCGATCCAGCACAAAATCCACGTTCGCGGGTTCGGCGTTGGTGGCCAGGCCAACCGGTTTCCCCGCATGGCGCTGCAGAAACTCGCGCACGCCGGGCACCAGCGTTTCCGCCAGCCTGGGTCCCAGCATCTCCCGGAACAGTTCCTCCTTGGCGGCCCCGTGGGCGGCAACCTCCTCAGGGCTCAATCGCGGACCGAAGAAATCGCGCACGATCTCGTCGTTGCGCAGGCCGTACATGCGATCGGCGGTAGTTGCTCCGGCGTCGATCCCGAAGCGGCGGTTGTATAGCGTCCACGCCTGGGTGTGCAGCGGATTCGAATCGACGATCACGCCGTCCATGTCGAGCACCATGGCCATGCCGGGCCGCAGCCACGCTTCAGGCACCGAGCTCACCCTCCAGCCAGTTCATGTAATTGGGGGCGCCTTCCACTACCGGCAGCGCCAGCACCTCCGGCACATCGTATGCATGGGCTTTTTCCAGGGCCATCCGCAGCGCTTCGAAAAGCTGCCGCGACGACTTGATGACCAGCAGGCATTCCGCGGCCGACTCGATGGCTCCTTGCCAGCGGTACACGCTGCGCACACCGGGGACTATCGTCACACACGCCGCGACGCGGGCCTCCACCAGCACCCGCGCCAGCTTGGCGGCCTCCTCTTCGGTGGCGCAGGTACTTAACACAACAATTTTATCCGTCATAAGTGGAAATATGGAACAAGATTTCGAATCCGATGTTACCATTATCTTTCGTGGCATGCGGCGATGAAGTCATCCATCACCAGATTCGCGGGCGCAGCGGCGCTAGTGTTACTTGCCGGTTATGCATTTATTGCATTACAAGGACCGCAGGGTGTTCCGGCATTAACTGAGAAACGCCGGCTGATTCGCGAATACGAAAAGAAGAACGCGGATCTGGCGCGCAAGATCGAAGAACAGCGCGCACGTATCGGCCGCTTCAACGACAGCCCGTCCGGCCAGGAGTTGGAGATCCGGCAGCGCCTGAAGCTGGTGAAGCCCGACGAAAAGGTGTTTATTCTGCAGGATCCGCCATCCCCGCAGGCCAAACCCGCTGCGCGCTAGAGTTGGCTCTGGCCGCCTGAAAGGCGGCTGCGGGCATGATTGCCCGCCCTCCAGTCGAAATTGACACTTCACGCTTTCCAAGCCAGCGCCAGCCCCCACAGCACGCCGCCCAACACCAGCCAACCCGTATTCACGCGGTAGCGAAACAGCAGCACGGAGCAGGCCAGAGCCGTCGCGATAGTAAGGATGTCGACCAGCGCCGTGCGCGCCAACTCCCACGTGACCACTGCCATGAGCGCCAGCGACGCCACGTTCACGCCATCCAGGAAAGCGCCAGCCAGCCGCGATCTTCTCAGCCACGGCAGGACCGCTCCGCCGATCGCGCAGAAGACGAAAGCAGGAAGGAAGATGCCGATGGTCGCGGCCACGGCTCCCGGCGCGCCCTTCAAAACGTAGCCGATAAAAGTTGCGGTGGTGAACAACGGTCCTGGAGTGATCTGACCGACCGCCACCGCGTCCAGCAATTGTTTGGAAGTCAGCCAGTGCCAGTTGCGCACCAGATCCTGCTGCAGGAACGCGAGCAGCACGTAGCCGCTGCCATAGAGCACCGAGCCGATCTTCAGGAAGTACAGGAACAAAGCGCCCAGCCCGACGGCCCTTGGCTGTGCGGACGCCGCCAGGAATGGCGCGAACTGCCCCGCCAGGACCGCGCCTGCCACGAGCAGCAGAAACGCCAGCGGCCACAGCCCCCGCTGGCTGGACTTCCACCATTCGCGGAGCGCCGCCACCACGCCAGCGCCGGCAAGGACGATCAGCGCACCGGCGCCAGCCAAGGCCGCGCCGATGGAGGCGACCCCGGCCACGCCCAGGAATCGCGTTCTTACCGCCGTCCGGCCAAGCTTCCACAGCGCCTGCGCGATGATCGCGATGATCACCGGTTTCAGCCCGTAGAGGAATTGCCCCACCTGCGGCAAGCCTCCGAACCGGACGTAGGCCCACGCGAAGCACGCCACCATAACCGCCGCCGGGACGATGAAGCATACTCCCGCCACAACCAGTCCCGGCCAGCCAGCCCGCAGGTAGCCGAGGAAAATGACGACCTCGGTCGCGGTGGGTCCCGGAATCAGGTTGGCGGCTCCCAGCCGGTCCAGGAACTCGTCGCGCGCGATCCAGCGCCGCCGCGCGACCACTTCGTCTTCCATCATGGCGATGTACGCGGCGGGGCCGCCAAACGCGGTCAGGCCCAGACGCAAGAACAACCGGGCGACTTCGGCGAGCTTCGCTAGCCGGCTGGGCGCGGGTGGGATCGGATCTGCCATCGGTTCTCCGCGATCATAACAAGGCACAGCAAAGGCCGGGCGTTTTCACGCAAGCGAAGGAAGAAGTCGAACCACCCTGGCGCTGCCGGTGTGCATGTCAACGCCGCATCACTGCAAGCAAATCATGCTGCGCAAATGCAAGCCGATTACGCTGTCGCCCTTGAAGCCCAGGATGAATCCATAAAGGCTTTGGCCGCCCGGACTGATCCGCGAAGATCTCCTTCACTGCCTGGGGCACGTCTTTCGTCTCAGCGCCGCGAAGCTCAGCTCGTAATGCCGCCCCTGGTCAGCAGGTGCACCAGGCTCCCCAACAGTGCGCCCGTACGATTCATTGTCATGATATGTTTCCTCCTCATCCAGCGTGCCCGCGCCTGCCCGAGGACGCGGTGAGCGCGCGGCAAAAATTTTGCAAAAGTGCGCGCGGCAAATGCGAAAATGTGAGGGATGCCCCACGTCGCCAGTTCCGTCGAGCGCGTTCCGCATTCCCGCATCCGCGAGCTGGCCGAAATCGCCATGTCCATGGAGGGTGTGCTGCGTTTGTATTTCGGCGAATCCAACCTGCCCACGCCGGACTTCATCAAGCGCGCCGCAATGGACGCGCTGGCCGAGGGCTACACGTTCTATACCGAAAACGCAGGCCTGCCATCCTTGCGCCGTGCCATTGCGAGTCAGTATGGCAAGTTGCACAACGTGGAGTTGGACCCTGCCACGGAAATCGTCGTCACGGCTTCGGGAGTGCAAGCCTTGAACGTCGCCATTCGCGCGGTGCTCGATCCCGGTGACGAGGCGCTGGTGCTCACGCCCGCCTGGCCCAATGGTTCGTCCATTGTGGCGATGGCCAACGCCGTTGTGCGCGAAATCCCGCATCCGCTGCGCGGCGACCGCTACTCGATCGACTTCGACGCGCTACAGGCGGCCCTCACGCCCCGTACGCGCCTGCTGCTCTACACTTCGCCATCCAATCCACTGGGGTGGGTGGCTACCGACGAAGAACAGCAGCGCCTGCTGGATTTCTCCCGCCGGCACGGACTCTGGCTGCTGGCCGATGAAGTCTACGACCGGCTCTATTATGCGGGCAGTTCTCTGGGAGTGCCCGTGCCATCCATCCTGCGCAAGGCCACGCGCGACGATGCGGTCATGGTGGTGCAATCTTTCTCGAAGACCTACTGCATGACCGGCTGGCGGGTGGGCTGGCTGGTGGCCCGCCGCGACCTGGCATACAAGGCCACGCAGTTAAACGAGTTCATTATTTCCCATGCGGCCAGCTTCGCGCAGAAGGCGGCTGAGACGGCCTTGGCGCAGGGAGAAGCGGAGTTGGCCGGCATGTTGGAGCGCCTGAAACAAAACCGCGACTTTTGTTTGGATGCGCTCAGTGCCATGCCTGGCGTGACGGTGCCCCGGCCGGACGGAGCCTTCTATCTCTTCCCCAAAATTGAGGGCCTCACCGACTCGTTTGGCTTTTGCCGGAAGCTCCTGGAAGAATGCCGGGTCGGTCTGGCGCCCGGCGTGGCATTCGGCGCGGGGGGCGAAGGCTCCGTGCGTATCTGCTACGCGGCCGCTCGCGAAATTCTGGAGCCCGCCATGGAGCGCCTGGGCAGGTTCTTGCTTGTGGGGCAGGACTCTAGTCCTGAGGCCCACGATGGTGCTTAAATCCAAATCGCCGCCCCCCTCGTATACCCCCTTGAAGTCTAACTTCAATCCAGGAGGGGAAGAATGCGAGTCAACGCCTTCCGCGTAGCTGCGTCCGTTCTCTTGGTGGCAACCGGCGCTTTCGCCGCCAGCCATCGCAACGGACCGCTGCTGCTCGAAGATCAAACAGCCAACCTGAACGATTTCTATATCTTTCGCAGTTGGGAGCAAGGACACACCAACAGCGTGGTGATGAGCATGAGCGTTCAAGGTTTCCAGAACCCGGACAACGGGCCCAGCTATTACAAGTTTTCCAATAGCGTCCTGTACCGGTTCAACGTCAACAATTCACGCGGTCTGGACGGTAATCCGGACATGGTCGTCGATTTCGTCTTCGTCGACACCATCGCGCCGAATGCGCCCTTCGTCTCGTATTTGGGGCAAATCACCAGCATCGACGACCCAGGGATCTTCTTGAAGGAAACCTATGTCGTCGTGATCCGGAACTTAGCGAACAACACGGCCGAGTTCTTCTTCAACGACGTAAACGGCCACGTGCTTTCGGTGGCCCCGCCCAACACCGGCCCCAAGGGCACGCCGAACTACGAGCAGAACCTCGGCCAGCCATCCATATTTACGCTGTCCAATGGCATGCGCGTGTTTGCCGGTCCGCGGGACGACGCTTTCTATTTCGATAGCGGCGCCACTTTCGATTACCTCAATTTCCGCGCTCCTGCGCCGGTGCTGTCCGGCGCCGCCGACCAGGGTCAAGGGGCTGCCTATCCCAACGCCGTGGACGGCTTTGCCGGTTACAACATCAGCCTGATCGCGGTGGAAGCGCCCATCAACATGCTGACGGCGAACGGCTCGGTTCCCACCGCCACCACCGATCCCAACGCGCACATCGCCGGCTGGGCCTCCACTTTGCGGCAACAGGTAACCGTGCGGCAAAGCCCCAACGATCCGGTGCAGTTCGGCGATTATGTGGGCGTAGATCGCGTCGGCAACCCGCTGACCGTCGAGTTGCTGATTCCGCTGGGCATGAAAGATTACTGGAACCGCAGCACTCCGGCCAATGACGCGCAATTCGCGCCGCTGATCGGCGATCCGTTCTTCGTGGATGCGGTGCTCAAAGGCGTCTACGGGCTGAACGTGCCGCTCGCGCCGCGCAACGACCTGTTAAGTGTGTTCGTGCCGGACATCACCCGCATCGACCTGACGATTCCGGGGATTCCCAACGCGCAGCAAAGCCGTCTGGGTCCGCTCGGCGGAGACAATGCCGGATGGCCCGTAGGCGGGCGCAGGCCGGGCGACGACGTGGTGGATATCGGGCTGCGCGCCGCCGCGGGCGTGCTCGTGCCGGGGTTCAACGTCGCGCCGAACAATGAGTTAGGCGACGGCGTGAACTCCAACGACGTACCGCTGCTCGACCGTTTCCCGTTCCATGCGCCGCCGCACGCCGGTTACCTGCATAGCCAGGCGAACGGCACCAACGGCCGCGGAACGCCAACAGGCCAATAAGACCACCGCTTACTGACGTGCGCGGCTCGGTATATATCGTAGGTTACCGAGCCGCGACCGTCACGGAGCGGCCTAAAGGATTCACGCAATGCGAACAATCATACCGTTCTTATTTCTCTGTTCCGTCTCTTCGGCCCAAGTGAACGAACCCGACCGCCTGATGCAGGCGTTCACCGACCGCGCCATGGCCGACAAAGTTGCCCGCATGGCCACCGACGAGCGCATCAAAATGTACGAAGCCCTGGCCAACTACAACGCGGGCGACCTCCACTATCGAAACCTGCTGGCCGGCGCCTTCATTCAGAAGATGCGCGAGACCATGGACCCAGGCTATCTGGACCGCGCCTCGAAAATCGTAGAGGCTGTGCTCTCCGCCGATGGCGCGGATTACGAAGCGCTGCGCTTGCGCAGCCAGATCGAGTTGGAGCGCCACAACTTCACCAAGGTCGCGGAGTATTCGCGCGCATTGATTTCCAGCTCGCCGGACGATCCCTGGAACTGGGGCACGCTGGGCGACTCGCTGATGGAATTGGGCCAATATGACAAGGCCGCCGAGGCGTACCAGCGCATGGTCAACATGCGGCCGGACCTGTCCAGCTATAATCGCGCATCGTATTACCGCTTCGTGGCCGGCGACGCGGCGGGCGCCATCCAGGTGATGAAGCGGGCCATCGATGCGGGCAGCCGGTCGATGGAAAACGTTGCGTGGTGCGACGTGGATCTGGGCAACATGTACTTCAAGATCGGGCAGGTGAGCGAGGCCGAGCGCGCTTACTTGTCCGCCCTGCGGGCCTTTCCGGGCTACTATCCGGCGTATGCGGGATTGGGGCGCGCATACGCCGCGCAGGGCAAAATAACGGAAGCCATCGAGAGCTATAGGCGGGCGCAGTCCGCGGTGCCGCTGGTGGAATATGCGGGCGCTTTGGAGGATTTGTACGCGCTGGCCGGAAAGCCGGACGAAGCTCGCAAACAGGCCGAAATGGTCGATCTGATCGACAAGATGGAGCAATCGAGCGGGTTGAATGTGAACCGGAATCTGGCCATGGCCTACGCGGATCGCGATCGCAAGGTGGATCGCGCCGTGGCGCTGGTCGAGGGAGAATTGCGCGGCCGGCGCGACATCTACACGTACGATGCGCTGGCGTGGGCGCTCTACAAGAATAAGCAATACGCGGAAGCGGGCAAGGCCAAGGAAAAGGCCCTGGAGTTGGGCACGCCCGAGCCGGCATTCTACTATCACGCGGGGATGATCGAGCGCGCGCTGGGCCAGAGGGACCAGGCGCGCAAGCACTTGGAAAGGGCCCTGGCGTTGAACGCGCGCTTCGATCCGCGGCAGGCGCCCTTGGCCCAGGCGGCTTTGAAGGAGATTGCACAATGAAACGGTTTTGCCTCTTTTTGTTTTGGGCCGGCGCGCTGGCGGCGGCCGGCGATCCAGTGGGCCGCATGCTCGACGAGAAGTTGACCGCGGCCCAGCGCAACGATGCCTGCTTTGCGTTGCGCGGCAACCGCTCGCACGAAGCCATCGCGGCTATGCGCGGCGCCCTGGCGAGCGACCTGGTGCGGGCTTGTGCGGCGCGCAATCTGCGGGAGGCTGGCGCGCTGGACGAACTCAAGGGCGCACTCGCTGCCCCGGAACCGGAAGTCCGCGCGGTGGCCGCCCGCGAACTGGGCTCCTTCGAACGGCCGGAGTTGCTGGAGGTGCTGCTGAAGGCCGCGCACGATCCCAATGTGCTGGTCTCGACCAATGCCGTGATGGGTCTTGGCCAATATCGCGACCGCGCCGTGCTGCCCTACCTGCTGGACCTGGTCGCGGGCGGCGGAGCAGTGGGGGTGGCCGCCCTCACCCGCGCCGCGCGCTTCGATGAACCCGCCACTCTGCCAGTTGCCCGCAAGCTCCTTTCGGGCAACGATCCCGCCGCCAAATTGATCGCGCTGCTCATTGTGGGAGAGTGCGGCGATTCGGGCGATCTGCCCCGCCTGCGCCAATTGGCTGCCAAGAGCGAACCATTGGGCACGCGTGGCCGCGGCTTCGGATTGATGCCCGCCCTGGACCTGTCGCGCGCCGCCCGGAACGCCATCGACGTCATCGAAAAGAGACGGGCGCTAAATCCTGCCTTTCCGATTTGACGTGCAATCGCCAGGGGAACTGTGGTACATATAGATTTGCAGCATTGGCGGGTTTCCTAACCTGTTTGTGCTGAGCGTTCGGCCTTTCCACAGACTCCCTCCGGTAACCCGACGTCGACAACGGTAGCCTGAACTGCCGCACCTTTGACGTGGTCATCGATCGGTAATGCGCGACAAACCGGGCGCTCCTGGGTTTGGAGATTTGTCCCCCCTGCGATTTTTTGGAGCACCTAACTCCCCATGGACAGCGATCGAAAGTACAGACAACCGGGCTACATGGACTCGGATCGCTCGGATTTCAGAGAACGCCGCGGTGGCGACGAGCGGCCCCGGACCCCTGGCCCGAAACCACCGCTCGACATAACCGGCCCGCGCCTGCCGCGCCTGGTACAGGCAGTCACCGCGGCCCGCTGTTTCAACTGTTCCACGCAACTGCCGAACGGCATCGACTGGAACGGCAACTGTCCGAAATGCAACACTGCGTTGCATTGTTGCAAGCAGTGCTCCCATTTCGAGCCATCCACTCGATTCCAGTGCCTGAAGCCCATTCCGGTGCGCATCCCGCTGAAGGATAAAGCCAACGAGTGCACGCTGTTTTCGCACCGCGTCACAGTGGCGCGCGATGGCAGCGCTTCGGCGCCTCCGCCCAGCCCGGTTATGGACCCACCCACTTCACCGGACGCGGCGCGCAACGCGTTCGACAAGCTATTCAAGAAGTAGCCGCTTCAAGGCGTCTGCTCGGCGTGCGCCGTCTTCAGATGGTTGTAGTACCCCAAGTCTTCTCCGGTTAGCAGCTTCGTCGCGTAAACGATCTGGCCTGTATGGCCGGAGAAATGTTCCACGGCGCTGTAGATGGCTTCGAGCACCGTCACGTGGTAGCCCTGCACGGTGAGAGGCTCCGCGAGACGATCGGGCGCGAGCGTTTCGATCGCGCCGGCGGCTTCATCGACGATGCCGCGCAGGCGACCCGCAAGGCCGGACGCCGCCAGGCCGCCCCGGGCGCCGAATTCCGCATCGCGCTGGCGGATATCCGGCCGCCCGCCCACCGCGGCGACGATCCATTGCCGGACGTTGCCACTCAGATGCAGCACCAGGTTGCCCACCGCGTTTTCAGTTTCCGCGCCGCGCGCCCAAATTTGTTCTTCGGTAAGGCGGCCCAGGCAATCCTCGATACGGCCGGTAAGCTGCCGAAGCTTGCGCGCGGAGTAATCCAGAAAGAGCCGATCGCAGGAGTCCATACCAGCCAGGATACTATTTAATCTCGAAGCGGCCGAAGGCCAGCCCCAGATCCCGCACATCCGCGCCCACCCGCACGGTGCGGCTCACCTCCACGGCGATGTCGATCGGGTCCTTGCCGACGGTTTCGGGCGGCAGGGCGAAATCGAAGGTCGCCTCCGCGCCGCCCTGGGTGAACTGCGCGGGGGCGAGCCGGATGCCGTCGACGGTCACCGTCATCCGTAGCGGTCCATGAGTGAGCTGAACCGCCGGGCACATCGCGGTCACATAGAGCTTTTGGCCGGACGCGCGCGGTCCCGCCATGCGCACGNNACGGGCGGTTCATATTTCTGTGTGATGTTGCGCAGCGGTCCGCCACCGGCGCGGTACACCACAACCTGGTCGGCGTCCAACCCTCTGAGGGTTTTATCGGCCGGCATCACGAACTTGGATACGTCGTCTATATCGGGATGCGGCGAGATGTTGGCTTCCGACCCCGGCGTCAGATACACGTCCGGAATCCGGAGAAATTGAAAAGGGCGCTGCTGAATGGCGCCCCAGAATAGATAGTCGTCGATGCCGTCGAGCAGGATCACTTTGTCCGGATGCAATTCGTGCGCGCGCGCGACTCCCAGCACCAACGCCTCTTGAGCCTCACTGCGCTCGCGATACCATTCGGCATGGCCCCACCCCACCGGCGCCTGTTGCATCAAATAGCCGGCCGCTAAGACCGCACTCAAGGTCCTCCAGACTATCGAAGGCGTGCCTCCGCGCCAGGCCCAGGTCAGCGCGTAGCCGCCCAGCATGGCCAAGCACATGACGGGCAGCGTCAGATAGTAGTCCGTGATGTGGTCGCGCAACGCTACCACGGGACCCAGCGCGATGAAGAACCAGCCAAACAAGACCAGCGCCAACCGTTGTTTCCGCCGCGCCTGGCGGATGGTGAACGCCAGAAGCGCAACGGTGCAACCCGCCATTAACGCGGCGGTGACGGCCGCCGGGAAAGGAGACAGGCGGCGCAGACCGATGGGTTCGAATATCCGGCGCCAGTAGGCCCACAAGGTGGCCGGAATGGCGCTGTCGAAGTGCATGGTGTAAGGGATGGTGCCGTGGTTGGGAGCCAGCAAGAAGTGCAGGATGCCGTAGACCGCCGACGCCGCAAAGAAGGGCAGCGTCCGGCGGAAATGCTTCCGCGCACAAAGCAGCGCATAGCTTCCGGCCAGCGCCGGGAACACGATGTTGGTCTCCATGGCCAGGAATCCGGTGAGAAAGGCCGCCCACGTCCAGACATAGTAGCGGCGCTCGCCCGTTTCCGTGTAGCGCAGAAAAAAGTGCAGGGCCAGCAACAGGAAGAAGCCGCAAGCCACCAGGATGTACTCACAGGTCCACGACATCGGGGTGGCCAGCTTGCTGTTGGCCACCCACAGAATGGCGGCGCAGAATCCGGCCGCGCGCGACCGCGTCAGGCGTGCCGTGACGGACTGCAGCAGCGCCAGGTTCGCGAACATGGTGAGGAAGACCCAGATGCGGTAAGGCAGGGCGTCGCTGCCGAACATGGCACCGAATGCCAGGAAAAACGCGCGCTCGCTGAGGGGCCGCCAGGTTCCCTGTACCGTCGGCTGAAACAGCGTTCTGAGCAGGCCGTCCCATTGGTGCGCCTGATTCGGCAGGTTCAGCCAGACGAAGTCGTCCTGTTGGAACCATGCCAGCAAGCCCGGCCAGTAGAGCGCCAGACATAGGATAGATGGAACTGTCCAATAGGCCGCAGTGAGGAGTTTCCGTCTCAACGGAAGAGCCGCTCCGATCCTTGCGAGAGCAGCACCCAAAGTCCATAGACGCCCAGCGCGGTACCGAAGGGCACGTGAATCAGGTCCAGCACGGAGATCACGATGGTCAGGATGCGCGCCCACGACCGGAATTGCAGCAGTCCGATCCCGGCGATCACACCGGGCAGCGAAATCGCCAGCAGAACGAAAAAGATTATAGCGCCGATGCCGCCCAGGATAGGAATCGAAATGTGGGCGTTGCTGGAGTAGTCGGTGGCGCCGATTAATCCCGCGATGCCGCCAAAGAGCAATAGCATGCCCAATGCGAGCAGTATTCCCAGGGTTCCGAAAACGATGTGGAGGATGCCGAGTATCTTGACGTGTTGTTCCATGGCTGCCGCCCATTGTAGGCGCAACCCATGGCCGTAGGCAAGCACGGCTGTTAGGATGGCTGTTGGCAGCCATGCACAAACTGATATCGCTATTCCTCGCTCTTTCCGCCGCCGGCGCGGCGCAGGATGCTCCCGCGCCCGCCTGGCAGTTCGCCGTCTCCGGCGACTCGCGCAACTGCGGCGACGTGGTCATGCCCGCCATCGCCGCCAGCGTACTGAAGAGCGGCGCGCAGTTCTACTGGCACCTGGGCGACTTTCGCGCGATCTACGACTTCGACGAAGACATGGCGCCGCCCGCCGCGCTGCACCTGCAGGCTCCCCATCTCAACATCGTCTCCTACCTGAAGAATGCCTGGCCGGATTTTATCGACCATCAACTGCGGCCATTCCAGTCCCTGGAGATTTTTCTTGGCATCGGCAACCACGAGACGATCTTCCCGCAAACGCGCCAAGCCTATCTCGCACAGTTCGAAAAATATCTGAACAGCCCCAGGTTGGCCGGCCAGCGCGACCGCGACCACGACACCGGCGGCTTTCGCACTTACTATCGCTGGGTCATGCATGGCTCCGTCGATTTCATCTCGCTCGACAACGCCTCGGGCAATACGTTCGACCAGGAGCAGATGGCCTGGATTCGCGCGCGCCTGGCGGAAGATCGGAAATCGAGCGCCATCTCGACCGTCGTGGTGGGCATGCATGAAGCGCTGCCGGGCAGCAAGGGTATGAGCCACAGCATGTGCGACTCGCCCGCCGGCATCGCCAGCGGACGCGAAGTCTACAACCTGCTGGCGGATCTGCGCGCGGCCGGCAAGAAAGTCTACTTACTCGCCAGCCACTCCCATTTTGTAATGGACGACGTCTATCATACGGCTTACTGGAAAGACCAGGTGTTGCCCGGATGGATCGTGGGCACGGCCGGAGCCGTGCGCTACCGGCTGCCTCCCGGACAGACAGGCTCCGAGACCGCCCGCACGGATGTCTACGGATACCTGTTGGCTACTGTGGGGAGCGATGGGTCGATCCAGTTCGCCTTCCACGAAATCACGCTGGACGACCTGCGTCTGGCCAACGCGGGCAAGACCCCGGATGCGCTGGTCCAATGGTGCTATTCCGAGAACAAAGAGCAGACCATCCCCGCTCCGCACGCCTGTGCCGCGGTACCGTAAACCTTGGCGTCTGCGCACCGTGCTGGAACTCGGCAGGCCACGAAAAACGATGGCCTGCCCCACATTGCGGCGCGCGCGGAAACTGATGAATAGTAAAACAGCTAATCTGCTGCACAGTTATTTCTTGGACACTGCACTTGCCACTGATTCTCCCAATGATGCGCGGGCTCGGGTCTGCCCAGCAGGTAACCCTGAACCTGATCGCACCCGAGCGTCTGCAAGACAGCCAACTCGCCGGCGGTTTCAACGCCTTCGGCCGTGGCCGTCAGGTTCAGACCGTGCGCCAGGCCCACGATGGCCTGCACCAGGGGTTGCATGCTGGCATGCCGATCGATGTCCTGTACGAAACACTTGTCGATTTTCAAGTCGTCGATCGGCAGACGCTGCAAATAACTGAGAGACGAATAACCCGTCCCGAAATCGTCGACGGCGATGCGCACGCCCAGGGCCCGCAATTCGGCGATCTGCCGTGCGGTGTCCTGCGCGTCCTGCATCAGCACTCCCTCGGTGAGTTCCAACTCCAGATAGCGCGGTTCCATTTCGTGCGCCGCTAAGACCTGCGCGACCTTCTCCGCCAGGTTCGAGCGCATGAACTGGGTGGCCGAGATATTCACGGCGATCTTGACCGGCGGATATCCCGCGCGCCGCCACGCCTGGTGTTGCCGGCAGGCCTCCTGCAGGACCCATAAGCTGATGGGGACGATGAGCCCGCACTCTTCGGCCACGGGGATGAACCGGCCCGGCAGGACCAAACCCCATTTCGGATGATTCCACCGCAACAGCGCTTCCACGCCCCCGAGCCGCTGCGATGGCAGGTGAAACTGAGGCTGATAGTACAGTTGCAACTCGCCGCGTTGCGAGGCGCAGTGGAGCTGGTTTTCGACTTCCAGCCGCTCGCTGGCAGCGGAGTTCAGTTCGCGCGCGAAGCGCTGAAAACGGTTCCTCCCCCGGTTCTTGGCCTCGTACATGGCCACATCGGCGTGCTTCTGCAGAGTGGCGGCGTCTTCGCCATCGTCGGGAAACAGGCTGAGGCCCACACTCGCGCTGGCGAACAGCTCGTGTCCCTTTACCTGGAAAGGATCCCGCAGGGCCTCCATGATCCGTTCCCCGACGATTTCCGCATCGCAGACCGTCTCGATACCGGAGAGCACCGCCACGAACTCATCTCCGCCCGGCCGCGCCAGCGTGTCGGATTCGCGCACGGTGCCCTCCAGCCGCTTGGCCGCGTCTCGCAGCAGCAGGTCTCCAACGTCATGCCCCAGGGTGTCGTTGATGACCTTGAAGCGGTCCAGGTCCACGTAGAGTACGGCCACCATCTTCGCCTGCCGGCGCGCCAGCGTGATGGCCTGCCGCAGCCGATCGTCCAGCAGCGCGCGATTCGGCAAGCCGGTGAGCGGGTCGTGCTGCGCTTGATACGACAGCCGGTTGGTGAGCTCCCGGTGTTCCATCGCCATGGCGGCCAGTTTCGCCTTGGAATCCAGCAGGACCAGCTCGGATGCGGTGGCTTGCCAGGGTTCCGGGCGAGCGATCTGCATGTGTCCCAGCATCTGGCCGTCGCCAGCGCGGATGGGAACCGTTAGATGTCCCTGGTAGTTCGCGGCGGCCGCGCTGTGGCTGCGCGACCCGCGGTCCCCAGCAGCGCGACCGTCCTTCAGCAGAATGCGCGCGACGGCCCCCGGGTAGTAATGTTCGACCATCTCTTCCACGCGGCCCAGCACGGCGTCCAGGGGCTGGTTCTGGGCAATCATCTCGAGGACCTCGCGGCGATTGTGCTCGAGCCGTTCCACCCGCTTGCGCTGGCTGATATCCCGCGCGATGCACAATATTCCCACCGGCAAGCCATTCCGGAGTTGCACCCGGCCACTGATCTCCATGGCGACCCTGTGGCCGTCCCGTGCGATCAGCTCCGCTTCCAGCGCCAGGGGCGTTTCGCCTCGCAGCCGCGCCGCCATGACGTTCCGGACGGCGGCCAGGGATTCGGGCGCCGCGAGTTGCTGCAGATTCATGCAGAGCAACTCTCGCCGGCGGTACCCCGAGATCTGCTCTCCGATGGCGTTGACCGAGGTGAAGCGCCCTTCCAGATCGATGGTGAAAATGATATCGCTGGCATCTTCGATCAGCATGCGGTAGCGCTGTTCGCTGTCGCGCAAGGACGTCTCGACGCTTTTCAACTCCGTGATATCGCGGAAACTGGTTGCCACCGCGCGGACTCCGGGCTCCTCAAGGAGGTTGGATGCCCAACTATCGCACCAGCGCCAGCTCCCATCGGCATGCCGCAACCGCAGTTGCGCGCGCATCCTGGCGCCGGGTATCTGCACCAATTCCTCGTGCAGCATGCGGATGTAGGGCAGATCGTCGGGATGGACCCACTGGGCGGCGTCGCATCCCAGGCGCTGCTCGGGCGAGACACCCAATAGCTCGGAAACGCCCGGGCTGTCGTACAGAATGATTCTGGCGGGATCGATCAGGGTAATGACGTCATTGCTATTCTGCACCAGCGCCCGGAAGCGGTTCTCGCTTTCCATCAGCGCTTCTTGCCCACGCTTCTGCTCGGTGATATCCCGGGCGATGACCGAAGCGCCAACGACCTTGCCCCTGGCGTTCAGAATGGGCGAAGCCGTGATGCCGACCGGGAACACGGCGCCGCCCTTACGCAGGTGCTCTGCTTCGAAGAATGGAAGGGACGTGCCTCCCAGAACCGATGCCATGTTCCGCAGCGCGTCCGCGCGCCGGCCGGGCGAGGACAGTTCCCCTGCCGAATGGCCCAAAATCTCCTCCGCCGAATAACCGTAAAGCCCCTCCGCCGCCGGATTCCAGGTCTGGATGGCTCCCTGCAGATCCAAAGACACAACGGCGTCGTTCGAACACAGCACGATGGCGGCCAGCCGCGCCCGCGCTTCTTGGGCTTGCTTGGCGCTGGTGATATCCCGCAGTGTGCCGATCCATCGGCCATCGCACTCCGGAGCGCCGCGATCCGCATAATACCGGACCGTGCCGTCCGGGTGTACCAGGCGGTACTCTTCCTGAAATCCCTGGCGGTCTGCCCGGCGCCGCTTGATAGCCGCCATCACTCGCTCACGGTCGTCCGGGTGGATCGAGCCCGCCCAGGCATTTATCGATCGCAGGCCGCCTGGAAAAGGTTCCGAACCGTCGATCACGGTCTTGCCTGTGGCCAGATCCGCGTCGTAAACGCAAATCCCGGTGCCCTCGGCGGCGATGCGAAATCGCTCTTCCGACCTGCGCAACGCGGCTTCCATGCGCTTGCGTTCGGTGATGTCTTCTTTTACGGCGAGGTAGTGCACCGGTTTGCCAGATGCGTCGCGGATGGGGCAGATGGAGGCAGACTCCCAGTACAACTCACCGTTCTTCTTGCGGTTGTGGAACTCGCCCCGCCACTCTCCCGTCTGAATTGTCTGCCACAGCTTCCGATATTCTTCGGCCGGCATCTCGCCCGACTTCAGAATCCGGGGATTCTGGCCCAGGGCCTCGGCTGGCGTATAGCCTGTCAGTTCCGTGAATTTGGGGTTGACGTACTCCATGCTTCCGTTCAGATCGGTGATGACTACGCTAGCCGGACTCTGCTCCACCGCTTTGGAAAGCCGCCGCAACTCGTCTTCGGCGCTTTTGCGTTCGGTGATGTCGATCGCCAAACCTACGTAACCGCGAAAGTCGCCGCGCGTATTGAACTGCGGTGCGCTCTGGTCCAGCATCCAGCGGTATTCTCCATCCGCCCGGCGCAGCCGGTATTCCGTTTCAAATGGCTTGCGCGACTGGAGTGCCGCCCAATGCGCCGCCAGACGCGGCGCCACATCATCCGGGTGCACCCCGGCGCCCCATTCGCCATCCAGCGCTTGCTGCAACGTACATCCGGTGAATTGGAGCCAGCGCTCGTTGAACAGCGTGGCTTGCCCATCGGTCCCGCACATCCAAACCATGGCCGGCAGAGAGTTGGCGAGTTGCCGCAGAAGCGCGTCCCATTGCATCGCCGCCTTGTGCCCGTTCACCGGCCGCGGACCGGCCACGGGTTGGATATGGCCTTCCGGAGACGGCTCTTGGAGCGGAAAACTCACAGCTTCCTAATCGTCAAATCCAAGTGGAGAGTTTAGGAAACCCGGCGCCGGGGCGCACCAGTTACTCCTTCACGTTGCCGGCCACTTATGATCGTTTCTACACGCACTGCACGTGGCCGACCTCGGCGCCGATCCGCTCGATCCAGGCAAGCAACTGATTCTGTTCGGCTTCTAGCCGGACAGCCGCGTTTTTCGATAAGCCATCGCCGGATTATCTCCCGCGTTCAAGCTTCGTAAGTGGAACTAAAGTCCCGCGTTAGGACTAAAGTTCCTCATACGGGCAGTACTAATATTGCGAGGTTTTTTCGAATAATTAGTTGACCTTAGTTCAAGAAGAAACTAGGATTACATAGAGTGGAACAAAGACGAAGCCGGCGATTCACCCTTCAATTACCCGTTTCCATCACCCGCAACGGGACGGAACGGATCATGCAACCTGGGCTGACCAAGAACATCAGTTCGGGCGGCGTGCTGTTCACCGCGGAGAAGGGACCCGACATCGGGGCGTCCATCGAATACGTCATCAGCCTCGGCGGAGCGTCGGACCAAAGGATTAGTTTGCGCTGCATTGGCAAGGTGCTGCGCACTAACCGGTCGGCCTCCGGCGAGTCCGCCTACGAGATCGCCGCTACCTTGGAACGCTACGAGTTCGTGCGCCCCGAGGGATAATCGGCAAGTCCCGGCAGTCCCCGGCGAATCGGCGGGATCGGGTGCTTAACCGTTTTAGGGAAACCGCTTCCTGACGGTCGCGGCTCGGTAACAGTCACGTTGATTTCGCAAGGTTTACCGAGCCNNGCCGCGACCGGCAGGGAGCGGTTTCTGTCAATCAGAATCCCCAGAATAGGCTGCCAGCCCGCCCCACAAGCAATCGGAACAAATTCCGGCGAATTCTCGTCAGGGACGTTATGAAGACGCTGATCTGTTTACTGCTGTTGACCGGATTGACCTTGAGCGCCGCGGACCTGACCGGCAAATGGAGCGGCAAGTTCGACATCACCACCGCCGATGGGGAAAACAAGCCCGATTCGGCGGTGATGAGCCTGAAAGTGGATGGAACCAAGGTTACGGGGACGGCCGGTCCCAACGAAGACCAGCAGTGGACCATCAAGAACGGCAAGCTGGAATCGGGCAAGCTCACTTTCGACGTTGTCATGGAAGGCGACAACGGCGACGATAAAGGCTCGCTAGTATTCGACTTGGTGTTCGATGGCGAAACCATCCGGGGGAGCGCAACCGGAACCGGCCACGATGGCGACAAAATGTCCGCCAAGGTGGATTTGAAGCGGGCGAGCTGAACGCGCTATACTAGGTAGTTTGAAATAAGATGCCGAAACGTACCTTTCAACCAAACAATCGTCGGCGCGCGAAGACGCACGGGTTCCGGACCCGCATGGAAACCAAGAACGGACGGGCAGTCCTGGCGCGGCGCCGCGCACGGGGCCGCCACAAACTCACGGTCAGCTCCGAGAGGTAAGCATCCCTGGCTCTCAGAAAAGCTTCCCTAAACGTGTCCGTCTGTTGCGATCCACGGATTTCCGCAGAGTCTACGATACAGGGTCCCGTTTTTCGACCCCCTTCTTTGCGGCTTTCTGTGTGCGGGAGCAGCAGCCGAGCGGTCCGCGAATCGGTTTCACCACGCCGCGCGCCCTCGGCAAGGCGGTGGTGCGGAACCGGATCAGGCGGCGTGTGCGCGAAGCCGTGCGCCTGCATCTCGAGCTATTGAGTCCAGAGTGGTCAATCGTTTTCAATCCCCGGCGCAACGCGATGGAAGCCCCGTTTCCGGATCTGGAGCGGGAAGTGGAACGTCTGTTTCGGCGGTGCAGTGGACGGTGATCGCGGCCCTGCGTTTTTATAAGCGGTGGCTCTCGCCGCTGCTGCCTTCGGCTTGCCGGTTCTACCCGACCTGCTCGGAATACATGATGCAGGCGGTCGAGCGGCGTGGAGTTTGGCGCGGCGTTTGGATGGGGACCAAACGGCTGGCGAAGTGCCATCCCTTTCACGCGGGCGGCGTCGATCCGGTCCGGTAAACACAAACAGAATGGCTGAACCTACTAGCGGCGGAACGGGTGGTCCGGGACAACCCAAGAAAGAGTTGTCCATGGAGCTGCGGCTCCTGCTGGCCTTCATCCTGATGGGCGTGGTCCTGTTCGTCACGCCGTATTTCTACAAGACTGTAACGCCCCCGGTGAAGAAGACCGCTCCGGCCTCGACCACGACCGCGCCTGCGCCGGCGCCGCCCGCCGCCGCTACAGCGCCCGCTGAAACGGCCGCCGCTACCGCTTCTGAAGCCGCCGATTCAGAAACCGCCGCTCCGGCGGTCGCCGCGCAGAAGGAAGAGACCCGCACCATCGAAACCGATCTTTTTAAGATCACGTTCAGCAATCGCGGCGGCGTGGTGAAGAGCTGGCTGCTGAAGAAACACAAGGAGCACAGCGGCGACCCGCTGCAACTGGTCAACACCACATCGCACGCCGATCCGCCGGTGGCGCTCTACTTCCCCGCGCAGAAGCCCGCCGTGGACGTCAACCAGGCGCTCTACGAGATGCATACCGATGCGGACGGCCTCGCCATCGGCTTCGATTATTCCAATGGAAAAGTGGTGGCGCACAAATCCTTTCAGTTTCGGAAATCCAGCTACCTGCTGGATGTTTCGACGGAGGTGACCGAGGGCGGCAAGCCGCTGCCGCATCAGATCGAGTGGCGGGGCGGGTTCGGCGATATGGCCGTGACGAACCCGGCCGGCGCGCAGCAGACTCTGCGCTTCGATATGACCGACGCCAAGCTGGTCAAAAGCGGAGCCAAGGTGGCCAAGGACGGTCCCGTCACGGTGAACGGCAACTATTCGTTCGCCGGCATTGAGGATCAGTACTTCGTGGCGGTGTTCCTGCCCGAGCGCGGCGCCACCGTCGCCATGACCACCTTCAGCGATAGCGAGGCCACCGCGCGCGATACGAAGGAGTTGCCGTTCGCCGGCACCGCGGTCGGCGGCGGCCCGGCGAACCACTTCTCGCTGTACGTCGGCCCCAAGGATTACGACATCCTGCGCGCGGTCAATCCCAAGCTGGAGCAGGTAGTGGATTTCGGCTGGCTCAGCCTTCTGGCGAAACCGCTGTTCCTGCTGGTGAATTGGGTTGCCGACCGCGCCATTCACAACTACGGCTGGTCCATCATTGTGGTAACCATCGCGCTCAACTTCGTGCTGTTTCCTTTGAAGATCACCAGCATGAAGTCGATGAAGAAGATGCAGGCGCTGCAGCCGCAGATCGCCGCCATCAACGACAAGTACAAGGGTATCGGCCTCCGCGATCCGAAGAAGGCGGATCAAAACCAGGAGGTCATGGAGCTATACAAGAAGCACGGCGTGAATCCCATGGGCGGATGCGTTCCCATGCTGCTGCAGATCCCTTTCTTCATCGCGTTTTATAAGGTCTTCTCGGTGTCGGTGGAGATGCGCGGCGCGACCTGGCTCTGGGTCACCGACCTTTCGCAGCCCGAAACGCTGGCGATTCACCTGCTGCCCATCATCATGGTGGTCAGCCAGTTCGTGATGCAGAAAATGACTCCCACCACCACGGGAGGCGATCCCAGCCAGCAGAAGATGATGCAGTTCATGCCGCTCATCTTCGGCTTCATGTTCTATAACCTGTCGAGCGGGTTGGTACTATACTATTTGACCAGCAACCTTGTAGGCGTCGCGCAGCAGTGGTTCTTCAATAAGACTTCGCTGGCAAGCGTGGCCGCACAGTCCGTGCAGCCGCCGAAAAAGAAAAAAGATGGCAGGAAGTAAACGGTGAATCCTCGCAAGTATTCGGTATCCTCGGTCGGGCCCCGCATCGACCAGTTCGTGCGCCCCGTGCTGGGGCAGGCGGGCTTCCGCATGGAGTACGAGATGGCCGACGGGCAGGCCACGGACGACGACTTCGAGACTCCCGACGTGGTGGTGAAATTCAGCGGGCCGGACGTGGAGTATCTGCTGGCGAATCGCGCGGAACTGCTGCTGGCGCTGGAGCACGTGACCATGGAGGCGCTGCGCATGCCCTCCGAGGATCACTCGCGCATTTCGTTCGACGCCAACGACTACCGCTTGCTGCGCATCGAGGAATTGCGCATGAGCGCCGCGGTGGCGGCCGAGAAGGTGAAGCACACGGGGCAACCGTTCCGCTTCAATCCCATGAACAGCCGCGAGCGCCGCGTCATCCACTTGGCGCTGCGGACCGAAACCACTCTGCGCAGCGAATCGAGCGGTTCGGGCGGTTTCCGGCACGTGGTGGTGTACCCGGCGGGTATGGCCAGCCTGCCCGATCCTCCGCAACCGGCCTTTGCGCCACGGCGCGACGGACCTTTTGGCGGAGCACGGCGGGACTCCGGGCGCGATCGCGGCGGGCCCGACAGAGGCGGCCGTCCGCCACGCCGCGGCGAACGTCGCGGACCGCGGCGGTAGCCAGACAGGCCGGGAGGCCTGTCCCACTTTGAACCTCACCGATACTATCGTCGCGATTTCCACGCCTCCCGGACGCGGCGGGCTTGGCGTAGTGCGGCTTTCCGGCGGGAGGGCGCGCGAGATCGCAGTGCGAATGGTCCGCTTTGCGGGCGCGGCCGACTGGCGGCCGTGGTCGTGCCAGATCGGCGAGTTGCTCGACGCCGAGGGGCAAGCGGTGGATCAGGTCGTGGTCGCCTTCTTCGCGAGCCCGCGCTCGTATACAGCCGAAGACGTGGTGGAGATTTCGTGTCATGGCGCGCCCGTGGTGCTGCGGCACGCCGTCGCGCTGGCGATGGATGCGGGCGCGCGGCTCGCCGAGCCGGGCGAGTTCACCTTGCGCGCGTATCTGAATGGCCGCATCGACCTGCCACAGGCGGAGGCCGTGCGCGACCTGATCGATTCGACGACGCTCTACCAGGCGCGCATTGCCGCGCAACAGGCCGGCGGTTCGGTTTCGCGCCGCATCGCGCCGCTGAAGGAGCAACTTCTGGAACTGATCGCGCTGCTGGAAGCGGGCATCGACTTCGCGGAGGACGATGTGAGCGTGGCGCCGGCGGCCGAAATCCTGCGGCGGCTCGCACCGGTGATCGAGGGTGTTTCCAAGCTGGCCGCGAGCTTCGCATTTGGCGGCCTGGTGCGCGAGGGATTGACACTGGCGATTGTCGGGCGTCCCAACGTGGGCAAGAGCAGCCTGTTCAACCGCCTGCTGGAGCAGGACCGCGCCATCGTNNGATCTGACGCTGGTGGTGGTGGATCTGTCGGTACCAGTCGCGGTGGAGGATCGCGAGTTGATGGCGCGTGCCCGCGAGCAAGGCCGCTGGATACTGGTCGGCAACAAATGCGATCTGCCGCGCCGTGCGCAGCCGCTCGAAGCGATGCAGCCGGTTTCGGCGCTCACCGGCGAGGGGATCGAGGCGTTGCGAGAAGCGGTGTTTCAGGCAGTCGCGCCGGCCGGGGGCGGGGAACTGGAGACGGGCTTCATCACCAGCCTGCGCCA
>PMVV01000288.1:7650-30792 GCA_003166475.1 Bryobacterales bacterium | reverse complement strand
ATGCACACCAACGTGTCGATCACCAAGGACGGGAAGAACCTGTTCTGGGACCCGGAGGGCCTGGAAAAAATGAGCCCGTTCTCCTGGGAGTTCGTCGACCGGATACTCACGCACGGCAACGACCTGTGCCTGCTGATGAATGCCAGCGTCAATGCTTACCGGCGGCTCGATCCGCACTTCGAAGCGCCCAACCAACTCAAGGCTTCGGCGACGGACCGGGGCTCGATGGTCCGCATTCCGATCGGCAATTCACGCAGCGCGCGCGTGGAAGTGCGCGCCGTCGCACCCGATGCGAATCCGTACATGGTGCTGCACGGGATCTTCAAGACCGGCATCGAGGGCGACATCGCGCAGATCAAGAATCTTCGTAACGCGCCCCGATTCCTGCCGGACAACATTTACGATGCAATCAAGAACTTCGAGAAGTCGGAGTGGACCACCAAGCTTCTGGGCGAGGATGTGAAGAGCCGTTATGCCGATTTGAAGAGGGCCGCCGCGGACCGCTGCCCGCGTGCGCTCGGCACGGTTGTTAAGGCGCCGGAAGTGCAATACCATCACGAGGTTTACACGCAATATCTGTGGAATATGTTTTAAAGGCAGAAGACAGAAGTCAGAAGTCAGAAGACAGAATTAGCGGCGCAGGTCCACTACGGCGTATGTGCCCATTTCTGGGATGGTGAATTCCGTGGCTCCGTTCTCGACGCTGTAGTCTTCGAGTTGGGTGCCAGGATGCTCGAACGCGGACAGCCGGCCGTTCTTGTAGGAGCCTAAGACTCGCACTCGCAGGCCCTTTACGGTGCCTTTGCCGTAGTTGAGCAGGTGCAGGCGCGCTTGTGCGGCATCGCCCGTCAGGCGCACCAGCACTACGTTGCTACCGTAAATCCGCAGCAGCCGCTTTTCATCGGTGAGATCGCGGCGGATCTGCATGGCGAATTCGTAGGGATCGGCGTTTGCGGGAACCTGGCGGATATTCAAGTCGTACTTTAAGCCGGCGGCTGGAACCACATGAAAGAGGAGATTATGGCGGGCCAGCAGATTTAGCACCTCCGCCATGGTGTCGGAGCCATCGTCAAGCACCCCGATATTGGCCATCACGGGCAGGCGCGGTTGGTCGATTTCGCCAAGGAAATGCAGCATGCCGGCGAATTGCGCCAAGTCTTCCGGCGCTGCGCGGATGGCAGCTTCGGCTCCATAGGCAAAGGCTTCCGCGGCGGCCAATGCGGCACTGCCGGCCGGCGCGTCGTAGAAAAATACGCGCGCTGGTTCGCGGTCGAATCGCCAACCGTTGGCATCCAGCCAGGGCACCCGCGTGGCTGAGGCAACGTCCATGCGGTACTCGACCGTGGGCGCCACCGCTTGGACGGCACGCGCGCGATCGAACGGGGACGCCGCGAAACCCTGCTTGCGCCAAGCCTGCTCCTGGCCCGCGGGTACATACAGCCGTTCGATTCCGGCTTTGCGCAATGCGTCCGCGGTGTCGACGGGCCGGTCCCAGAAAAGCGTGGGCAACAGAACTGCGAGAAATGCCAGGGGCATCAGATTTCGATGCTCGTGACTTTGATCTTGTCGAGATCGTACACACCCAAGCCGAGGCTCCCGGCATACTCGATGTGCCCCGGTTCGCGCACGAACTGGTTCACGTTTGGATTGCTTTCGTGGCCGTCTAGCGTACCCAGGTATTTTGGGGAACGGTCCCACACCGAGACGGCATGTTCCGCTTTGCGCTTGTCGTCGATGATATCGAGCAGCAGCCGGTCGACGGCTACCGAGTCGGTGCCGAACAGCATGCGCTTCGGATAAAAGCGGAACTTGCGGTTCTCCGAAAACGGCCCGCCATGCCACACGCCGCGGAGTCCATCCATCACCTGCAGGACCGTCCGCGAGCGGAGCGGCTCGACCGCGGCCAGCGTGCCGATGAAGGAGTACGTGTTGGTCTCGGAGCCGGAGTGCGAACGCGCGACGTTGGAAAAGTTGCCGTAGGCGATGTTCTTCAAACAGCCGGTGACGCCGGAGGCTCCATGATCCTTCATGTTCGGCACGTTGACGATTTTCGTGAAGCGCGTGCCCACCAGGCGAATCAGGCAGGACCGTGTGTCGTCCTCATCGAAGAAGGCGGCTTCGACGTAGGTGGCGGGGTCGTACGACTCGGTGGAGCCGCGCGTGGATTCCGCGGTCCAGATGTGCACGCCCTCCGGCACATAGCGGTCGTAATGGACGGAGTCCACCTGGTCCTGGAAACGCTCGTAGATCCAGATGCCGCCGGGCTTGACGCCGACCGCCATCAGGTTGCGCACAATCTCGGCAACCACCACGGGGGACGACATGATGCCGGGCGCGCCGGAGCAGTTGACCTTGATCGCCACGACGTCGGCAGGCGTAATGAAGCGCGCCCACGCGTCGCGGACGTCGGCGTCGCCGGTCAGCGCACGCATGCCGCGCGCCATCATCTCGCGCACGACGGCGGGATCGGGCTTTTCGGTGGCTTCGTCAATGCAGTTTGCGGCGTGCACGGAAGCGACTTGGCCGGGATACGGCCCGGGCATACCGGGCTGGGCGGCAGGCTGGTAATGCGAGACTACGCGGTACTTGGGGACCTTGCGGTCCTTGGCAGCCAGCGCGGCGGGGGCGGTGGCGGCAATTTGGAGAAAAGTTCGGCGATGCATCACTATCGATCATAGCTGAGGCGAGCTGTGCTCGCCGTGGCTGGTGGTTGGTGGCTGGTGGCTGGTGGTTGCGTTGCAGCGCGCGGTCCGCTTCAGCCACAGGGCGATTCCGTCGTGGAAGTCGGGCGTGCGCAGGGTTTTCTCGCCGCCTGCGTGGCGAAAGCTCTCCGGCTGCTCGACCGCGCCCGTCTCGATATTCAGCCACTCGCCGGCGTATTCGCCAGCCGGCAGTTCGAGACTCACTTCGGTGGGGCCGCCGCCATCGAGATACATGACGTACTCGCGCCCCGGACTGGCCAGTACCCGCGCGTAGACTCCCGCTGCGTGCTTTACGGTGCGGGTGTCCGGCGCCAAGTCTTCGAGCGGCAGTTTCTGCAGGAAATCGCTCAGGATTCGCAACTGTCGCCGCAACGCCGGACTGCCGCCACCCGGACCGTTCGGCTCGGTGTCGCCGCCATCCTCGTGCCCTGGCGAGAAGGAATAGTCGAGGCTGTCGAAAACGCCGCCGCCCGACAGCATGAAGTTCCAAGCCTGCCGACGGTAGAGCGCATCGTCGCGCCCGAGGAAACCGGTCTCGTCGTAGGAGATCGCTTTCCCGAGTCCGTAGTTCAACAGGACCGCCTCCGGGTAGGCGTAATGAAAGTTCACGATGCTCACGCCCGGCACAAGCTGCCGCACGGGAAAACGGAAACTGCAATAGTTCTGCGCGATCGGGTGGTGGTTCGGCAGCGCGCGCTCCTCGCTTGCGATCCAGTCGGCCACGCGAGCCTGCCACGCGAGGGAGAGCTCGTCCGCCACGTCGACCGAATTCGGATACGAATCGCGCGCCGGCAACTGCAAATACGGATTCACCACATCGGCAACCACGGTGCGGTCCGACCACGGCTCGTTCTGGATTTCGAAAATCACGTTGTCGAAGGTGTTTGCCTCCCGCACCAGCTTGCGCGTGTAGCTCTCCTGGCGCGCGAGGATGTTGCCGTTTTCCAAGGTGTGGAGCTTCTTCCAATCGATGGCATCGGTGGCGTTGACGTTGTTGATGGGGTTCAGCGCGCTCACCTTCCACTGCATCTCCTGGTAATGCGACGAGAACAGCGTGACCTCAACGACGATGCCCCGCCTGGCCGCCTCGGACAGGAAATCGCGGAAGCGCGCGATGAATTCCGGGTTCCAACGGTCCAGATCGAACTTGTTCCCTCCGCCCTCATAGCCGGGTGTTTCGCTGCGCGCCCACGGCGCGACGTATCGGCCCGGTTCGGGCGCCAGCGTGTTTCGTTTGATCCCGAACGATTTCGCGGGCACTTCCCGGTAGCTGCCTCCGAACAGGCGGGTGTAGTTCATTCCTTCGACCGCCAGTGTTGTCAGGTAGCGGCGATAATCGAAGTCCGCGTTGATCACCGCGCCATAGTGTTCGCCGCTGGTGATGAGCGCGACGGCCTTTCCGCGGAAGAGGAAATAGTGCGGGTTTTTGGGATCGAGGCGGATAGGCTCCGCCGCGGTCGCGGCGGACAGGACTACGGCGAGCAGCGCGGCGGCGCGGGTTGTGCTGGTCATGGTCACTCCATCGCCGATTGTATCCCGAGTGCTTGAGTCGGGCTTCGATGCAGGCACGCGTGCTGCCGGCGACTGCCACGGGGATTCCGCCGTCAGGCCGGCTAACGAAACCGGATTCGGTCGGGGCCGACCACGGTCAGCCGGCCGGCGAGTTCCATCCGAAGCAGATCGGAAAGCCTTGTCCGCACGAAAGACATGACTGCACGCCGGCCGGACGTGTCTGGTCGAAACAAGACCACGCCGGCGTGTTTGCCGACCGGAAAGCGGCGAACATTCGCGATGCCTTTGTCGCGGGTGAACAGGATACGATCCGAGGCACGCGCGGCCTCCACGACTGCCGGGTCCTTGGCTCCGCGGAGTCCCTCGCCAAGGACCGTATCGGCGTCGTGCCCGAGTTGGCGCAGATCGTCGGCGAGTTCCGTGGGAAGATTCTCGTCAATCTTGAAATTCATTTCGCTCGAAGCGGGACCAGGCTTTCTTCGTGCGCGAGCTCTGCCGCGTAAGCGAGTGCCGCATCCAAATGCTCAGCCCGGAGCGAGGGATAGCTGCGCAGGATCTCTTCTCGGGTCGAACCCTCGGCGAGATTATCGAGAATGACGGTTACCGGAATCCGAGTTCCCGTGGCGCAGATCTCACCGCCGCAGACACCCGGTTTGCTGCCGAGGAAATCCTGCCAAGCGATCATGCCTCTATTCTACGCCCCGCCGGCCGGCGAAACGGGCGGCGGGGTGGCGCTCGCTACCCGGTAAGACTCGCGGGCGATTTCCCACTCCTCTTCGGTGTGCACGACGAGCACGCGCACGGTTGAGTCCGGCGCGGCGATGTCGGTATCCGGCGGGGATTGCGCGTTCTTCGCGGGATCGAGTTTGACGCCCAGGAACGCAAAGGCTTCGACGGCCTGGGCGCGCACCTGCGGGGAGTTCTCGCCGACTCCGGCGGTGAAGACCAGCGCATCGAGGCCACCGAGGCTGGCGAGCATCGCGCCGGTCTCCGAACGCAAACGGTGCACGTATACATCGAACGCCAGTTGCGCACGCGCATCGCCGCCATCGATGGCCGCCAGAACGGCGCGCATGTCGCCCGAGACTCCGGAGACGCCGAGCAGTCCGGACTCCTTGTTCAGCACGCGGTCCAATGCTTCGGCGCTGAGCCCGAGATGGCGCACCAGATGAATCACGATGCCGGGGTCGACGGTGCCGGAGCGCGTACCCATCATGAGGCCTTCGAGCGGCGTGAAACCCATGGTGGTGTCGATGCTCGATCCATCGCGGATGGCCGCCAGCGAGCAACCGTTGCCCAGGTGGCAGGTAATCATGCGCAGCGACGCCATGTCCCGGCCCAGGATCGCGGCTGCCCGCCGCGAGGTGTATTGGTGGCTGATGCCGTGGAAGCCGTAGCGGCGGATACCCTGGTCGACCCACGCGTAGGGCCCGGGATAGACATAGGCGGGCGGCGGCAGGCTGGCATGAAACGCGGTGTCGAAGACAGCCACTTGCACGGTATCCGGTCCCAGGATGCGTTCCATGGCTTCGATGGCTTCCAGTTCCAGGCGGTTGTGCTCGGGCGCGAAGCTGGCCATGCGCGCGATGCCCGCACGCACTTCGGGCGTGATGCGGGTGCTTTCGCGAAAGGCGCGCCCGCCGTGGACCACGCGGTGTCCGGCAACGTGAATGTCGTTGCGGTGGGGCAGCATGGCCATGAGCGGATCGAGGGAGTCCAGCGGCGACTTCACCGGGACGCTACGGGTGGTGACTGCGCTGGCCGTTTTGATTTGGATTTCGGCGGCACCGGGGTGGTGTTCCCAGTCTACTTTGGCTTCCCAGAGCGCGCGGGGCGCGGCGGCGCCTTCGTTACCGGTAACGTCGTACAGGCTGCTCTTGAAGCTGCTGGACCCGCCATTTAATACGAGGATTTTCATATGTTAGGCCCGTCGTTTGTGGGGCAGGACTCACAGTCCTGCGGCCGACTGTCCACGCCGGCCTGGAGCGGGTCCTGGAGGACCCGCGCAGACCTGGAGGTCCGCCCCACAACTGCTGAAAGCTCGCTGTAGGCGCCCCAGTGCCCCAGCAGGCGCGGCTTGACGTGCTCGATGCGCAGCGGTTCGTGGAGCAACGGGTTGTCGTAAAGGTAAATCTGGCCCACCGACAGATAGTTCGCGGCGCGCCAGTAGGCGTTCATCTTGCGCAGATCTTCGGGCGATAAGGGACCGGTCACAAGCGACTCCATAGATCCAGAATCGCAGAAAAACGTTTCGATTGCGTTTCAACCGACGCGCGGCGGGGCGCAAAGTGTTGGATCGTACGGGTTTGGCGATAGGGGGAATACCGGATAACCAAAGACAGTCTGTTATTTGCGAATTAACTACGGTTAGTATTCAATCACTGGCGTGTAGGTATTAACCGCGCCTCAGAGGAGCTTTCCATGAACGTGACCGGAACGAACCGGGGGACCATCCTGATTGTGGACGACGATCCGGGGGTGTTGGTCCTGATTCAGACCATTCTTATGGCTGCGGACTACCGCGTACTGCTGGCCGCTGAGCGCGCAGACGCCGTCCGCCTGGCCCGGCAGAAACACATTCACATCGACATTGTCTTGCTGGACGTACGCATTCCTGGAGTGTCCGGGACGGAATTGGCGGACGAGATTCTGTCGATTCGACCGGACCTTCGAGTGCTTTGGATGTCCGGTTTTGTCCACGAAGAGTTCATTCGCATCAAAATGCTCGATGGATATGCCGGGTTCCTGTCCAAGCCATTCCGCCGCGACGGTCTGCTGCTAGCAGTGCAGCGGGCCATGGAGGGGGCGCCCCGCATTTGGGAGACACCGGGGTATGAGGTCGAGCGGGCGATGACGGCTTAATGAGCGCGGCCGCGGTGCCCGGCGTGGCGCAGANNGACGATCGTTGTTTGTCGTCTGCGCAGCGTGGTCGAACTCGGCAGGCCACGAAAAACGATGGCCTGCCCCACAGCTAGATTACCAAGCGCCGTCTCTTATTCCCATACATCTGCGCGTCGGCGAAGCGCAGCAGGGAATCCGGCCGGTCTCCGTCCAGCGGCCAGATGGCAACACCGGCACACGCACCGACCGAAAGCCAATGGTGGTCGGATTGGATGGGTTTGCGCAGCTCCTGTCCGATCTTATCCGCAACCTGCCTGGCATCCTCGCTCCGGCTGAGCATGGGCAACAGCACCACGAACTCATCGCCTCCGATGCGCGCCACCGTATCTCCGCGACGCACAGTTTCGGTTATACGCCTGGCGACTTCCTGGAGAACCGCATCCCCGGCGGCGTGACCATACGTATCGTTGATTTGTTTGAAGCCGTCGAGGTCCAGGTAGAGCATTCCTAACAGACGCCGGCCGCGCGAAGCCCGTTCAATCTCCTGGTCCAGCCTTTCGTAGAGCAGCGCCCGGTTGGGCAAGTCAGTCAGACCGTCATGCTGCGCGCGGTAGGCCAACCGGTCGTGCAGGCGGCGGCGGTCCAAGGCGAGCGCGGCAATGTTGCACCATAAGCCGAGTTGCGCGCCTTGCGCATCCCCGCAGGGCCGGTCCTCCCGGAAGAAGGCGGCGATCGCGCCGGCCGTGGCGCCGTCCACCACAATCGGCGCCGAACAGAACGTCCGAAAGCGCGCGTCTTGCTGGGAATCGATGAGGGCCGCCCAGGCCGGATCGTCCGAGAACTCTTGGGCGGCACGGAACTCCGGACGGAACGAAACCGAGCGGATGTCTATTTTTTCCAAGACCTCCAACGGGCCGGCGGGCAGGGCGGGCGCCACGCAGACCTGCGGGCCATACGGGGCCCCCAGCAGGATCGCACAAACCGCGCCTTCGCAGTGTACCGCTACGGCTTCGGCGATGCGTTGGACGATGGGACCCACAGGCTCGTCCCGCGCGATGAGCTCGACAATCCGTTTGCTGTCCAGGTCCAGAGATTCGGCCGCGCGCGCTTGCCGCAGCGCGTCGCGGGTGGTCTGATGAGCGGCCTGCAACTGAACCGTCTGGGCGGTTAAGGCGAACGTTTGGGCCCGGACGCGCTTGCGGAGGAGCCCCGCCCAGGCCAGAGCGGCGATCATGAGCAGCGCGGCTCCCGCTAGGATCGGCACCACCCGGTCCGCCGTCAACCACGGGGGCCGGCCCAGGATCACAACGTCTGCCGGAGACCGCAGCAGCAGCCGGAATGTGCGCGGCACGATCAAGTCATGCGATTGCTCCGTTTCGACGGAGCAGATGCCGGTCAAGCGGAGGCGCGTGCCAGGCTCCAGGGGTTGCGCCGCGCCGCCGCTTGGCAGTTGCGCCGAGAAGATCGTGTCACCTGCCTCGACCGACAAAACCTGCTCTGCCGGCCGTTGCAGCCGGTCGATGAGTTTACCCTCAATCTGCACCAGTTGACCGTCAAGGTCGCCTTTCATTGCGTCCTCGGCGGTGACGCGCACTGGTGAAGCCGGCGCGCCGGGTTGCAATCGCTTCACTCGAGCTCCGCGCAATGCCGGGCTGAACCCGGCGATTCGCGGAAAGCCCACCACGTCCACCAGATCGCCCGCGGCCAATCCCCCTGCGTCGTGATCCTGGATCATGACGCCGCCGGTCGCATCGCGAAGCCAGGTACACCCCGACCGATTCGGGTAGGTTACCGTTCCCCGAAGCCGTACGCAGTGTCCCATATCGCTCGCGCGCGAAAACTGCAGGAGATCCGCAATGGGGGTTACGGCCATGGAGAAGGGGTCCGCGGAAGGCGCCCGCAGCACGCGAATGCATTCTGTTCCGGGCACGAACATCTGGATGCCAAGCATTTGATGTTTCCCATTGAACAGCGCGCCACATACGCCGCGCAGCTTCACGTCGGCGTCCAACAGATGCGCCAGAGACTCGGAAGAGGCCAGCACGTGGGCCTTATATGTGTTGCTGCCCCAGGCCAGCGTGAGCAGGGAGTCCGCCCTGCTCGGCGCGACGCGCTGGACGACGCCCTCCAATTCGATGAAGTGGCAGTCCTCGCGGCCCCAACTGACGAGTCCAAAATGTGGGGTTTTGGGCGCCGGCAAACCCGGGTGGCCGAGAACTTTAATGCGGGCTTCGGCCACGTCGGGAGCAAAATCGGCCGTGGTCACTCCGGCGACGTTCACTTCGTCACCCGCCCGCATCGATGCCGTCTCTTTTTCGCTCAATTCAACAAAAATGCCATCGCTCGAATCCTGCACAAAAAGGAGGTGGTCGCCAGGATCGAAGTAGGTCACCACGGCGCGCAGGTGCACCGGGTAGGCGCGTGCGGCGGCGCTCAACGGCAGCCGATGTACTTCAAGGGCAGTCGTCAGCGCGGAACCCGAGGCAGGTGTTTGGTCCCGGTCCTTGACCTCGACGCCGTCAATTAGCACCGCCCGCTCCAGGACCGGACGCTCGTGCCGCCACGCGAGAAAGCCTCCCACGTCCAGCGTTTTGGCGTTAGGGTCGGGGGCGAACTGCCCAATTCGGACGGCGATCTGCCCGGTTTCGTCCATGACCGCCATACCGGCTTGGGCTGCCGTGCAGGGTACCCCCCGCACGCGCACACGGTGGCCCGGCGAACGGGCCGGACCGAGCGCCAAAAGGGCGCCGATTTTGCTGACGGGCAAGGCTGCCAGCGGTGTTGCCGGGTGCGTTCTCCGGATGTCGCCGGGGCCGGAGATCCAAAGCGCAGAGCGCGTGGCACCGCCGTCCGAAGATTCGGCAAGCACGCCGTTGGCAAGCACCTCCGCATCGCTCCACTCTTCGTTCATCGTCGCCAGCGGCGCGAGAACCGTGGCCCAAACGGTGGCGTTTCCCGCACGGATTTCAAAGGACAGCAATCCCGGTCGTTCGGGACTGACCGACTGCACTACTCCCGCAAAGGCCACTCGTCTGTACGCATACGCCGGGTCCTGCAAGTTCGACGGGGAAACGGAGATTGACGGCGGCTGCACGCCGGCACCGAGAGCCGCCAGGCGCGCTTCGGCCATCGCGGGGGCGGGACCTCCGGACGAGGCCAGGCCGGAGGCCTCTACCCGCCAGCCGGTGGCCGGCAAGATCTGTCCGGGCTCCAGGCCGACCCGGATTCCGCCCGTGGAATCCTGAACGAAACAATAACTGGAATTCCCGTCGAAGTAGGTGAGAATACCCTGGATGCGAACCCGCACTCCCAACCCGACCTGTGCCGCGGAGAGTTGCCGTACCTGGCTGGCGCTGGTCAGGACCCTCAGGGAAGCGTCCGGCGCACAGGCGCAACTGGCCAGCGCGGCTGCAGCCAGCAGCGCCAATCGGCCGGAAACCCCAGGCTGGGCATTTCCACTAGCGACGGTCCGGAAAAAGGAGCACACTCACCAGTTAATCGGCACAATGCTCTCAGACCTGTTGCCTGGGCAGTTCGGTTGCACCGTGGGGCGGCCAATCATGGCCGCAGCCGCCTTTCAGGCGGCCAAACCCGCTGCGGGCAGAATTGCGGGCAGAATTGCCCGCCCCACAACTTGTTTCCGTTTGAAAAAGTCTACAATTCCACTCGCGAATCCAGACTTAAGTACCTTTCCTTCCTCTATTACCCAGTAGCTTCCGTATGAAATATCCAAGGATATGATGAATTAAATCTCTGGCTGCGGTTATAATCTGAAGCGTCAGGTGCCGAGTTTTTCAGCACTCCGGAGTTTGCGGCCGGACGCGCGGACGCCGATTGCCCGGCACCGCGATCATGCTGTATCCGCCATGTTCCTGAATCCGAATTCTCCCGAAACCGCGATGGAGCTTGGGAATGCCAACGCAGTCCTGGATCTTCCCGGCCGCCGCGTTACCGGCAGGCTGATCAAAGCATCCCTGTTGGGTGGCGTGGCTTGGTTTGCTTATCAACTTGCGAATCCAATCGTATCCCACGAGGCGTTTCAGCAGTCCGCCGTCGCCACCATCGCTTTCCTGGCTCTGGCCTTGACCGTGGCCGCCTACGCTGCCATGCGCCAACAGGCGGATCTGGCCGCGCAATCCCACGCGCAATCCGCCCGGAATATCGGCGCGGAACTGGAGAGGGCCGGCTTGGTGGGCGCCATCGACGAGGCGTCGGATGCCGTGGTGATCACCGATAGCGCGGGAACCATTCAGTACGTCAATCCCGCCTACACCAGGATGACCGGCTACCGCGCCGAGGAAGTCATCGGGCACAATCCGCGCCTGAGGGAGTGGGGCATGGGTTCCGCAGTCCACCGGCAAGTGTGGGAGACCGGCCGCACTGGAAACGTCTGGCGCGGCGAAGTCGCCGCCTGGCGCAAGGATGGCTCCCCTTATGTGGAAGATATCACCGTCGCGCCGGTGCGGGATGCCGATGGCGCCATTCGAAGGTACATTTCGATCCAGCGCGACATGACGGCTCGCCACGCGGCCAACGAAACCAAAGCGTTTCTCGCCTCCATCGTGGAATCCTCCGAAGACGCCATTATGAGCAGCACGCCGGAAGGCGTCATTCGGAGCTGGAATCGCGGCGCGGAGCAGCTCTACGGGTACCGCGCGGAAGAGGTAGTGGGAAAGCCAGTCTCCATGCTGGCCCCCGGCGACCAGCGGGCCAGCCTGAAATGGATCGCGGAGAAACTGCAGCGCGGCGAGAGCGTCGGCCAGCTTGCAGGCGTGGGATTGGCCAAGGACGGCAAACGGGTCGATATTTCGATTTCAGCCTGTCCCATACGGAACGCGGACGGACAGATTACCGCGTGCGCCGCCATCATGCGCGACATCACCGCCCTGGTACAGGCGCAAGAGGCCAGTGCCCTGCTGGCGTCGATTGTGGATTCCTCCGACGCCGCCATCTTCGGCGCCGCGCCGGATGGCGCGATCCTGAGTTGGAACAAGGGCGCCGAGACCATGTATGGCTACCGCGCCGGGGAGGTATTTGGGAAGCCCATCTCCATGCTGGCGCCCGCAGCCGGCATCGGCGAAATCTTCCAACTCGTGGACCGGATCGGCCGGGGGGAAACCGTCTCGCAATGGGAGACGGTCATGGTGAAGTCCGACGGAGGCCAGATAGAGGTCTCGCTGACGATGTCCCCGGTTCGCAATGCGGCCGGGAAAGCGGTGGGATCGTCCATCATCGCGCGCGACATCAGCCGCCGGCGGCGCGATCGGGAGGCCCTCCAGCATAGCGAGGAGAAGTACCGGTGGCTGGTCGCCAACCTTCCCGATGTCGTCTGGGTGGCCGACGAGGCAGGTCAACCGGTCTTTGTCAGTTCCAATTGCGAGGGGTTAAGCGGATACACGCCCGATGATGTCTGTCAACCGGAGTTTTGGATGAACCGCATCCATCCGGAGGACCGGCCGCAAGTGGCTGCCGCCTATCGGGCGCTTTTCGAACAGGACCGTCCGATCGACATCGAATACCGGCTGCTGCGGAAGGATGGACAATGGGCATGGCTCCACAGCCGCGGCGTGAACGTTCATGAACGCGACGGCAAGCGCTATTGGGACGGGCTGCTCTCCGACGTCACCGAGCGCAAGCGCATGGAACAGAAACTGGCGCACCAGGCCACCCACGACCTGTTGACCGGCCTGCCCAACCGGAGCGTCTGCGAAGACCGGCTTGGCCAAGCCCTGGCGCGCGCCCGCCGCCAGCGCGGGATGGCAGCGCTTCTTTATCTGGACCTGGACCGCTTCAAACGCATCAACGACACCCTGGGGCATCTGGCCGGGGACACTCTGATCCAATTGGCGGCCGAGCGGTTGGCCGGTTGTCTGCGCGAGTCCGAGACGCTCTCGCGCAGCGGCGGCGACCGGTTCATGCTGATCCTCAGCGACGTCGGCGCGCCGGAAGACGCCGTACACGTGGCGGAGCGCATCCTGGAGAGTCTGGCGCAGCCGTTTTCGGTGAAGGGCCACGAGGTATTTCTGGCCGCCAGGATCGGCATTGCGCTGTACCCGCGGGATGGTGTGGACCTGTCCGGCTTGCAGCGCGCGGCGGACAGCGCTCTGCACGCGGCCAAGCGCCAAGGCAAGCGGCGTATCCAGATGTCCAACCCGCAAATCGGCCAGGAGGCCAGCCGCCGCCTGGCAATCGAAACGGAACTTCACCATGCCTTGGAGCGCGACGAAATATCCGTACATTACCAGCCGCAGTTCGATCTGGCCACCGGCCGCGTCGTCGGATTGGAGGCGCTGTTGCGCTGGGACAATCCGAAGTTGGGACGCGTCCCGCCGTCCGTTCTGATTCCGATAGCCGAAGAGAGCGGGCTGATTGTGCCGATCGGCGCCTACGTATTGGAGAATACGTGCCGCCAGGGCAGGTTGTGGCGGGACGCCGGCTATGGTCCGCTCCAGGTGGCGGTAAATACTTCAGCCGTGCAATTCTCGCGGGGCGATCTGGCCGAGACCGTGGCGGCTACGCTGGCTCAGACGGGACTGGAGGCGTCGCACCTGGACCTGGAAGTCACCGAGAGCGTACTCATGCAGGATATCCGGGAAACCGCCCGGCAGCTCAAAGAATTGAAGGAACTGGGCGTCAGCGTTTCGCTCGACGACTTCGGGACCGGCTATTCCTCTTTGAGCTACCTGGAAGAGCTTCCCATCGACAACCTGAAGATCGACCGGCGGTTTGTGCAGCGGATGAACGGCGCGGACAATACCCGCACGCTGGTTCAATCCATCGTAGGCCTGGCGCACAGCCTGGGCATGCGGGCGGTCGCCGAGGGCGTCGAAACCGCGGCGCAGCTCGAGCACCTCAAAGCCATGGGATGCGACCGGGCACAGAGCTACATGCTGGCCGGACCCGCGCCGGCGCTTTGCATTCAGGCGCTGTTGGCGGCGCGGGCGGAAGGGCTACGGTGCACCGCTCCCTAACGGTCGCGGGTCTACTGCAATACGTTTCGGTGGGGCAGACGATCGTTTTATGTCGTCGGCCAAGCGCTCCTCGAAGACGGCAGACCACAAAGTGCGATGGTCTGCCCCACCAAAGTGAACAGCATTGCGGTTTACTGCCAGCCTACGTTAACGCCTTGGATGAGGTGGTAGACGATGTACAGCGCATCCAAACCGCTGGGCGTGGTCATCGCCGGGCAGGTGCTCGCGGGACCGCCACTAACACTGCTGCACGCGCCGCTGGCCGGCCCCACCAACAGCTCGCCCGGCGGAACGAACGCCGTACTCTTGACGGTAGACGGCAGCGACTCAAGCACATAAGCCGGAATCGTAAACGTCCCGGTGCTGGCCGCGGCGATGCATTCCGCCAGAATACCGGGAGGCCCGGTTTTCGTGGGTACTCCCGATTGGAGCGTTGAAGAGACCGCCGTGATGTCCACGAAGCCGTTCGGATCGCCCCCGCTCCAGGTGATGGTAAGAGGCGTGGTGCGGTCGATCGGACCGGCCGTCACGCTGCTCTGATTGGTCCAACTGAGCGACGCCGCGGCTTGTGACACAGTAATAGGCGCCGCTATGGCACCCACGACCGAGCCGCCCGCGCCGGTCACCGTGTAGGCGAACGCGGACTCGGCGAAAGCCGGAGACGGACTCAGGAAAAATGGAGCGCCGTTGTCAGTGCTGACCGGGCAACCGGATGATGTCAAACCGAAGCTGACCACCAACTGGCAGAGGCTGTAACCGCCCACCAGATCGTAGCCTTGGTTCGTTGGCACGGATTGGGTACTGTTGGGTCCCTTTACGCTCAAGTTCGATCCGGCATCCAATGACGCCAGACCGTAAAGGGCGGGATCGGCGGGCGGCGGGAGCGGGACACCCTGGAACGGGGTGACCGTGCAATTACCCACCGACGGCGCCAAGGCGAAGCCCTGGTAGCTCTGGAGCGTCGACGCGGGGAAGGTGCCGAAGGTCGCCGAAACTTCGTCGTTGTCCCATTGGACGGTGCCCACTAGCGGGATGTTTGACAAACTCAAATAGTTGCTGAGCATGAGGATGCCGCCGATCTTCGCCTGGCCTGCGCCGCCCTGCACCTTGGATGCAATATCGTTATAGTTGATGCCATCTTCGTCGCTGCAGGTCCCGCGGTTGGGATCGACCGCCATGCTGGTGAAGTTCGAGATCACCGGCGTGGCTCCCCCTGTCTGCACGGCCACCTGCACGTAACAGCCCTGGACACCGGGCGGCACGACGAAGTTGATCTGATCCAACCCGGTGAAGCCCGAGCGCCCGGCGTAAGCGACGCTAGCCTGGAAACCGCCTACCCACACCACCGGACATGCCGCGCCCGGGCATAAATTGACTCCCACCGGCAGAGCGGTCGCCTCGGCGGAGACGTTCGAAAAGGCCGCCGTGCCCAACCCCGTGCCCCAAAGAATTCCGTAGTCGACGCCAGCCTTAACGGTGTGGAAGGGCGACAGCAACTGGTAGCTGGCATCCATGATGGTCCCCGGACCGGTACCGGATGCGTTGTCCGCGAAGACCCCGAAGGATGTCGCCACTACCGTGATGGGAAATGGGGGGCCGGGCTGTCCGTTGAAAGTGACCGAGACGGTACCGGTGCCAATGGGGGTGGTGGAAGGCAACACCGCATTGATCTGATTAGCCGAGGTGTAATAAATATACGCCGGGACAGCCGTATTGCTTCCGATCGTGACGTTCACGGAAGTTCCCCCGCTCGCGGGGAGCGTGGTCGGCAGCGGCCAGGGGGTCCAGGTAGCCGCGGTAGCCGGCCCGATCTCCTGGCCCGCAGTACCAGTGCCGAAGATGGTGAAAAAAGATCCTTGCGCGATGCTGGAGTTCTGCAACGGGGGGAAGGCGTAGCTGGCCGAGTTAAAGACCCCGGAGACGGTGGGTTGCGCGGCTGCGGAGGCCGCCAGCAGCCCCAACGTCAGGACGATTGCAAATAGAGTTTTCACGTGTGTGTGTTTCCTTTCCGTAGGATACAAGTCTATCACCACTAAACCCCTGGTTGTCGTGCAGGATCGCACGGCCCCAGGTTGCGGCACGGTCCAGGTTCTAGTACTACTGGTAATGGAACCCGATGTTTCCAGGCCGGTTCCAAAGTGCTTTTCAATCCTTTACACTAACGTAGTTTGGGCCGGTTTGGATTATCATCGAGTAATACCGGTGGCCGGACCGGTTCGAGGAGAGCGAAACGTGGCGACAAAGACGTCTTTATTGGTGAAGTTGCTGGTGGTGTTGTGCCTCTGCCTGAGCGCGGCGGGAGGCTTGCTGGCGCAGCCGCAGTTGACTGTGAACATCACCGGCACGCTGGGACCGTGGATCGGCGGCAGCGGCTGGATAACCACCGCACAATACGTTTTGAGCCCGGGCTTCACCGCCACTGGGGCCAAAGGCACGTTCTGCGTGATTACCTTCAACGGGGCCAACACTGGTCTCGCCGGCGCGGAGGTGAGACTCAGCGCGATCAACACCCCCGGCGTGGGGGCGGTCACAATGCTGGGCTACGGCACTGGATACAACGGCAACCCAGCCCCGACAACGGCGGCCGCAGTTTCTACTTATACCAATCCGACGACTGGTAAGATCACCACCCCGACCGCCGCTTGCAGTGGTACGGCAAACGTCACGACCGTCGTCGACGACTCGCTGGGGCTGAACGGTAAGGTGGCTCCGGTCACCAGCATCATCAATCCTGTGGGCATAACCTATACCGGCTCGACCAGCACGTATAGCGCGGCTGTCAGCCTTCCCGTCGCTGGGTTCGGGAATCTGAACTGTACCGCGAGCGTGATCGTGAAGGTCCCCACCAGCGGCGACGATGAGATATTGAGCAACTGCACTTTTGCCGCGGGAGGGGGGGTGACGTTCTCATCGGACGTCTTTTTGGCTGGCTTACCAGCAGCGGTGCCGCTGGCGTTCCCATCGACACCCTTGATCGGCGCCAGCAGCGCAACGTATACACCATCGAACGCCGGCTTGACCTTTAACGGCGATGAGACCATTCTGGGCATTACCGGCACAATCGCGGCAGTGTGCGGCACCGGGGCCACTGCCTGCCCGACGGTGAGCCTGTCTCCCGCCGGCCCGCTCGCGTTCGCGGCCGTAGTCGGTGGCCTCGCGCCATCGCCGACGCTCGTTACGGTCAACAGCTCGCCCACGGAAGCCGAGGCTTATGCCGTGACCACGTCGGCCGGTTGGCTGACCGTCAACGGGGTCTCCGCGACCGGCGGGCAAATCGGCGACCCGTCGTCAGGGTTTTTCAACATCGGCGTGAATCCCTCGGGGCCGGGGCTGGTTCTGGGCCTTAATACTGGCACCGTCACTGTCTACACTGCCGCTTCCAATTCGCCGCAGACGGTGACCGTTAATTTTACCCTCAGCCCGCCGCCATTCAACTTGGTAACCTCGCCGCCCTCTCCGATGACCTTGAATTCCGTAAACGGGAACTCGCCGCCGCAGAACCTGTCCGTCACCACATCCAACAGCTCCGCTGTGGCATTCGCGGCCTCGGCATCCAGCACCGGGAACTGGCTATCGGTGTCGCCCATCAGCGGCACGACGGGGGGGGCCCCGATCGCGGTCTCGGCGGATCCAACCAAGGTGCCCGGCCCAGGGACCTACAGCGGAACGATCACGCTGACTTCCACCGCTCCCGGCGTGACCAACAGCCCCCTTCTGGTGACGGTGAACTTTAACGTGACCACCGTTCCAACGCCATCCAACTTGACCTTCAGCGGCACCGTGGGAGGCTCCACTCCGCCCTCGCAGCCACTGAACGTCACCAGCACGGGTCCCGCGGTTTCGTACATGGCCGCCGTCACCAGTGTCTCCCCGTGGCTTTCCGTCCTGCCGGGCAGCGGCACGACGAACGGCGCGGCCCAGACCGTTTCCGTGAATACGTCCGGCCTCACCGCAGGCGGCAGCCCCTACACCGGCACGATCACGGTCACCCCGCTCGGCGGGGCTGCCATCCCGGTGACCGTCACGCTAACGTTGACGTCGCTGCCTTCCATGGTGCCGCCCGTCTCTCCGCCCGCCTTCACTTCAAATGCCGGCGCGGTGCCTAACAGCCAGACGCTGACGGTCACCAGTTCCACCAGCACGGCGATTTCATACACCGTCGCCGCCAGCACCAACAACGGCAGCGGCGCCTGGCTGCAGGTAGCGCCTTCCAGCGGCTCCACGTCGGGTAACGTAACGGTATCGATCAATTCGAGCGTGCTGACCGGCTTGGCCACCGGAACATACACTGGCCAGGTGGTCTTCACCTGCTCGGCGGGCACCTGCGGCAACCCCAGCGACCAGCTCAGCGTGCAGGTAACCTTGACGGTAACCGCCGCGCTTGCGTCACAACCCGCTTCGCTGACCTTTAATTACACGATCGGCGGCAGCGCGCCAGGTTCGCAGCCGATTACGGTGACCAGCAACGGCGGGGCCATCACCTACACCGCCGTGGCTGCGTCCAGCACCGGCGGCACCTGGCTCGCGGTTTCGCCCGGCAGCGCCACCACGTCCGCTTCCCCCGGACTGACGGGCTCGGTGAACCCGGCGGCCCTGGCAGGCTTGACGCCCAACTCCTATAAGGGCACGATCACGCTGACGTCGGCCGGAGCAACCAATAGCCCCTTTACCATCCCCGCCACTTTGGTCGTCGTCGCTGAGCCGACGCTACAGGTGTCGCTCAACTCGCTGACCTTCAACATGGTGGGTACGGGCTCGCTCCCGGCGGCGCAGGGTCTCACGGTGAGCGCCAGCAACGGCAGCTCCATTCCGTTCAATATTGCAGTGGGTACCAGCAGCGGCGGCAATTGGTTGTCGGCCCCGGCCAGCGGAAACACGTCCAGTGGCGCCATCGGCGTCTCGATTCTGGCCAACAGCCTGACGCCGGGCACTTACAACGGCACATTGACCATCAGTTCTCCGCAGGCGGCGCTCCCCTACCCCGTTGTCAACGTGCAGTTGATCGTCAACAGCATTGGTCTGTCTCCCACTTCGATCACCCTTAATTACCAACTTGGCAGCTCGCAGAGTACGGTTACGCAGAATCTGTCGGTCTCCAGCATCCTGCTTCCTCCGGTGAACTTGGGCTTCACCGCGGCGGCCAGCGTCAGTACTCCCACCGGCGGCACCTGGCTCTCGGTGGCCCCAACCGGCGGAACCACGCCGGCCAACTTGACTGTTACCGCGACCCCTGGCGCGCTGGGGGTGGGCAGCTATAGCGGCGCCATCACCGTCTCCTCCGGCGGAGCTACGTTCTCCGTGCCGGTGACGCTGGTCATTGCGGCCTTGCCGTCATTGACTACCGTGCCGAACGTTCTGCCGTTCAATTTCACGATTGGCGGCAGCCTGCCCGCAAATCAAACCGTAGCGGTGGGAAGCAACGGCGCGCCGCTGAGCAGCGTGTCCGCCAGTACCAGCACGCCATGGCTCACCATCGTCTCCCAAAGCGGCACGACCACGCCGTTCAACGTGGTGGTCGGCTTGAATGCGGCGGGACTGGCGTCGCTCACCCCCGGACCTTATAACGGCAGCATTACCATCACCGCCCAAACGGGAACAGCCAGCAACAGCCCGCTGAGCTACCCGGTTACGCTGACTGTGTCCGCTCAGCCAGTGCTTACCGTGACGCCCACGCCGCTGACTTTCAATGGCATGGTGGGCGGCGCTAATCCGGCATCGCAGACTCTCACCGTGAACGGCGCCAACGGTACCATCGCTTTCACCGCCGCGCCCAGCCCCAGCGGCACATGGCTTTCCGTCGCGCCCACCACCGGGAGCACCAACACCACCCTGCAGGTTTCCGTGAATACCACTGGCCTCGCAGCCAACACCTACAACGGCTCCATCACGGTAACATCGACAACGGCCGGAGTATTAAACAGCCCAACGGTCATTCCAGTTACACTGACACTGGCCGCCAACTCGCTGACCGCGTCTCCCACGCCGCTCAACTTCACCTATACGTTGGGTGGCGGCGCGCCCCCGTCGCAGACGCTCAATGTCGGCAGCACGATAGCGGGATTGAGCTTCACCGCCGCACCGGGCGCCGGTTGGTTGGCCGTCACTCCGGCCAGCGGCACGACGCCGCAAGCCCTCAGCGTCTCGATCTTGACCACCGGCCTGACGGCGGGAGCTTACCACGCCAACATTACCCTTACGGCCGCGGGCGCAGGCAACAGTCCCTTGACCGTGCCGGTGAATTTGACGGTGAATGCCGAGCCGTCGCTGGCGGTGAACCCAATTACGCTGTCGCTGAATTATACGACTGGCGGCGCTGTGCCCTCCGCGAGTGTGGCCGTCTCCACCTCTAATAGCGCCAGCGCGGCGTTCTCGCTGAGCGCCACTACCGTGAGCGGCGGTAGCTGGCTGCAGTTCTCGCCAGCCGGCGGCGCTTCACCTGCCAGCTTCCTGGTAAGTATCGTGCCGGGCAACTTGACGGCGGGTACTTACAATGGCACTATCACTGTCTCGGCGGCGGGATTCACCTCGGCCACCGTCGCGGTCACCCTGGTAGTCACGCAACCGAAGGCCGTGATCCAAATCACCGGCAATACTTTCTTCTCGCTCGCCAACACGGCCGCTCCCGCCACCAGCACGCTGGCTATTTCGGCTTCGGACGGTTCCACGCAAGCGTTCACCATAGCCGCGGCGCCCAGCCAGAACAACTGGCTGACGCTGAGCCCCACCAGCGGAACTACGGGAGCTACGCCGGCGAACGTCACGCTCACGGCTAACCCGGCCGGACTGCTTCCCGGCATTTACGTGATCTCGATCACGGTGACGATGCCGGCGTTGCCGGTCCCCACGCGCACCATCCAGGCCGAGTTGATCGTTACCGGTTCGAACCTGGCGGCGTCTCCCGACATGCTCGCCTTCACCTACACGCCCGGCACTGCGCTACCGGCGCAAACGATCTCCCTGACAACGGCCTCGGGCAGCGGCTCAGTGGCGCTGGCCTCAGTCAAAACCGACGTGCCATGGCTGAGTGTGACTCCGGCGACGAGCGCCCCGGCAGTGTTGCAAGTTTCCGTTAATCCTGGCCTGCTGCCGTCGGCGGGAGCAGCGGGAACTTATACTGGGGACGTAATCGTGACCGGCGTGGGATCGCCCAATACCTCGCTGGAGATCCCAGTGACGGTCACCGTCAATGCCGCGGCGCAATTGACCGCTACTCCGGCGGCGCTCACGTTCAACTACCAGGCCGGGGGCGCTTTGCCCCTTGCGCAGAGTTTTGCGTTGGCCTCCGGCGGGAACGCGCCGTTGAACTTCACCGCGACGTCACCCGGCAGTTGGATTACGTTGAGCCCGCAGAGCGGCGTTACTCCGGCTAGTGTGCTGGTGACGGCGAATCCCGCGGGCCTTGCGCCCGGCACATACGCCGGCACGATCAATGTCACCGCGGCCGGCGCCAAGCCCTTAGCGGTCGCGGTAACGCTAATTGTTACCGCTGTGCCGCAACTTGTTATCACTCCGGGCCAGCTTATCTTCGTGGCACCCGCGGGCGGACCCGCGCCGGCTGCACAGACGCTGGCGGTTACCAGCACCGGCGCGGCCCTCAGCTTCACGGCGGCCGCCGGTTCCTATTGGCTGCAGGTGATGCCCACTAGTGGGACCACGCCTGCAACGCTCTCGGTTTCGGTGGTCTCGGCGGGTCTCGCGACCGGGGTCTACAACGGCACGATCAACATCACCCAGGCCGGCTCCGCGGTTCCGACCATGATTCTGGTCACCCTGCAGGTCGGAAACGTGACTCCCACTATCGCGGGGGAGATCAACGCGGCCAGCGGCGCGGCTGGAACGGTGGTGCCCGGCATGGCGATTTCGATCTTCGGTTCGGTGCTCGGCCCGCCAACCGGCGTCTCCTTCGCGGCCCCGCCGGAGGGTGGCACGGTGGCCACCACGCTGGCCGGAACCCAAGTGCTGTTTGACGGCGCCGCGGTGCCCGTGCTCTACACTTCCAACGGCCAGGTGAATGCCCTTGCGCCGTTCGAATTATCGAACAAAGCCAACACGGTGCTGACGGTGATGTACAACGGCGCAACCTCGGCGGCCCTGACGTTGCCCGTGGTGGCGTCGGAACCGGGCCTGTTCACGGCGGCTGGCACCGGCATCGGCGAAGGCTCCATCCTGAACCAGGACTACAGCATCAACAGCGCATCCCATCCGGCTGCGGCGGGATCGACCGTCATGCTGTTCGGCACGGGTGGCGGGCTAACCGATCCGGCATCCATCGATGGCACGCTCAACCCGATCCCCGCTCCCGGAGGACCATTCGGCGCGCTGACGCAGACGGTGACCGCCACGGTCGGCGGCCAACCGGCGGATGTGGTTTACGCCGGACCCGCACCCAACCTGGTGGTGGGGGTCTTCCAGATTAACGTGACCATCCCGAGCGGAACGCCGTCGGGCAACGCAGCGGTGGTGGTACAGGTCGGCACAGTCAATAGCCAGACAGGCGTCACCATAGCAGTGCAATAAGTGGGGCAGGCTCTCAGCCTGCGGCGGCCTCTCAGGCCGCCTGTGCCGGAGGAGTACGCTATGAATCGCCGCTCTTTTCTAAATCAAGGCGCCGCTGCCCTGGCGGGCACGGCGCTCTCCTATAGCCGCATCCAGGGCGCCAACGAACGAATCTCGTTGGGCCACATAGGCATCGGTTCGCGTGGCAGTGAGCTAGCCTGGATCGCATCGCAACTCAAGGACAAAAAGAACGTCGAGATGACGGCCGTTTGCGACCTCTGGAAGGTGAATCGCGAGCGCGCCGCCGCCAAGGCCACGGCCGCATATGGCCGGCCGCCGCGGTCTCTCCAGTACTTCGAGGATCTGCTGGCGCTCAAGGATGTGGACGCCGTCCTCATCTCGACTCCGGATTTCGCGCACTCGCCCATCCTGAAACTGACGGCCGAGGCGGGCAAAGACGCGTATTGCGAAAAGCCCATGGGCAACGTGCTGGCCGAAGCCAAAGCCGCGCGCGACGCCGTGCTGGCCCGCAATCTGATCGTTCAAATCGGCACGCAGCACCGCAGCGAACCGTACCAGATCGCGACGCGCGACCTGATCCGCTCGGGCGCCCTCGGCCA
>PMVV01000288.1:0-7608 GCA_003166475.1 Bryobacterales bacterium | reverse complement strand
GGCGGCATTGCCGATCAGTGGATGAGCCACGCGATCGACCTCGTCCACTACTTCCTGGACGACCATTTCCCGCGCTCCGTGATGGCGCACGGCGGCGTCTTCGCGTGGCCCGACGGGCGCGAGAATCCGGATACCTTCCAGGCGCTGCTGGAGTATCCCAAAGGATTCCTGGTCAGCTACTCCACCAGCTTCGGCAACGATTCCGACAGCTTCACGCGCATCATGGGCAAGCAGGCCACGCTGATCAATATCGGGGGCGAGGGCAGCCAGCGGTGGAAGCTGGTGGAAGAGAAAGGCACGCACGAGGACAACCCCTTCCTGCACCGCGCCGAAACCAATGTGACGCTGCCCGGCAATACCGGCGACACCAAGCTGGCGCCGCCATTTATCAGCGACAACGATCTATCTCACATGATCAACTGGCTCGATTGTCTCCGCAGCCGGCAGCAGCCCAATGCCACCGTGCGCGACGGCTTCGCGCATTCGGTGGCCGTGATCATGGCTGCACGCGCCTATCGCGAAGGGCGGAAGCTGTATTGGGACGCGGCCACGGAGACGATTGCGGATCACACATAGCTGCCTCATCCTGTACTACCATCCATCAGTCCCTCCGCACGCCGCACCGGATTGTGGGGCAGGCCCTCGGCCTGCGGCGGCCTCTCAGGCCGCCCGGCTCCGTGGCTACCGCGGCTTGCCGCTATGCGGCGCCGTGACACTTCTTATACTTGCGCCCGCTGCCGCACGGACAGGGGTCGTTGCGCTCGGCGTGGACGAACCGGTCCGCAGGCTTGGCCTCCTCCATGCGCAGGATATCCATAATCTCGTTCGCCGGGCGGCCCTGGCTCAGCAACCCGGCCATCGTCCGCATGTACGGATCTACGTGGCCGAAATAGGCCCGCAGCCCGGCGCAGAGATAGTTCAGTCCGGCTTCGCCCCCCGGCGTCAAGACGAAACGATTCTTAGGACACTCTCCGTGGCATTCAAATAGGAACCGGCATTCGCGGCAATATCGGGGAAGTCCGGCGCTTTTTGTCCTCTCCGAATCTGCGTTGCCGTTCCGAATTCACAAGCTCCGCGAGCGGCGTGCGCAGAATATTTCCCAGCAAGTAACCCGGCTCTACGAAGTGGTCGCAGGAGTACAGGTCGCCATTGTGCTCCAGCGCGACGGCTTCTCCGCACTCCGGGCGGAGCCTGCAAAGGGACGACTGCCCGTACACCCATGCGGCGAGAACGGCATCGACCGTTTGCACAAAGACGCTCCCCACGTCGTGCCGCACCCACTCATCGAAGATCTCGATAAGGAACTGGCCGTAGCGCTCCGCCGTGACGGAACGGTTTGTCACCCGGTCGCCCTGCTGCAAAACCGTGCGGCCGTCGTCGTTGATCCGCTCCACGATCGGGATGAACTGCAGATAGCGCGCCTCTAACTCGTCGCGGAGGAAGCGATAGACCGCGAGTGGGTGTTCGCTGTTCACGGCGTTCACCGTGCAGAGCACGTTGAACTCCACGCCTACGCGCTGCATGAGGCGCACGGCCTTCACCACACGGTCGAACGTGCCGTGCCCGCCTTTATCCCGGCGGTAGGCGTCGTGCAGCTCGCGCGGTCCGTCCAGACTGACACCGACGAGGAAGCCATTCTCGCGCAGGAACTCGCACCACGCCGCGTCCAGCAGAATGCCGTTGGTCTGGATCGTATGCTGAACAGTGGTGCCCGGCTTCCGGAAACGTTTTGCGGCGGCGACCGCGCGCCGGTAAAAGTCCAGGCCCATAAGCGTGGGTTCGCCGCCTTGCCAGGCAATGGTGACCTCGCGCGTGGAGTGCGCCTCAATGGTCTGCCGCACGTAGCTTTCCATCACCTCGTCGGACATGCGGAAGTTGCTGCCTGGATAGAAGGACTGCTTGGAAAGAAAGAAGCAGTAAGCGCAATCGAGATTGCAGATCGCGCCCGTCGGTTTCGCCATCACGTGAAAACCAGGACGGGTTGCCGTCGCCATTGGGCAGTCCCCGGCCTAACGCGGCAGTCAACTCATTCGCAACGCCGCCTGGGCTCAGGCCTGGAACAAGCATAGGCATACTTAGAACAAACAAGTCAAGAGGGTATTAAAACTCTTTACAAAAAAGCATTGACACCCTAAGCATTATGGCGTAATATTTCGGAGAAGGTACTCCTAAATGGAAGGCAAACGCAACGAGCAAGATCAGGCCGGCGTGAACCGCCGCACGTTTATTGGGGCCCTGGGCGCGGCCGCGGTAGCCGGCGCGCTCGGGCCAGCGGCGGAGGGCCAAGCACCGCCTCCCGCCGTACACAATTACCTGGATTCCTTCGGTAATATCGTGCCGTGCGCTTCGGACACGATTGCGGCGGGCGTATTTCCGCCGCCGATTCCGCCGAACGCGGTGAATCCTGGGGCGCACGCACGGCCGAAGCGGCATTGGCTGTTCGGGTCGCGTTCGCACAACGCGACGCAGCCAGCTAACCTTGCGCCGCGCGCTTCCGGCTCATGCATTTACAATCAGCCCAATTGCGGCACGACTGCGCCCTCGGCGGGCTATCCGCACTTTAATGTCCTGATGATCATCGTGGACCAGATGCGGGCGCCGCGATGGTTGCCCTCCAAGGGCGTGACGGGCGCGCTGTCCGGCCAGGCGGCGATTGACGCCATCTTGACGAACATCGCCGCGATCCGGAACCAGTCCTTCGTTTTCACGAACTACAACGTGGCCGCGACCAGTTGTTCGCCGGCGCGCGCCACGCTGCTGACGGGGCTGTATTCACAGCAAACCTGCATGTTCGTGAGCCAGGATCCGCCAGATCCGCTTAAGCCATCCACGCCGCAGATTTATGCGCCCCCGTTGCAGCCCTGGAAGGGAGGGCAGGGGTTTGCGACCATCGGCGATGTCCTGTCCCAGACGGGCAACGCCGCGACGGGTGCGCCGGCGCTGAACTATGATTGCGTCTGGATCGGAAAGTGGCACCTGTCGGACAACCCGGGGGAGACGTCCGGCACGGGCGCAAACGGCCCGAGCGACTACGGCTTCTGCGCCACCGAGGCATATTGCATTCCGACGCCGCCCACAGTCACGTCGGGTCCGTGGGTTGCGACTGGCCCATACCCCTCGTCGACGGGCGACTCCAACGAGGGGAATTCCGCCTATTTTCTGGGCAACGCGCAAACCGGCCCTCCGGCCTTGGCCGTCCCTCCCGACCTTCCCGCCTATACGAACAGCCCTCCCTTTTTGGGGACGGCCCCCAACGAGCTGCCGACAGCCGCGCCTTACGGCGTGGTTAACGATGCGGCAGTGGCGGAGGCCTTCGGGATCTGGATCACGGAGCATGCCCCCACCAACGGCAGATGGTTCGCAGGCGTCAGCTTCATGAACCCGCACGACATCAACGCGTTCCCCTATTCGTTTGGTCTGACGGCGACCCAGTGCCCCGGCGCGGACCTGTGCTACCCGAACGGTGGCGTTAGTCCAGCGGGGCAGTACGGCTTTAATGCGCCGCCACCGATGTTGACCTCAGCGCAGCTCGTTCCCAACCAAAACCTGTCGGATAGCAGCGAGTCAACCACCATCGCGGCCTTCCCTGGGAACCCGGCCGGCACCACCACGCAGCTCTATTCCGAGTCGGCCCTACCCCTCAGCCTCAACCCCGGGCTATATGACCCAAGCAGCCCCTATTATAACCCGAACTTTCCGGCCGGGTACAACCCATCCTGGAACTACCCGGATCAGCCGACGGCTTATGCCGGTAAAGGCAAGCCAGACCTCCAGAGCAATTTCCAGGCTCTCCAAAACTCGATCAGCGGTGAGGTGACTGATGAAAACGGTTGGTGCACCTTCCTGAACTACTACTTCTGGATGCAGGCTTGCGTGGATTTCCAGATCGGCGCGGTGCTTCAGAAGTTGCGAGGGGCGCAGGGCGGCGCATTTTCCGACAATACCGTTATTATCTTCACGGCCGACCACGGCGAATTCGGTGGATCGCACAGCCTGCACAGCAAAGGGGGCGCCCTCTATGAGGAGGCTCTCAACGTGCCCCTCTATATCGGCTTCCCGGGGCAGGCGAACATGGTTCCGCGGTCGTTTGTATGCTCCAGCGTGGATATTCTGCCGCTCCTATACACTCTGGCATTGGGCAACGACAGCTGGCGGAGCAATGGCTGCGATATCATCAACTATCTGAACGGGCGCGAAGCTGTTATGGACGCAATCATGGTGGGCACCCAGAACGCGCCGCAGCGCCGTCTGTCGAGTTTTCCCTTGCAGAATCCGCAGGGATCGGCGCCATGGCAGCGATACCAGCCGTACGTCTTGCACACTACGGACGAGTACTACAGCCTGGCTTACTTGTGGCCCAACATAATATTTGGACCTCACGCAGCGGCGTTCCGCACGTTCGATAACACTCTCAACGGCAACACCAGCGGGAGTAACTCGCTCCAGCGCGAGCTCGGCCCGGCGGGCGGCGGAAAGCTGGGTATGTATAGCTATTGGAACGAGGAAGTCAGTCCTGGCTGTAGCGAAAACCAGAACCCGACGCAGCCTGTCGTAAACAGCTCGAGCTATCCACAGCAGTTCGAGTTCTATAACTATCAGCCTGCCCCTAATACGCTTGGAAACGGGGGTAGCAGCCTCGCGGTGAACCTCGCGGAGACCGGAAACGACTATTGGCTCGCGAACGCAACCAGCCCCGCGGCGATCGCGAGTCAGTACCGGAGCGCGTATCAGGCGGCGTCGTCGCCGTACGAGACCGAGCTGACCACCGTCTATGCGGCCACGGCGTGTGCATACAATGCCGCCTTGGAGGCTTGGCTAAGCTACATCAGCGGACGGATCTGCGAGAGTGACTAACGATGCTTCCGCACACCAACTGGAGTTTCACGAGGTCGGCTTTGGTCAGGGCTTCCCTGGTGGCCGTCTGCTTGGCAGTCGCCGCGTCGGCCGCCGGGCGCAATCCGGTTTTCCGGGCGCGGCGCGACTATTTCGTCCCGCTTGACATGCTAACAGTGGCCGACGCCAACGGCGACGGGATCCCGGATATTATTGGGCTCGGCGCGGGCGTTGTCATTGTGCTGGTGGGCGAGGGGAACGGCACGTTCCGTGTTGGCCCTGAATCGAACATTGAGACGGGCGGAGTTTATTTCCCGGTAGCAGCGGACGTGAACGGCGACGGAAACGTGGATTTGATCTTTTCCGGGCCTACATACAACGGCACCTATGACGGCGTTGGCATTTCGATGGGGAACGGCGACGGCACTTTTCAACCGGCTGTGTTCTACCAGACCGGCAATGACAAGTTCCTGGGGAGCGTGGTGTATGGAGACTTCAACGGGGACGGCATTCCGGACATTGCGGTGGCCGGCGAGAGCGGAATCTGGTTGTTTACTGGCCAGGGCGGAGGGACCTTCAGCGCGGGAGCTCTCACGCCGTTCAGCGGGTGCACCGGCGGCTTGGCTGCCGGCGACTTCAACAGCGACGGCCACCTGGATCTGGCCTTAACCACACAGACTGGCTTTGCCGTCTTTCCGGGCAACGGAAACGGCACTTTCCGCTCGCCGCGGGCCTATTCCACTGGACCGCTGACGGGGAAGTTCATCGTGGTTGGCGACCTGAACATGGACGGTCATCCCGACATTGTGCTGTGCGCCTATACCGAGCCGACCGACGTGCCAGATTATGTGCTCGTTTACCTGGGGAACGGTAAGGGTGGCTTCTCGGCGCCGGCTAAGGTGCAGATGTCGCCGGTGCAGCACATTGCCATTGCGGACATTAATGGGGACGGCATTCCGGATCTGGTGGGCAGCAATGGCGACAGCGCCCTTGGCACCGGCAGTGGCACGTTTCACAAGCCGGTGTATTACAGGCTTCCTGCGCTCAACATCGTTACGAACTATGTGGTGCCCGCCGACCTGCGGAACAACGGGCTCACCGATATTGTGCTTCAGGACGGCGACGGCGGCATATCGGTGCTGCTCAACGAAGGAAAGGGCGTCTACGAGGATGGCGAGTGGTTACCGGTCGCAGGCGCCTATGGGTGCGCCGCCGCTGCCGATTTTAACGGAGACGGCAAGCCGGATCTGGCCATGAACAGTACGGCCGGAATCTCCATCCTGTTGGGGACGGGAGAGGCATCCAAACCTTTCGAGTCCGGCGCCACGCTGGCGCTCACCGACGCCGGCTGCCCGGTCGTAGGCAGCCTGACGGGCGGCGGTGCGGCCGATCTGCTGGTCCCTTCGAATCAGACGGTAGTGGCATACCTGGGCAACGGCGGCGGCGGTTTCACGCAGGCGAGCACGACCTCCACGCCTGGCGGCGGGTTTCTGGCGGTGGGCGACTTCAATCATGACGGCAAGCTGGATTTCGCCACTTCCGGCAACCTGCTGGCGTTGGGCAATGGCGACGGCACTTTCCAGACACCCGTGACGTTCGCGCCGGATCTTTATGGGCTTACGAACATCGCGGCCGGCGACCTGAACGGCGATGGCTGGACAGACTTAGTCGTCACTCAAGATACCGACAGCTTTATCTACGTGTTGCTGAATAACCAACAGGGCGGGTTCACGGTAACCAAGATAGTTGCGAAGGACGGGGAGTCCTTGATCGACCCGACGCAGATCGTGCTTGCCGACTTAAACGGTGACGGGAATTTGGACATCGTGACCGGTTCCAGTTATGGTGGCGTGGCCATCTACCTGGGCGACGGCAAGGGAAACTTTACTTACTCGGCGCAACTTGTCATCCCAACTGGCGTCGGCGGGGGAAGCGTGGTCTGGGTCTCGGACGTGAACGGCGACGGAATCCCCGACCTTGTGGTAACGCAGGCCGAGATCGGCACGGTGGGCGTCTTTCCGGGGAAAGGCGACGGCACTTTCCACACGCCGTATTATGTTGGCGCAGGCCCGAGCCCGGGAGACATCCTGCTGGAGAACCTTCACGGGCAGCCGGCATCCTGCGGGATGCCGGATATCGTCGCGCCCGATGTGACCGGCGGAGTGAGCGTGCTGATCAACCTTTCGGCTTCCACATGCCCTGGCTTGTAAACGGACAAACTGTGCCCGAGGACCTCATCCGCCAGGAATCCGAGCAGATTGCCTGCGATCCCCGTTGGAAGAATATTGCGGACGAGAACGAGCGCGCCAACCGCCTGCGCGCGGCCGCCGAGCACACGGCCCAGGACAAGATGCTACTCTCGCAAGCGGCGGCCCGCGATCCGCGGCCCGTCGATCCCGGATTGGTCGCGCAACAGGTGGCGCGGGTCAAGAAGAATGGAAGCTGGCGCGGCGCCTCCGGTGACGCCGGCGTCCGGCAGGTCGTCGAGCACAGCCTGCGCGTGGAGCGCCTGACGCGCGAGATGGTGGAAGGCGCGCCTAAGCCCGGCACCGAGGAGATCGAGGCCTTCTACCGGGTCCACCGCGAGAACTTTCTCCTGCCGGAAATGTTCCACGCGGCCCACATCGTGAAGCATGTGAACGAGGAGCAGACCGAGGAACAAGCCGAGGCCGGCATCCAGGCTGCCCTGGCGGACCTGGAGCGCGGCGTCCCCTTCGCCGAGGCCGCCGAACGCCACTCCGATTGCAAAGGCAATGGCGGCGATCTGGGCCAGTT
>PMVV01000307.1 GCA_003166475.1 Bryobacterales bacterium | reverse complement strand
ACTCCACATGGCGCGCGCGCCGCTTCTGGCGCTCGCAGGCAATCAGTGTAGTCCCGGAACCGGCAAACGGGTCCAGCACGATGTCTCCGGCTTGGCTGCTGTTCTCCACGGCACGCTCCACCAATTCCACCGGCTGCATCGCCGGGTGCTGGCGCTTGGCCATCGGCTCGGCAACGAACCACAGGTCACTTTGGTCGCGCGCGCCGCACCAGAAGTGGTCGGTTCCTTGGGGCCGGCCGTAGAGGATCAGTTTGTATTGCTGCTGATAGTCCGAGCGGCTCCGGGTGAAGTGGTGTTTGGCCCAGATCAGGAAAGTAGACCGGTGTCCGCCGGCCGCGGTGAAGGCCTGGTGCAGGGTGTGCAGCTCCGCCGGGGACGTGCAAATGTAGATGGCCCCCCTGCAAACTGCCATGAGTTGGGTGCAGGCCTCGTTCAGGAATTCCTGGACCTGCTCGCCGGAGACATCGTTTTCGAGCTGCAGTGGGTGCTTGGTCTCGGCTTGGAGGGCCGATGGCGGGTCCGTAAACACCATGGCGGCCGTTTCGCCGGCCAATGAAGTTTCCAGGTCCGCCCGCTTGGTGGCATCTCCACAGAGCAAGCGGTGCTCCCCTAGTATCCACAAATCGCCGGTCTTGGAGACGGGCACCACTGGTGCTGGGGGTGCCGCGTCGGGGTCCGTAAGTCCCTCGGCGGCAACTTGGTCGGCGAGCAATCGGGTCAACTCCGCTTTGTCGAAGCCGATCAGCTCCAGCGGAAATTCTTCTTTTGCCAAAGCGGCCAGTTCAGCGCGCAGGAGTTCTTCATCCCAACCGGCGTTCGCGGCTAACTGGTTGTCGGCCAACAGCAGGGCGCGGCGCTGGGCCTCCGAAAGATGCTCCAGGACGATCACGGGCACTTCCAGCATGCCCAGTTCCTGGGCCGCCAGGACACGCGCGTGGCCGGCCACGATGCGGTTGTCCGGACCGACGAGAATCGGATTGACAAAGCCGAACTCGCGGATGCTGGCGGCAATCTGGCGGATCTGCGCCTTGGAATGGGTTCTGGCGTTATCGGCGTAGGGTATCAATTGATCGAGGGGGCGGCGCTCGATATGCCCCACCAGGTGGGGTGGCGGTTTTGATTTCTTCTTCGTTTTGTTAGACATACGTTTTATGACCCTCCTATGTTGAACGTGGACGAGATCTCGCTGGGGCGTCATCAGAGACGAGCCCATGCGAACAGACGTCGCTTCGTTTACATGTCCCGGTGAAATAAGGCGCAAGCGTGCTCCGGCCTGGTAGTGTTAACAGGCTGGCGCTCCGGCCCTCGCAAACGCAGAGGTTCCTCTGCGAAATTCATTATGGGCAAGTCCCTTAGAACGACCAAACTCGAAGTTCAGCGTAAAAAGGGGCACGTAGTTGCTCCGGGACGAAGCAAGCTATCTGATTGCAGTCAAAGAGAGTATTCGCCAGGAGCAAACACCAGCGGCATGCTCTATCGCCCGCAAAACGCGTCCATCAAAATGATAGCGTGTTTCAGCCATCCCTGTCAACAACGTATGACGAATAAATCATACTAATCTAATTCACTACAATAAAAGTACGTACGTAATGGGAACGGTAGCCGGACCAATCCGAAAGTAGTAGGCGGTTTCCCGGTTTTCCTCTGCGGCAACGTGTCCAGGGGGTCGGATGAGGATTGGGGGCAGGGGCAGTTGGGGCGAAACCTTCGCAAGGTTTCTCCCCCACACCCCCTTTTCCAACGCGCCCAGCCTGGCCTGCCGCTGGTCGGCGGATTGCGGCATCCCGCCGCCGTACCGAGCTTCCGAGTTTGGCGCGCAGCCGCTGCCGATCGATTCGAGCATCGAGCCTCCGCACTGGCTCACTGGCACTGGCGTAGCACAAATGATCCGATGCGCGTAGTCGAGGAGGCCGCGCCGCTTTTGAGGTAGTTCCCGACGAACCAGAAGGTGCAGTCGTCGGAGGGATCGACAATGATGTTGGTGTAGTCCTCCCAGCGCAGGCTGCCCTTTTGCGAGGCTTGGCCTTCAGCCAGCACCGACTCGTGGAAGGTAAGTTGCCCCTTAGGGTCCTTAGCCATACGCGCCGCGAAGCGCTGGCCGGGATAGTTGGGATCGCCGCCGTACGAATAGCCGATACCGATGTCGCCCTTGCGGTCCATGGCCATGCTGCCCAGCCAACGATAAGATCCGCCGGGGGCATATGTCGCCTGCTGGTACAAAACCGGGTCGCGCTGTTTGTTCAGGCGGAACTCGTACCAGCGCACGCCGCCGCCGTGTGCGGCCGTAGCAACGGAATGCTCCGCCAGGATGGACTCATGATCGCCGAAGTTGCGGTATACCAGCCGCTGGATCAGCTTGTCGCCTTGCGAATCGAGGCGGCGGTCGGTACCCGGCTGCGAGACGCAGCTGCTCAATTGGCCGTCGCAGAGATAGTGATAGGGGGCCACCGCGATCTTCTGCGGCGGCGAGACGCTGGTCTTGGAGGCATCGCTCCAATCTACGTGCACTTTGTAGAAGTATATGCCGTCGTCCTCAAAGATCTTCATGAGCTGCGTGCCGCCCGTCGACATCATGATGTTGGGCGCGCCCGCCGGCGGCAACCGCTTGCCATCCAGGTCGGTGTTCAACATGAAGACGCCCCCGTCGATCACCACACACTGTTCGGTCGCCGGCAGACCCTTGAGCATCTGGTTGCGGTCGGCGATGCAGTCGTGCTTCTGCGTGATTACATCGGGTAGCAGGTTGTCGCTCGTGCTGGTGGGGTTGTAGTAGCCGTCGGGCCAGATCGCCGGACGGGGATAGTCTGGAAACAGCGTCCGTTGGAACTCATAACGGTAATACGGCCCCAGCGGGTCGTAGGTCGCGCTCACGGCATAGCACATGGCATAGGGGCCTTGCGGATTGTCTGGCGGTCGCGCGAAGACCGGGACCACGATCAGCCAGCGGTTGGCCAGTTGGTCGTAGCGCACTACGGAGTCACTGTTGTGGCTCACGCCGCAGCGAACGCCGAAGCCGGCAAAAACGGTGTTGTTGGGTACGGCGCCGTAGAGCAGCTTGCCGGTGGCGTCGTACTTCTTACCCTTCTTGGTGAAGACGGCCATATTGCCATCCAGGATCTCGAAGATATGGTCGGGACCGACCGCCAGGCTGATGTCAATGCCGCCATGTCCCCCGCCGCCGCGGCTTCGGTTGGCATCGGCTGCGATGCCCGCGCTGGGGAACTCCTGGCTCGTAAAGCCCTCTCCCAGACCGTCAAAGCTGGCTACCGGCTCAATCGCGGCACGCCTGCCCTGGGTCGTCTGCTCGACGGCGGCGCCTGCGGCGTCGATCTCGGGCGCGGGCGGCGGAGGCGGAATTGGCGGAGGCCCGCCCACCCTTGTCGCACGGTCGCCGGCTCGGGCCGCGCCGGGGCCGCCCCGCGCGGCTGGCGGTATCGGCGGAGTCGTCCCCAAACCCGTGCCTGGTCCCTCCATCGCTCCTTGGCGTTCCGGTGGGCTCTCCACTGCGTGGTGAATGACGACCGATTTATCGGGGATAAACTGCGCCATCGCGCCCAACGGAGGGGACATATCCAAGGCCACCGCAGCGCGCGCGGCCAGCGCCGGCGTCCTTTCGGCGGCGGTCTTGGGAGGCTGTCGCGCTGCCACCAGACATGTAACCACTACCGTGACTAGGCCCAGAGTAAACAGCGCCAGCGTCAGACGTTTCAAGACGAGTCCTCCCGCGAAGGTGACGATATCATACTAGCCGCTACAACAAGAAGCTAAGCAGGTGCCTGGTCAAGATCCGCCGGCAAACCACCGGAGCATTGAAACGGCGACTGCGCGATGATGGCGCGGTCGCGCAGCTTCCGGGTGGTCGTGATGTGCGGCACGTCCCGGAGCCGCTTGCCCAGGCCGGAGCGAAAGCCGGTGCCGGAGCGAACGGCTTCATCCGATTGCCTTAGTGGGTCGAAGTGGTCAAACAGGTTCGTTCGAGTGCCGCTTCTACTCTTGCCAGCCTATCTTCACAGTTCCGCATTTCTGCGCGATGCTGCTATTTGTGGTGGAGGCTGGCCCGTTGCGCCGGCCCCGACAGTTCTGCCGGGCACGCGACCGTTCCCCTACGAGGGTGATCCGGCAGCGAAAATGGTAGACGTGATCAACGCGTTCCCGACGCGGGAGACGGCGGCGGCTGAGGACCGGCGTTCCATGCCGCCCGGGCCGCGATGAGCTGATACAATCGGAGTCGAAATGCTGGCTCGAGTCATCGCATTGCTCTCCGCATTCGCGCTTTCTGCATCCAGCGCAAATCTCATTCTGTCCCAAAACGGCAAGCCCGGCTACACAATTGTCATTGGGGCCGAGTCATCGCCCTCCGAGCGCCACGCGGCCGAGGAACTCCAAAACTTCTTGGAGCAGATCTCGGGCGCACGTCTGCCTATTTCGATGAAGCCGGGTCCCAGGATGGTGCTGGTTGGCAATAGCCCGGCGCTCCGGGCGCTCAAATTGGACATTCCGTTTCGGGAACTCGGTCCGGAAGGGTTTATTCTCAAAACTGCGGGCCCCCACTTGGTGATAGCCGGCGGACCATTGCGGGGCAGCATGTATGGCGTTTACACGTTTCTCGAGAATCTTGGCTGCCGTTGGTTCGCGCCCGGAGTGAGCCGCATCCCGCGGCTTCACACGGTTACCGTCGCACCGATGAACGAGTTGCACAAGCCTGCCTTCGAATACCGCGAGCCGTACTTCAGCGAGGCCGCTGACCGCGATTGGGCGGCACGCAACAAGATGAATGGCGTCCTGATGAAGCTGGATGCAACCACCGGCGGCAAGGTCCGGTACTATCCTTTTGTACATTCGTTTAACGCCCTGGTGCCTCCGGAGAAGTATTTCCGCGGCCACCCGGAATACTTTTCGTTGATCGACGGGAAGCGCCGGGCCGAACGCAGCCAGCTCTGCCTCACAAATCCCGATGTGCTTCGCGTGGGCGTGGAATCGGTTGAGCGTTGGATCGCCGATCATCCCGAAGCCACCATCTTCTCTGTCTCGCAAAATGATTGGACCGGCTGGTGCGAGTGCGACAACTGCCGAAACGTGGAACAGGAGGAGGGTGGCGCCCACTCCGGGCCGTTGTTGCGGTACGTGAACGCGCTGGCAGCGGAGATCGAAAAGAAGCATCCCGACAAGTTGATCGATACGCTGGCCTACTGGTACACCGAGGAGCCGCCAGCCAAGGTGCGCCCGCGCCGCAACGTACGCATCCGTCTGTGCCCGATCGGAGTATGCGAGGCACACCCGTACAGCCAGTGCCCGTACAGCGCCTACTTCATGAAGAACCTGAATGCCTGGTCGAAAATTACGAACCAGCTCTACATCTGGCACTACAACACTAATTTCGCCCATTACCTGCTTCCCTTTCCCGATTTCGACGAGCTTGCCGCCGACATTCCGATGTACAAGGACCACGGTGTCGTTGGCCTCTTCATGGAAGGCTCCGTCACCGGGGGCGGCGGCGCGGAAAATGCGGAACTGCGCTCCTACGTGATGGCCAAGCTACTGTGGGACCCCGCGGCCGATGTGAAGCGCGCCGTGGAGGAATTTCACGAAGCATATTTCGGGAAGGCCGCCCCTCCGATGCTCCAGTATTTCGAGCTGATGCACCATCAGGTGCGGAAACCGCCTGCGGGATTGGGACGGCATATTTGGATTTATGACAGTCCGGGTGCGCCTTATCTGAACGCGGAGTTCGTCGACCAAGCGGCGGAGCTGTTCCTGCAGGCGGAAGCCCTGGCCGAAAATGATGCAGTTCGCGCACGGGTGCGCAAGGCGCGGCTGGGCATCGATTATGTCCGGCTGACGCGTGCCAAACGATTCACTGTAGATGGCGAGTGGTATCGCCCGTCCGATCTGAGTCTCAAGGAGCGGTGGAACGCCTTTGTGGCCGGGCTGGGCCAGTTCGGTATCACCAACCTGAGCGAGTCCAGCCCACTCACGCGCGACGAGCGGGATTTCGCGGAGTTCATGCGCCCCTACCGCGTCGCAACCCTGGAGAATGACCGCCTCCGCGTCCACGTTGCTCCGGAACTAGACGGACGGATCGTCCAAATCATTGACAGGCGCAGCGGCAAGGACCTGCTGTACCAGCCGGATCCGGGCGCCAAGCAGTACCCGAACCTCGGGGGGCTGGCGGTGGCGCCTTACTCCGATTACGTGGCGCGCACACCCTGGCCCGCGCGGTGGGAACTCGAGCCAGGCGGAACGGCAACCGAGACCTCGCTCTCGGTCGTCTGCGAGAACGGCCTCAAGATGCGGCGCAGACTCTGGCTCGAAGGCTCGATTCTGAGAACTCGGACCGTGTTGGAGAATGCGGGGAGGGAGCCTATTGAGGCACTGCTACAGTCGCGCTGGGAGGTCGCCCCGGGGCCGCTCGAAGCGGTTTCGGTCTCCTACCGCACGCAGGCTGGTGCACGGATGGAAACTCCATTGATCCAGCCGGAACGGCAACCGTCCGGTAGCGAATCGTACGCTGGCACCGAGCAGCCGGACGGCGAGTGGACGATTGCGGCTGGCGCGGGCGGCCCTGGGATGGTGAACCGCTTCGGCAAGGACCAGGTGGCGCGCTGCTTCCTGAGCTGGACGGCGAAGAGCGAGAATCGTGTCGGCCTCGCCGTAGCTTCCGAACGCCGCACGCTCGCGCCGGGCGACAGTTTGACCCTGGATGCCGATTATGGGTTGCACTGACGCGCCGCGCGGTTCAGGTCTCCCGGCGGGACGGCCCGCGGGGTTTCCGCTTTCTCCCTTGGACCACTGACCTTGATTTCGCGTCTCGCCCTTCGTATTTCCCGTTGGCATACATGCCTCCTACCGCCGTGATCCAGGAGGTGAACAACGCCGCCGAGATAGCTCTCGCGATGACGGCGAAAGCCGCGCTGGCGCTGTCGGCTTTCATCCCAGACGCAGCAAATCGGGGCTCGTGTGGGGAAGGAACGAGGCGCCCACGAACTCGTCCATATAGCCGGGGAGTTCGGAGAGGTCTACGTAGGTGACCCGGGTGAGATAGCCGGCGATTTCGGCGAAGAACTCGCGGGAGAGCAGGCTCAGGGCGGCGCCTTCGAGCGATCCGTTATCGATGTAGCTGTAGCGGCCGAGCGGGATGTCCGGCAGCAGCCCGATGGCCACCGCGGCCGACAGGTTGAGATACCGGCCGAAGTTGCCCGAGACATACGCCCGCTCGACGGAGGGGCCGCCGGGGCCGAGCGATTCCACCAGCGAGCGGATACCGGCGAAGACTGCCGCTTTGGCGCGAATCAGGCTCGCCAAGTCCCGTTCCCAGAGGGCCACCCGCCGGTCGGCGGAAAGCGCGATCGCGGCGCCCCACTGGCCGTCCACACGGTGTTCCCCGGGTACCCGCGCGGTCAGCCTGCCGCCGCGGTCGATCCAGCCGGCGCGGAACAGGGCGTCGGCCAGTGCGATCAACCCCGAGCCGCACAGGCCGCGGACGCGCCCGCCTCCAATCACGGAAAGCTCCACCGCGCCGGTTTCCCCGTCGATGGCAGCGCCGTCCACGGCGCCCCGGTCCGCGCGCATGCCGCAACGGATGCCGCCGCCTTCAAACGCGGGGCCCGCGCTGCACGCGCATGCCAGGGCGAAATCGGCGTTTCCGAAGACGATCTCGCCGTTCGTCCCCAGGTCCACGTACAAGGCCGTCTCAGCCGCGCGGGAGAACCCTGCGCGCACGGCCCCGGCCAGTATATCGCCGCCGACCCACCCGCCGGCGCCTGGAACAGTGTGCACCGGCGCGCCGGCGCGGCCGGGCCATCCCAGGTCTGCGGCGTCCACGGCGGAAAAGGCCAGAGCGCGCGGCGCCGAGGGTACGCGGCGAATTCCGGAGGGATCCTCGGCCAGTAGCAGGTGGATCATGGTGACGTTGCCCGCCACGACGTACCCGCGGATGCGCCCGGGATCGAGGCCTCCCGCCTCCGCCGCTTCGCCGATCGTCGAAACCACCGCCCGGCGAATCGCGGAAGCCAATTCGCCCAGGCTGCCCTTCTCTGCCGCAACGATGCGGGAGATGACGTCGGCGCCCTTGGAGATCTGGGGGTTGTAAGCCCCGGCTTCGCCCACGATCGCGCCATCGGAAAGACGGATCAGCAACAGCCGCAGGGTGGTGGTGCCGATATCCAGTGCGACGCCCAGGTCCTCCGGGTCGCGGCATTCCACCAGCGGTGCCAGCGCCAGCGGCCAGGGGGCCCACGCCGCAAGCGGCTGTGCGCCGATGTGCCGGTCGCCGGAGACCAGCTTGGGCAGTTGCGCCTCCACCAGCGGCTGCACGGTCAGCGGTCCGTCGACCGGTGTGAGGCACGCGAGCACCTGCGGGAAGCCGGATTCGCGCCGGAGAACGCGGTACTCGGGGACCTGCCCTTCGAGAATGCGGACCAGGCAGCGGCCGCACGCGCCCCGTCCTCCGCATTCCGCGCACACCGCTTCGGAGGCCAACTCGGCGGCGCGCAGGATGCTGGATCCCTCGGCGGCGAGGGTGGAGCGGCCGGAGGGCGAAAACTGGACTCGGTGCGAGGGCATCGGGCGATTCCAACCGCCGGCGCTACGGCTTGGCTCCCAGTTCGCGGCCCAGCGGTTCCCAGACATCGCGGAAGAAGGGCGCGATGTCGGAGGCCTCCTGCGGGCCCACCAGCACGCGCCAGCCGTCACCCAGGGCATCCTCCAGTTCGCCGGAAATTGCCGGCACATATCCGGGAATGATC
>PMVV01000493.1 GCA_003166475.1 Bryobacterales bacterium | reverse complement strand
CCAACGCGCGCAACTATTCGCAATGCGATTCCATGCTGCTGGGCGACAAGTGCGGCGCGCACACCTTCCCGTATCTTGAAGTGAAGAACACGTCTTCGCAGGTGGAGCATGAAGCATCCACCTCCAAGATCGGCGAAGACCAGATTTTCTATTGCCGGCAGCGCGGCATCTCCACTGAAGACGCGGTCTCCATGATCGTGCACGGCTTCTGCAAAGAGGTCTTCCGCGAGTTGCCCATGGAGTTCGCCGTGGAAGCCCAGAAGCTGCTGGGAGTCAGTCTCGAAGGAAGTGTCGGATAAGCTAACCATGTCATTACTCGAAATCAAGAACCTGCATGCCAACGTCGCCGGACGCGAGATTCTCAAGGGAATCGACCTGACCATTGACGCCGGCGAAGTGCACGCCATCATGGGCCCCAACGGCTCGGGCAAAAGCACGCTCGCGCAAGTCCTGTCGGGCCGCGATCTATACCAGGTGACCGGCGGCGAAGTCGTTTACGACGGCAAAGACCTGCTGGCCATGTCGCCCGAAGATCGCGCCCGCGAAGGCATCTTCATGGCGTTTCAATACCCGGTGGAAATTCCCGGGGTCAGCAACCTGTATTTCCTGAAGGCTGCGCTGAACGCCATCCGCAAGCACCAGGATCTGCCGGATCTGGACGCCATGGATTTCCTCGCGCTGGTGAAGGAGAGGATGGCGCTGATGGAGATGGATCAGAGCCTGTTGAACCGCGCCGTGAACGCCGGGTTTTCCGGCGGCGAAAAGAAGCGCAACGAGATTTTTCAGATGGCCGTGCTGGAGCCTAAGCTGGCCATCCTGGACGAAACCGATTCCGGCCTGGATATCGACGCGCTGAAGATCGTGGCCGCCGGCGTCAACGCGCTGCGCAGCCCCGAGCGCGCCATGATCGTGGTGACGCACTATCAGCGGTTGCTGAACTACATCGTGCCGGATTTCGTGCACGTGCTGGCCGAGGGGCGCATCGTGAAATCGGGCGGCAAGGAACTGGCGCTGGAGTTGGAAGAGTCGGGCTACGTCGGTATCGAGGGAGAGGCGGCATGATCGACCGCATTCGCGAAGAAGCCCGCCAGCGCTTTAGCGATCTCGGCTTCCCCACGACGCACGACGAAGACTGGCGTTTCACCAGCGTAGCCCCCATCGCCCGCACAAGCTTTGTAAGTGGGGCAGGCTCTCAGCCTGCGGCGGCCTCTCAGGCCGTCCCCCCCGGCGTCGAAATCTCGAAACTCTCCGAAGCGCCGCCGGAACTGATCGAAGCCCACCTGGCGCGCTACGCCAGTTACCAAACCAACGCCTTCGTCGCCCTGAACACAGCCAACTTCCAGGATGGCTTGCTCATCCGCATCCCCAAAGGAGCGGTAATCGAAGAACCCATCGAACTCATCATCCAGTCTTCCGCCAACGGCCATCCCACGGTATCGCATCCCCGTATTCTAATCGTCGCCGAACCCCATAGTCATGCCACCATCGTCGAAACTTACACCGGTAACGGCGGCGCCTATTTCACCAACCCGGTCACCGAAATCGTAGCGGGCGACCACGCTGTGATCGACCACTACAAGCTGCAAACCGAAACCGCCCGTGCCTACCACGTGTCAACCCTGCAGGTGCAGGTTGGCCGCGACACCAACTTCCGCTCGCACTCGCTCTCCTTCGGCGGAGCGCTGGTGCGCAACGACGTGAACGCCGTGCTCTCCGAAGGCTGCGAATGCACACTCAACGGCCTGTACCTGGCCGCGGGCGAGCAGCACATCGACAATCACACCTCGATCGATCACGCCAAGCCGCACGCCGCCAGTCACGAATTGTACAAGGGTATCCTGGAGGGCCACTCCAGCGCGGTCTTCAACGGCAAAATCCTGGTCCGCAAGGATGCGCAGAAGACCGACGCCAAGCAAACCAACAAGAACCTGGTGCTGTCGGAAGACGCGGTCATCGACACCAAGCCCGAGTTGCAGATTCTTGCCGACGACGTGCGCTGCACGCATGGCGCGACCATCGGCCAGTTGGACCCGGAGGCAATCTTTTACTTGCAGTCGCGAGGCATCGGTCTCGCGGATGCCCGCAACCTGCTCGTCTTCGCTTTCGCGCGCGACATCGTGGACCGCATCAAGGTCGCGCCGCTGCGCGAACAGTTGGAGCGGATCTTGCTGGAGAAACTCCATGGGACTCGTAACTGAGCCGCGCGCTATGACTGAGCCGCGCGCGTCAGCAAGCGGACGTGAGAACTTTCCTGTACTGGACCAGCGCGTCCACGGCAAGCCTCTTGTCTATCTGGACAACGCCGCCACCACGCAGAAGCCGCAGATGGTTCTGGACGCCATGAACCAGTTCTACCAGGTGGATAATTCCAACATCCATCGCGGCGTACATGAATTGAGCGAGCGCTCCACGCGGCACTACGAAGAGGCGCGCGTTAAGATACAGCGCTTCATCAACGCCGCCGATTGGCGCGAGATTATCTTTGTCCGGGGCGCCACCGAGGGCATCAACCTGGTCGCCTACACTTACGGCCGCAGGCACGTCCAGGCCGGCGATGAGATTGTGATTTCCGCCATGGAGCACCACTCCAACATCGTGCCCTGGCAGATCCTGTGCGAGGAAAAGCAGGCCATCCTGCGCATTGCGCCCATCAACCAGCGCGGCGAACTGCTGCTGGACGAATTCGAAAAACTGCTGGGCCCGCGCACCAAGCTGGTCTCCGTCGTGCATGTTTCCAACGCGCTCGGCACCATTAACCCGGTGGCCGAGATCGCGCGCATGGCGCACCGCCACGGCGCGCCTGTATTCATCGACGGCGCGCAGGCCGTGGCCCACATGAAGGTCGACGTGCAAGCGCTCGACTGCGACTTCTACGCGCTGTCCGGCCACAAGATGTTCGGACCCACCGGTATCGGCGTACTGTACGGGAAGGCGGCGTTGCTGAATAAGATGCCGCCCTATCAAGGCGGCGGCGACATGATCAGCTCAGTGACTTTCGCCAAGACCACTTACAACGACCTGCCTTACAAGTTCGAAGCCGGCACGCCGAACATCGCGGGCACCATCGGGCTGGGCGCGGCCGTCGATTACATCAACGAAATCGGGCTCGATCGCATCCAGGCTTACGAACACGAACTGTTGGCCTACGGAACCGCGCAATTGGAGCGCATTCCGGGCCTGCGCCTCATCGGAACGGCGCGCGAGAAGGCCAGCGTGCTTTCGTTCGTGCTGGAAGGCGTGCATCCGCACGATGTCGGCACCATCCTCGACCGCGAGGGCGTCGCCGTGCGCACCGGACATCATTGCGCGCAACCGGTGCTGGAGTGGTTCGGCGTGCCCGCCACCACGCGCGCGTCGCTGGCTTTCTACAACACCAGGCAAGATATCGACGCGCTGGTGGCCGGCATCTACAAGGTGAAGGAGATCTTCGGTTGTGGGGCAGGCTCTCAGCCTGCGCGGGACTCTCAGTCCCGCCAGGAGGTCTCCTCATAATGCTCGACGACCTGTACCAGGAAGTCATCCTCGACCACACCAGGCGTCCGCGCAACTTCCACCAGATGCCCGACGCCACCCGCCAGGCGGAAGGCTACAATCCACTCTGCGGCGACAAACTGAAGCTCTTCGTGAAGCTGGACGGCGAGACAATCGCGGATATCAGCTTCGTGGGTGCGGGTTGCGCCATCTCCACGTCCTCCGCATCCCTGATGACCGAGACCGTCAAAGGCAAATCGCGCCAGGAAGCCGTGCAGATAATGGAGCGCTTCCACGACCTGCTGACCACCGAAAAGCCGGCTGCCGCGAACATTGGCAAGCTGACGGTATTTTCCGGAGTGCGTGAGTTTCCGGCGCGCGTCAAGTGCGCCACGCTGGCCTGGCACACGTTGAAATCCGCGCTCACGGACGCGGCCGAAGTGGCGTCCACCGAATGAGAGAGAAAATCATCGCCGCGCTGAGCACGGTCTTCGACCCCGAGATCCCCATGGACATCTATAACCTGGGCTTGATCTACGACGTGAAGGTCAACGCCGAGGGCGAGGCGCGCATCAAGATGACGCTCACCGCGCCGAACTGCCCCGTGGCCGGAAGTTTACCGGCGGAAGTGGAGCGCAAGGCGCGCGCGGTGCCCGGCATCAAGGATGTGAAGCTCGAGCTGACCTTCGATCCACCCTGGGACAAGAGCCGCATGTCGCCAGAAGCGCGCATGCTGCTGGGCCTGGACGATATCATTCCAGTCGATAAGCTGTCACGGATGCGACCATGAAACTCAGCGCACACGAAGAATACGGATTGCGCTGCCTGTTGCGCATCGGATTGGCCGGCCAGGACGAGAGCCTGACCATTCCGGAAATCAGCCAGGCGGAAGCGCTGTCGCCGGCCTACGCGGCCAAACTGCTGCGGATTCTGCGCCGCGGCGGCTTCATCACCAGCGCCCGCGGCAAGGCGGGCGGCTACACGCTCTCGCGCCCCGCCGGACAAATCGCGATCGGCGACGTCATGGGAGTCCTCGGCGGCCGCCTCTTCGAATCCAAACACTTCTGCAACGAACACGCCGGCCAGACCCCGGTATGTACCCGCTCGGTCGATTGCTCGGTGCGCTCCCTCTGGCACGCCGTGCAATCGGCGGTGGACGACGTTCTGAGTAAGACTACGCTGCAGGACCTGTTGCGCAGCGAGGGTGAGATGAACTCGTGGGTAAAGCGCATGCCGACTCACAGCCAGCTTACGTTTTTGCAGTAGGCAGCCGTTTTACTGTCTCAGTTGGGGCAGGCCCGTGGCCTGCGGCGGCCTCTCAGGCCGCCCGAACGCGCCTTCAATAACTAATCGTGGGTTTTCGATCGCGCGCGATCCCCGGAACTCGTTTCGAGGCCATGGCCCAGCAATCGGTCGGGCCAACAGTAGGCGACCATGAGATTGTAGACTATCATTAAGTTAAGGACTGTAGCCGATGCCCACAAAGCCCAAGACAATGGCGCCAATCCACCCCGGCGAAACACTTCGGGAGGACTTCCTGAAACCCCTCGGACTGACCGCCAATCGGCTGGCGGCCGAACTCTTCGTGCCCGTGACGAGGGTCAACGATATCGTCCGTGGCCGGCGCGCTATCACTGCGGACACCGCCTTGCGCCTGGCCCGCTACTTCGGAACGACGCCCCAGTTCTGGATCAACCTCCAGTCGAACTACGACCTCGAATTGGCGCAGGACGTGCGAGTGCCCGAGATCTCCGGCCGCGTCCGGCCGCTAGGTCTAGGGTCATGAAGCGCTTCGGGATATGCATTATTCTTATCGCTGCGGCAGCGCCGTTTGCGCCCGGACAACAAGCGGTCATCCCGCCGCCAGACCAGGATCCGTTTGTCGGACTATGGCGCGCCAATGCCGGCGAATCCCGGCCACGGTTAGGCAGAAAAGAAGCGTCCTACGAGCGAATGATCGAGCGCGACGGCGATAACCTCATTTTCGCTTCATCGGGTGGGGCCTCAAAGGCAACCGTCCGGCAGTTCAAAATCCGGTGCGATGGGCTGTTTCATTCCCTGCCAACCGGACCCATTCTTTCCTGCCGTTATGCCAGTCCAACTCGAGTAGAAGGCGAAACCAGAGACCCGACGGCGGCACACTCTTTTTGGACCCGAGAAGTATCGTCAGATGGACAACGGATGACGGTTTCATCGTACAAAAACAAGGGCCGCACCAAGGTTCGCTCGGTTATGGTGTTGGATCGGGTCAAATGACGGGATGTCAATCATGCTGCCTTGTGGCCATCGGGCCTTGCACGCCGGGAGGCCGTACACGTGGGGTTTCCGCACGCCGAGCCCATTGCCAATTCTGAGAGAGGCTCCGGAACTCTTAGCGCAGCAATACTGTTCACCTTGACGAGGCAGACCATCGCACTGTGTCTCCGTTGCGGGCAGATGTCCGTTGGCCCGAAGGCAGGCGCCCATCTCCGATAATATGCAACAATAGGGCCATGAAGCGACCGTTCGCGGCAACCGTCTGGCGTGAAGGCAATTGGTACGTCTCGCAGTGTCTTGAAGTCGATGTCGCCAGCCAGGGCGAGACCGAACAAGAGGCCTTGGCAAATCTGAAGGAGGCGCTGGAACTGCATTTCGAACCGCCGCAAGCCACGCGGCCGCCCATGCCTTGCACTGTCGAGGTGGAGGTTGGCGCGGCTTAAGCCCTTGCCTTTCCGCGAGGTCAAGCTCCGGCTTGAATCGGCAGGGTTCGTAGAAGAGAGCCAGAAGGGAAGCCATGTCAAGTTCGTCCGCATGCAGGGTCAGATCGTTGACACAGCAATTGTGCCCAAGAAGTCCGAAGTCCCCGTAGGCACGTTGCACAGTATCCTCAATCAAGCCCACATCGATCGCGACGAATGGGACGATCTGGGCTGAAACCGCCGTCATCAAGGAGCCCGACCAATTCCCAAAAAGACCAAGACTATGCCTCCCATCCACCCGGGCGAAACGCTTCGGGAGGACTTTATGAAGCCGCTTGGACTGACCGCCAATCGGCTGGCAACCAAACTCTCCGTGCCGGTGACGCGAGTCAACGACATTGTCCGTGGCCGGCGCTCCATCACGGCGGACACCGCATTGCGCCTGGCTGGCTGCTTCGGAACGACGCCCCAGTTTTGGATGAACCTACAGTCCAACTACGATCTCGAATTGCCGCAGGCTGTGCGGGTACCCTAGCTGTCCGCTCCCGCGTCACGTGATCCCACAATCGTACACCACCCTCGCTCCGCCGCTGGCCTAAACCATTGAATCGATTCCTAGCGGACGTGGCACAACGCCTGCCTATACGATCCCGGAGGATTGTCGATGAATAGCTTCGTCCAGGATCTGCGCTATGCCCTCCGCAACCTGCGGCGCAATCCCGCCTTCACCGCGGTCGCGATCGGCGCGCTGGCCATCGGTATCGGCGCGAACACGGCTGTCTTTACGGTCGTCGAATCGGTGCTGCTGCGGCCGCTCCCGTACCACGAGCCGTCGCAGTTGTACACGGTGCGGCCCATGCCCAAGGAGCCAACTCCATTCGGCTTCGGGGCCATGTCGGATCCCCAATTCATCGCCTGCCGGTCGGCCACGACAGCATTCCAGCAACTCGCGGCCTACGATGGCGGGAACTGGAACGGCACAGGCATCGGCGATCCCGTGGCCATCCACGGCCAGGAGGTGACCACCAACTTCTTCGCCACGCTTGGCGTTCAGCCCCAACTCGGGCGCGGCTTTCGGCCCGAAGAGGAATCGCCGGCCGGCGCCAAGGTGACGGTCCTGAGCGAGGCATTTTGGCGCGCGCATTTCCAGGCCGGCCGCGATGTGCTGGGCAAATCGATAACCCTCGATGGCGTGCCGCATACCATCGTGGGCGTCATGCCGGCCGGCTTCAACCCCGGGGAGGAGTTGTGGGTTCCTGCGGTACTGGACCCCGACAATCATCACATCGCCTTCCGCCAGGCGATCGGCAGGCTCGCGGCGGGCGCCACTGTGGCGCGCGCGAAAGCCGAACTGGATGCGGCCAATGCGCGCGTGACGGCGGAGGAACACGGCCGGCATGGCGAAACGGAGATGGCCATCGCCCCTCTGCGCGACATGGTAGTAGGCAACGCAAGGCCCGCCCTGTTGGTCTTCCTGGGAGCGGTGGGTTGTGTGCTGCTGATTGCCTGCGTGAACGTAGCCAATCTGTTGCTCTCCCGCGCGTCGGCGCGCAAGCAGGAGATCGCCATTCGCGCATCGCTGGGCGCTACGCGTTGGCGCCTGGCGCGGCAACTGCTCACCGAGAGCGCCGTGCTCGGCGTCATCGGCGGATTGCTCGGCCTCATCGTCGCCCTCTGGGGCGTCGAAACCCTGATCCAGTTCGCGCCGGCCAATCGCATCCCGCGCATCGATGAGATCCGCTTCGACGGCTGGGTGTTCGCGTTCAATATCGGCGTCTCCCTCGTAACCAGCATGCTCTTCGGCTTGGCGCCCGCGCTGCAATTGACGCGCGCGCGACAGACGCGGAATTGGAAAGATGCAGCCGCCCGCGGCAGCGCCCGCACCGGCGCACTGCGCTCGGTACTGGTCATGGCCGAAGTGGCTCTGGCTCTGATTCTGCTGATCGGCGCCGGCCTGCTGGTTCGCAGTTTCGAAAAACTGCGCGCCGTGAATCTTGGATTCCAGCCCGACAACGCCCTGGCGATGAGCATGCAATTGAACGGCAAGCCGTACGAATCAGCCGATCGAATCCAGCGGTTCGACCGCGAGGTGTTGGATCGGATAACGCGCGTGGAGGGAGTCACCGCCGCTGGCCTGGTGAACTGGCTGCCGATGTCCGACGCCTTGATCCAGGGAGATTTCAAACTGGGTGACCAGCAACCGCCGCCGGACGTGATTGTTGCCAAGCCGGCGGTCAGCCCCGGCTACTTCCGTGCGATGGGCATCCCGCTCATGCGCGGCCGTTGGTTCGACGAACACGACACCCTGAAATCCGCGCCCGTCGCGATGGTGGACGAATCCTTCGCGCGCCGCTTCTGGCCGAACCAGAATCCCGTCGGAAAGCGCATCAGCTTCGCCGACAATCCCAAGGCGGAAGACGACTGGATGACCGTGGTCGGTGTCGCCGGATCGATTCGTCAGGAGAATCCGGCATCGCGGTACATGACCATCTATCAGCCGGTCGCCCAGGTGCAGGTGCCGTTCTTCCTGCAAGTCGTCAGCTTCGTGGTGCGCTCGAATGCCAACCCGGCCAGCCTGGCACCGGCCTTGCGCGCGCAAGTCTGGAACGTGGACAAGAACCTGCCCATACGCGCGATCGCCAGCATGCAGGATTTGCTATATGTCTCAACGGCCGAACCGCGCTTTCAAACGCGCGTGCTCGCCTCGTTTTCCTCCATCGCGTTCCTGCTCGCTATCGTCGGCATTTACGGCGTGATGGCGTATTCGGTGACGCAGCGCACGCAGGAGATCGGCATCCGCATGGCGATCGGCGCCGAGCGCCGCCATATCGTGCATATGATCTTGTGGCGCAGCGCCGCGTTGGTCTTGGGCGGCCTCGGGATCGGACTCGCCGGCGCCTGGGCCGCCACGCGTGTGTTGAAGAATTTTCTCTTCGAGGTGACGCCATTCGATCCGCTGACCTTCGCCGCCGTCTCGCTATTACTGGCGTTGGTTGCATTGGTTGCCTGCTACATTCCCGCGCGGCGCGCGGCTGCGATCGATCCGCTGGTGGCATTACGATATGAGTAGATGGCGGAAGAATCCGGCAGCACTCGGCCGAAAGCACTGAAGATCAATCTCGACGGACGCAAGTTCGGCACCTTTGCCGAGATCGGTGCCGGCCAGGAGGTTGCCCGCTGGTTCTTCCACGCGGGCAAAGCCGCCGGTACCATCGCCAAGACCATTTCCGCATATGACATGGCCGTCAGCGACGCCCTCTACGGCTCGACGCAGCACTACGTCAGCCGCCAACGCCTGGAAGCCATGCTTGCGAGCGAGTTCGCCAGCCTAGTGGAACGTCTGGATCAGACCCGCGGCGAGCATACCGCGTTCTTCGTATTCGCGGATACCTCCGCCACGCAAACCCACTCACATCGGCCCGCGGGACATAGCTGGCTGGGCGTCCGTTTCCAGACGGAGCCGCGCGGCGAGCCGTCCGATATTATTCTGCACGTGGAGATGCTGGACCCTGTTACCGTCAGCCAGCAAGAGGCCCTCGGCCTGGCGGGCGTGAACCTGATCTATGGCGCGTTCTACTATGCCGACGATACCACGCACCTGATCGCCTCGCTGATGGACGATTTGAGCCGCCGCCGGATCGAAGTGGACATGATCAAGTTCTCCGGCCCGGCCTTCGCCCAAGTGGACAATCGCCTGATGAGCCTGCAACTCGTCCAACAAGGGCTCACCGACGCGGCCATGTTTACGGCCGATGGCGAGGTCGTCGAACCCGCGGAAGTGCTCTACAAGAAGCCGGTGATGATCGAGCGCGGCAGTTTCCGGCCGGTTACCAACGTCACGCTCGAAATGCTGGACCGCGCCGTCCGCCAGCTTCAGCAGGATTCCCCGGACGCTCAGGATCTGGTTGCCATCATGGAGATGACCTTGAATAACCTGATGTCGGAGCAGGCCATCGATCACCAGGATTTCCTAGCGCGCGTCGATATCCTGGGCGCGCTGGGCAAGATGGTCGTGATTTCGAACTACACCCGGTTCGACCGCGTCACCAGCTACCTGCGCCGCTACACCCAGAACTGGATCGGGATGGCCATGGGCGTACCCACCCTGCGCGAGGTGTTCGAGGAAAAGTATTACACCGAAATGGAGGGCGGCATCCTGGAGGGCGTCGGCAGGCTTTTCCAGGGACGTGTCAAGTTGTTCATCTATCCGACCAGAGAGTCCGATGCCGGAGAGCTGACTACTTCCGATCGGTTGGATGTGAAACCGGAACTGAACCACCTATACAGGCATCTCGTCGAGAACGGGTACATCGAATCCATACGCGAGTTCGACGCTGGTGAGTTGCACGTCACGCCGGGCGGCGTGCTGGCCGCCATCCAGTCGGGCGACCCGAGCTGGGAGAAGCTGGTGCCGCCACAGGCCGCCGCGGTGATCAAGCAGAAGGGCTTGTTCGGGTACGTTGTAGCGCACGCTTAAGCGATGGAGGGCGGGCTTCAGCCCGCGCGGGGCTTTAGCCCCGCCGGCGAACCTCAGTTCGCCGTAGTTTGGTCTCGCGTGTCCCACCACCTGGAAATACCGAATCGACGGGATGCCGGCGCCCCCACCCGCGGTACAACAGGCTAAAGCGGGCGTCCCGGATAAACCCGTGATCTCGCTGTTTGCCGCTTCGCCCGGAACCATCGACGAAGGCGGCCAGGCAACCCTGCGTTGGGCCGTGGTACACGCCGACAACGTGCAGATCGCTCCGGCGTTGGGACAGGTACAGGAGTCCGGGAGCCGCGAAATCTTTCCCAGCGCCGACACCGTTTACACATTGACGGCCACCGGGCCGGACGGGACTGCATCCGCCAGGGCCAGTGTCGGCATCCTCGTACACACAGCATCCACAAGAATGCCGGATCAGGCGACCAAGAATCGGATCCAGGAGTTGCTCAACCGCATTCAGGACGCTTACTTCGACTACAACAAGCACAGTCTTCGCCCGGACGCGGAGCAGGCCCTGGTGGCGGACGCCAAAACCCTCGGCGAAATCCTGAAGGACTATCCGGATTATAAGCTCACCGTGCAGGGCTACTGCGATGAGCGCGGGTCGGAAGAATACAATCTGGCCCTCGGCGATAAGCGCGCCACGCAAGCCAAGGACTATCTGGCCTCCCTGGGTGTTCCGGGTGCGCAACTGAAGACCATCAGCTACGGCAAAGAGAGACAGGTCTGCAGCGAGCACGACGAAGCGTGCTGGCAGAAGAACCGCCGCGCCCACATCACGCAGGAGCAGTAAACGGGGCTTCGCACCGCGCGTAAATGAAACGCCGCGGCGGCCCGATACGTCGGACTGGCTGCGGAGGATAGGCGTATGTCTCTACGTGGCGCTTCATTCGCGTGCCGATTTTGGGCAGCTCTGATGCTCGCCTCTTTGTCTACAGCCATGGCTGCCGCACCGGCCATCCTCGTTATCGGTTCGGATCAGTCCTTGGTGACAACCTTCACGCTGTCGCAGGACAACGCCGATCTGCTGTGGTTTTTCGATAACACACCGCTGTTGACGTCCGGCCAGCCGTCGATCACAGGCCGGCTTTTCGACAATGGCAACCTCCTGGGGACGCTCACTCAAGTGCAAACCGTGGATCTCGAGATGGTCTTCGAGTCGCTTTCGAGTCAGTATGCTTACACTGGCGACGCGACGGTGCCTGCCCGGGTGGACTTCAGCAGTTTGAACAAAGGAACCGCTACAGGGTGCCTGATCGTCACCGTGACCGGAGGCTCGATCAGCCTCAGTGTCGGCGATATCGTCTCCTACGATGGTCTCAGCGTCAGCCCGGATGCCTTTACCCCTCTAGGAGACCTGACCGTCACAACCATGGCCATCACTGGCGGTTCGACGCCTCCGGCGCTATCGATCGCGACCGGCGGCATCGTGAACGCGGCCAGCTATGGCGCGGGTGCGGGCCTGGCTCCCGGGAGCATCGCCTCGGTCTTCGGAGCGTTCGCTCAGATCTGCCCGGCGGGCAGTGAGAGCGTCCCGCTTCCCATCAGCCTCTCGGGACTTTCCATGCAGTCGAGCAGCTTGCAATCGCCTTTGTTCTACGCCTCGGCAGGCCAAGTGAACCTGCAGATTCCCTGGGAACTGGCAGGCCAGACCCAGACCACTTTGGTCCCGACGCTCAATGGCCAGGCTGGCGCCGGGCAAACCTTCAGCCTTGCGCCATCTTCGCCAGGAATCTTCTCTATGAATTCCCAGGGTGCGGGCCAGGGCGCGATCCTGGATTCCTCCTATCGCCTGGTGGACTCCACGAACCCGGCAACACCCGGCACGACCGTCATCCTGATCTACGGTACCGGTCTCGGACAAGTTACCAACCAGCCTCCGACCGGTTCACCTGCCCTAAGCAGTCCGCTCTCAGAGACGCCCACGAAGCCGACGGTGACCATAGGCGGAGTGCCCGCTAGTGTGATGTTCTCCGGGCTCGCCCCAGGCTTCGTGGGCTTGTATCAGGTGAACGCCCAAGTGCCCGCCGGTGCGCCCGCCGGACCTTCGGTTCCCGTCGTCGTTTCGATGGGCGGAGTCGACTCAAACACAGTCACGATTGCCTTGCAGTAACTGGCATAGCCACGGTCCGCGGCTGCATGCCAGCTTTGGCCAGCACGGCGTAAACCACGAAGCCCGCCACGAAGCTGTACAGCACAGCCGGCTGCACGTAAGTCTTCAGCGAATCGGAAATCGGCAGGAACGGCAGGATCCCGACCAAGAAGCCCACCGCCCACGCCAGATATCCGGCCCAATTCACGCCTTCGCGCGGACCCGCCCAGCGCTTGCCCGAGAGTAGATAATCCGCCGCCATGGCCCCGCAAATAGGACCGAACGACGCGCCCACGATGGTGAAGAAGCCAACCAGGTTTTGGGCCACGCCGGTCACCGCGAGCACGATGGACACCGTCACGCCCGCCATGGTGGACGAAATCCGCGGCACGCCCGGTATCATGGTCGAGAAACTGTTGCCCGCGATGAAGGCGCAGAAACAGGCGGGCGCCACCGAGGCGATGGTAAACAGCGCGAACATAGCAGTGGCCAGCAGGCCGCCGATGGACCGGATCACGTCGTCATACCCCAGCCCCGGCAGCTTGTACAGCGTGCTGGCGCCGGCTACCGAGAGCAGCGGCAATCCGGCCGCGAATACGATGGCGAGGGTGATACCGGTAAGCCCGCCCATGCGCACGTCTTTTGCGTTGCGGCTGTTCATCCCGAAGTCCGCGCCCGCCGCACCCGCCGTGGCGAAGAAGCCGATAATGATCTGGATCAGCAGCGTGAAGGCCACGAACGGCTGCGGATCGGCCGGCACGTATGCTGCAATGCCCGGGCTGGTTCGAAAGAACACCAGCAGCACCATGGCGGCGGGAATCACGATCAGGTAGCGAGAAAGCTTGGCCACGTATTGAATCCCCATCACGCCGATGTAGGCCATCCCGTAGCCCCAGAGGATGCCGATGGCGATGAAGGGCAGGCTTCCGGGCCCGGCCTTGGAGCCCACCGTGTTCAAGATGAACTGTGTCGAAATGGCCGTATTCACCGCGAACCAGCCGACCTGCAGCAATCCCATCAGCAGGCCGGGCATCACGTAGCCGCCCGCCGTGCCGAAAGTCGAACTGCCGACCACGTAGAGCGGATAGCCCGTCTTCATGCCCAACATCGCCGGAGCGTAGTAGTAAAGCGCATAGCTGAGCAGCCCGGCAACTACGATGGCGGCGATGCACAGGCCCAGACCGGCGTGCGGAATGGTGTCCCTGGCGATCGAGAGGTAAAAGGCGATCCACAGAAAAATCCCCGCGTAGCTGGGCGCGGTATTGGCATACCACGGACCGCGGTTCGTCGCGGGATTCGGTACGGCTTTGGAAATGTAGTCGGGCAGCATGGCCACTCCTTTTCGGAAGCCGCAGTATACTACGAGGCGGGTGGAAGGCGGGTGCGGGTGCGCCGTGGGTGTGGGCTGCCAGCTTCAGCGCTTACGCGAGGACGTTTGCGGAAAAAGGGTCGAGGTATGGTCGGCCCTACTTGCGAGCAGTATAATGTGACTAACGAAAGGCGGTGCTTGCATGCGGACGAGCATCCCGACGCGAAGTCTCGCGAACCTGACGGTGGGGCTCGCCCTTTCCTCCCAATGTGTATGGACGCAAGGGCCAATGGGACCAGGCCCGCTACCCCCTACCTCCGTCATAGCTGCGAGGACGTGGGGGACGGGATCTCTGAGTGGGAGTATCTATTTGACAGGCCGCGTCATGCTGGACGACGGCACGCCGCTCTCCGGGCCGGTGACCATCGAGCGCGTCTGCAGCGGGGCGCCGCGGGTGCAAGGCTACACGGATCAAAAAGGGCGGTTCAGTTTTCAGATCGGCCAGAAAGCCGGAGTCACGCCGGACGCCAGCGAAGATTCGTCCGGCAGGCCGGACACGCCTCGCCCGAACGACATGCCGGCTACTATGGGCCCGCAGCGATCGCAGTCCACCACAGCCGGTACACAGAACGCGCTTGCCAACTGCGATCTGCGCGCGGCGCTGGCGGGTTTTCGCTCGGATACCGTCTCGCTGGGGGCGCTGCGTTTGCTCGACGATCCGAACGTCGGCACGATCCTGTTGCACCGTTTGGCCAATGTGGAAGGTACGGCGATCAGCCTCACAAGTGTGCAAGCTCCTAAAGAGGCCCGCCGGGCGTATGACAAGGCACTGCAAGAACTCCGCAAGAACCAACCGGCGCAAGCCGTCAAGGAACTCCGGAAGGCTGTGGACATTTATCCGGAATATGCGGCGGCGTGGTACGAGCTGGGGCGGATCGAGGAGCGGGGTGCGGACATCGCCCAGGCGCGCAAATCGTTCGCCAACGCGATCAGGGCGGATGCCAAGTTCATCAGCCCATATTTGAGCATGGCCGAACTGGAGGCCAAGGCGGAAAACTGGGCCGAGCTGGCTAATATCACCAGCACGCTGCTAAGGCTGGACGCGGTGGACTACCCGGTCGCCTATTTCTACAACGCCGCGGCCAATCTGAACGTGGGCCAAATCGATATGGCGGAAAAGAGTGCGCGCGCCGGGGAGAAGCTGGATACGGCACACCAATATCCCAGGTTGGAACGCGTGCTGGCGATGATCCTGGAGCGGAAGAAGGATTATGCCGGCGCCGCGGCCCACCTTCGCAGCTACCTGATGCTGGCGCCGGATGCGGAGGATGCCGCGCGGACAAAGAAGGATCTGGCTGAATTGGAGCGGCTATCGGGCGCCAACGCGCAGGCCAGGGCGGCGCACGAATAACCATGCGGCGGGCCGCGTCCGGCGTGGAGATTTGGCAGTTTCGGCTCGGCAACCAGACGCTTCCCGGCACGCAAAAACGAGTTATTGACTTGTAGGGCGGGCACTCTGCCCGCGCAGCGCGATACAAATCCCCATATCCCGCGTCCAACCATCGCGCTACACTGGTCTTGACATCGGCGGAATTCCATAACCACCACGGAGATCCCCATGAACCGCATCGCGTCCCTCGCCATCCTCGTCGTTTTCGCAACCGCAGCCAGCGCCCAGACAGCCTGGGCCCCGCACGTGCAGGACGGCGGCGCGACTGTCTACACGCGCGACGGCGGCGTATCCGAGGTTCTGCAAAGCATCTACATCCCGCCGCTGCTCAATGCGCCGTTCTCTGGGATTGTCCACACCGAGTGGACGCGTCCCATGTCCGGTGGCGGGAACTTTACCTTCGTCAACCAGCGCCAGGTGGCCCGCGACAGCCGCGGACGTATCTACGAAGAGCGCTGGCTGCTGGCTCCCAAGGGCAGCGAAGACCAGTCACGCATGAACGTCATCCAGATCGCCGACCCCAACGCGCACACACTCTATAACTGCTTTACTCTGCAAATGCCCCATCGCTGCGTCCTCCAGACGTTTGCCGAAGCCGCCGTAAAGTCCTACAAGCCGGCTGTATTCCAGAGCGGCCCATTGCCCAACGACGCGGGCGCACGCGTACATGAGGACCTCGGCACCCGCACCCTCTCCGGAATCGAAACCGTCGGCACGCGCGACACCAGCAAACTGAATGCCGGCGTGATGGGCAGCGACCAGCCGTTCTCCACCTGGCGCGAGTTCTGGCAAGCCCCACAGATCGGCGTCAATCTCTACTCTGAGGTCGTTAACCCCTCAGTCGGCAAGCAGGTTTTCACGCTCACCGATGTCAACCTCGCCGAACCCGACCCCAAGCTCTTCGAGTTGCCCGAAGGCTTCGAAGTCGTCGATCGCCGCAAGCCGGTCGCGCAGCACCCGGAGTAAGCCAATCCGCTTCCAATCTCGGAGGCCAGTTTCGAGAGGCAGGTTGCACTGCCCGCTCCCACTCTGCCGAACTGGCCTTGGTTCAATCCTGGTTCTTCACTTCCTCATTCAAGGCCGCGTGCAGGGTGCAGGCTTCCGCTGGTTTGTGCATCGCGAAGCCAGTGAGTTCGACCTTTGCGGCTGAGTTCGCAACACCGAAGGCGGAGACGTGGAAGTGGTGGCGTCCGCCGGCGAACCGACTTGGCCGAGTTGCGCGCAAGCCTTCGGCGCGGCCCGCTGGGGGCATCCTGTGTCACGAACGGCTTCCGATGTTGCCTGACAACGCCGCCGAAGACACGACGGGACCCGGTTCCGCCTCGTGCGTACCGCAACCTGAGTGGTGGTAACTTTGGGGCAGATGTTTATCATCTTCTACTATGACGATAGCCGCTCTGAGGATCTCACGGGAGGATAACGTCCACCCAATGACACCGGCCAAAGCAAGGAGCACGCCGAGCGAACACGCCTGGCTGGCGTCTCTGGCCCCTTGGTCCGCGTCTTCCGCCAGGTTTGTTGCGTTCTTCGCAGCATCCATTGCGGTGCCACTGGCGATCGCGCAGGCGCCAGCTCTTTCTCCCGTCTCCGCGACGCGGCCGGCCGCCCGACCGGCGAAGGTAAACCCGAAAGACGGTTTAACCTACCTCCTGATCCCGCCAGGGCGGTTCATGATGGGCTGCTCACCGGGCGACGAGGAGTGCTTTGACGAGGAGAAAAGGTCACACGAAGTAACCATAACATCTGGCTTCTGGATGGGCCGGACGGACGTGACCCAGGAGGCCTACCAGCGCGTGATGGGGCGGAATCCGAGTCATTTTAAGGGCGCAAGCTTACCGGTGGATACCGTAAGTTGGTCTGACGCCCAAGCATATTGCCAGAAGGTGGGGGCGCGGCTGCCGACGGAAGCGGAGTGGGAATATGCGGCCCGGGGAAGCGATCCGTCCAGCCGGTACGGCCCACCGGGAGACATCGGATGGCACCGCGGCAATAGCCAAAGAAAGACCCACGCGGTGGCGCAGAAGAAGGCGAATCCATACGGGCTCTACGATATGCTCGGAAACGTCTGGCAATGGACCGCGGATTGGTATGGGGATTACGCATTCACGCCGGCGAGCGATCCGGCAGGGCCAGCCGGCGGAACAGGGCGCGCGCTGCGCGGTGGTTCTTGGGCCGACAATTCGAGATTTCTGCGTGAATCGGAGCGTGAGGGGGCCTTACCTGGCGACCGTTACGACGTGATCGGGTTCCGCTGTGTGAGTGCCTTTGCTCCCGAGGACCGAGATCTGTCGGCGGGGTTTGTTCCCGAGGACCGGGCTGTGCCGGCCGGCGGCGCCAGCGAGTCGCTCGACTTCACATTTCCACCGGACTTTGCATGGAAGGCTTCGAGCAGCGCGGACTGGATTACGTTCACGGGGCCAACGTCGGGAGTTGGCAAGGGGACGCTCCGCTATCTGGTTGCGTCCAACGCGGGGCCCGGCCGCGCCGCCACCATCGCGGTTGCCGGCGCTTCCTTCACTGTGGAGCAGGAGGCGGGTTCAATCCCAGGGCTGAGTTTCATCGGTTGCATGCCCCACATCGCCGCCGGGCAGGATTGGAAGACGACGTTCGCGCTAATCGACAAGGATAGCGCGCCGGCTCAGGTCCGCCTGAGTCTGATCGGGGACTCTGGTAGTCCGCTCAAATTGCCTGTCACCTTTCCCCAACAGCCTTCAACCCGTGGACCGCTCATCGGGGCTTCGCTGGACCGAACGCTATCCTCCAACGCTTCGTTGATTATCGACACAGCAGGTGCGCAAACCGGGCCGATTCAGGCGGGCTCGGCGCAACTGGCCGCGACTGGTTCGGTGGACGGGTTCGCCATCCTCCATTTGATTCCCGGAGGGCAGGAAACCGCAGTGCGGCTCGAAACCCGCAATGCGGGGTCCTATCTACTGGCATTCGACAACACCGCTGGAGTGGGGTTCAGCGTGGCCCTTGCCAACACCTCCGCGCAGGCCGCCAACGTTGGGGTAGTGATTCGCGATGCTACCGGCGCGCAGATTGGAAACGGCTCCCTCGCCCTGGAGAGCGGCGGCCATACTGCGTTCCTCTTATCCACGCAGTACCCGGTCACCGCGAACAAGCAGGGCACCATCGAGTTTGACACTCCGCCAGGCGGCCGGATCGGTGCGTTGGGCATCCGTACCACGCCGCTAGGGACGACTCACACGCTCACCGCCATTCCAGCGCTGGCCAACATCGGAACCGGCGGCGGTTCGATCCCGCACACCGCTACGGGCAACGGCTGGCAATCCACGTTCGTGCTGATCAACACGGGTAGAAGCGCAGCGCGAGCCAGCCTCGCCTTCTTCGACGATAGAGGGAACCCGCTCTCGCTGCCGATAGAGTTCCCGCAGTTGGGGGGCGCGGCCTCTGTGGTTTCCTCCGTGAATCAAACTCTGGCGGCAGGGGCGACTCTGCTGGTCCAGAGCGCGGCGCCGTTAACCAATCCGGCGCCAACCATTGGTTCGGCGCAGCTCTCCACCGATGGCAACGTCGGCGGGTTTGAGATCTTGCGTTACAATCCCAGCGGGCAGGAAGCGGTTGTACCGATCGAGAGCCGCAACGCCCATGCCTACCTGCTCGCCTTCGACAATAGCAACGGGACCGCCACCGGCGTCGCGATTAACAGCACCTCCACGCAAGCGGCGAGTATCCCGGTGGTGGTTCGCGATGACACCGGCGCACAAATCGCAACTGACACGATTCCCTTGGCGGCGAATGGACACCTGGCGTTTACGCTGGCGGTGGACAAATATCCGGCGGCCGCGAACATCCGCGGTACCATCGAGTTCGATACGCCCGCAGGCGCTCGGATCGGCGTGCTAGGCATCCGTATTCCCGTTGCGCACACCTTTACTACCTTGCCGGCATTAGTAAAGTAAATGGCGTAACCCGAAAAGACAGGCGATTCCGGTATTCAAGATCAAACTGTAGTGTTAATTAAGTTGGCGCCCAGGAGCCGGTAGTGGTCAATTGGGTAGCATCGCCTTGGAGGGCGGCCAATCTTGGCCGCAGCCGCCTTTTTAGGCGGCCAGAGCCGGCTGGCCTGTGACTGCTTCCCCTGTCACCGTCAGGTTGTCAGGGGGGTCAGTTGATAACCCAGTTGTTTGGCCCGGGATTTCAGACCCCTAATGCGCTGCTCCTGATACCGTTTTTCATACGCCTCGGCTCCTTCGTCGACGTAGGGTTGTCCCCATCTCAGCAAGCGATAGGCGAGAGTCGCTAACTTTCTGGCGACGGCAAATGTGGCAACGTCTGGTCCTTTCCTTTGCGCCATACTGCGATAATAGGCCCCCAGAGCGGTGTCGCTGCGGCGCAACGATTGCGCCGCCATGCGCAACACATTGGCTACCCGGGCGCTGGCGCTGTAGCGCTTTTTCTTTTTGAGGGGCCGGCCTCCGCTCTTCGGTACATGCGGGGCCAACGTGGCGTGGGAAACGAACTCTTTCTCGCTGGGAAAGCGGCTCAAATCCGGGCCATATTCGCTGAGGATCACTTCCATCGTTTCCACCCCGATGGCATCGATTTGGGTACCATCTACGCCGCTCATCCGGAACAAAGCCTGGCGTATGGGCTCCTGTCCGCGGCTTTTGATCTTCCGGGCCTTGTTCGCATTCTTCNNGCGCGGGCGCCTCCTGGCCGCGCGCCTCCTCCTGTTCCATCTCGCCCAACTTCCGCAGAATCTCGTTGTCGTAGTCCGCCATCCGCTGCTGGATCGCCTCATACATCTTCAATGCCTGGCTCAAACTGAATAGGTGGTCTTCCCGCCAGTGCCCGTTCAACTGTTCGGCCATTTCCGCCTCGCTCTTGCGGCAGTGCGGATCGCGCAGTTGCGCCAGTTTCCGCGCGTCCCGCTCTCCCTCTACGATGGCCCGCATCATGGCCATCCCGGTGGTCCCGTCGATGTCGCTCACCGCCCGGTGCACCCGCACATTCATCTGGTCTAGACTCTTTTGCATCCGCCGCATCCAATCCCCACTCTCGGCCACCAGCGTGGCCTTATCCCGCACCAGCGTGCGCAGCATGCAGATCGCCTCGGCAGGCCGAAACGAACCCCGCAGCAATCCGCAGCTATGCAATCGCTGAATCCATTCGCAGTCCGTCGGATCCGTCTTCTTGTCCCGCCCTGGCACTTGCGCCAGTTGCCGGGTATCNNACCAGCAATACTTCCAGACCGTGGGCTTCCAATACCTCGTGCGGCGGAATCCAATAGACCCCCGTGCTTTCCATGGCCACCGACCGGACGCCACGTGCCTGGAGCCATTCCGCCATGCGGATCAACTCCGCCGTCGTCGCCCCGAAATCGGCGATTTCTCGCCCGCTCCCATCTGTGGTTGGGGCGCACACCCAGTGGCGCTCGCTTCCGATATCGATGCCCGCCACGTCGGCACGCATCAACGGCAACCCTTGCAGTTGTCTGCGCCTGTTCCGACCGGGCTCACTCTCGCGTTTTTCTTGCATCTTCTCTCCTCTTCTGAGCACGCCCGCCCAGGTCGGCCAACTATGGAATCTGGCCTAGGTGAGAGCTACGCGAGCCTCACAATGTTCAATTGCCTTCCTGGAGCCATGCTGAAAGAGCGGCATACGCACGAATGCGGACAGGGCCATAGCTGCGGCCGTGCTCTCTTGAAAGATACCGCCGATTTCTGGCAAAGTCACAGGTTATTCAATCCGGCCCCGCCCGTGGCCCGGCTGAAAGCCGGCCCTGGAG
>PMVV01000387.1 GCA_003166475.1 Bryobacterales bacterium | reverse complement strand
TCTTCGATTACATCTGGCCCGCCATGATGCAAATCCGCGACGAACTGGCCACCATGCGCTGGCGCTCCAACGGCACGTTCACTTGCCCCTTGGTGCTGCGCGTCCCCATCGGCGGCTATCTCAACGGCGGCGCCATTTACCATAGCCAATCGGGCGAAGTGGCCTTCACCCACCTGCCCGGCCTGCGCGTGGTCATGCCGTCCAACGCCCTGGATGCCTGCGGCCTGCTGCGCACGGCCATTCGTTGCGACGATCCGGTGATGTTTCTGGAGCACAAGCGCCTGTATCGCGAGCCTTACAACCGCTCGCCCGATCCCGGCCCGGACTACACCATCCCCTTCGGCAGCGCCCGCATCGTGAAGCCGGGGCACGATCTGACCATCGTGACCTACGGCGCGCTGGTGCAGAAATCGCAGCAGGCCGCCCTGCTGGTGGAGCGCAAGAACCCGGACATCAGCGTGGAGGTGATCGACCTGCGTTCACTCTCGCCGTTCGATTGGAGCGCCATCCGCACCTCGGTGGAGAAGACCAACCGCGTCATCATCGCCCACGAGGACTGCCTCTCGTTCGGCTACGCCGCCGAGATCGCCGCCCGCATCGCCGACGAGTTATTCGACCGCCTGGATGCCCCCGTCCGCCGCGTCGCCGCGCTGGATACCTGGGTCGCCTATCAGCCGCAAGTGGAAAACGCCATCCTGCCGCAGGTGGACGATCTGGTGGCCGAGATGGAGCGCCTGCTGGCTTATTGAACTACCTTACGTTCTGCAAAACGCTGAGTCTCGTATCACAACAGCTTAGAATCTTCGCAGCATGCGGAGAATTGGAGGGCGGGCAATCATGCCCGCAGCCGGCTTTTAGCCGGCCTTGTTGGCGAATGTCCATTGGTTGCGGCTGCGCTGCTCCGCGGGGCAGACTCTCAGTCTGCGCGGGTCCCCTGGACCCGCTCTTCAACCTCGCAGTATGATCCTACAGAGAGCATGAAATGGCTACCCTCGACGACCCCGTCAGAGACACCGCCCGCAGCGCCGGCAAGCCGGTTCGCTGGGTCCCCGGCGAAGGCTCGGGGAGGGCTGAGACTGGCGCCGCGCCGGCTGCGGTTGCCGTTGGGGCACGGCGCAGCCCCCACGTCGCAGTGAGTATTTGGGATGTGGTCGGCGACCCGCGTTTTCAGCTCGTTTGCATGATGGCCGGTGGACAGCGACTCCAGGCGAGGACTCCATTATCCGCCGTCCAAACCGCGACAGGGAATTCTCAAAACAACTCTCCGTTGCACGCGTTGGAAGACTTCGGAGCGGACTGAGCCGCAGCATCTAACGTAGCTCCCGCCGAAGTTCACTGCCCACACCCACCGCCGCGGCCCACCCAGGACGTTATCATAGGTATTGGACTGACCCCGGCACACGACGCGGCAACGGGGCACCCGTTTGGAACAGGCCAACATGACCATCACTCTGCAGCCCGATCGGGAACGAGCCATCGAGGAGGCCATCCGCGCCGCGGCGTTCCGGTCGGTGAATGAGTTTATCGATGCGGCCATCGCCACTCTCCCGAATAATACGGCCGCGGCCGAACCTGCTCACACACCCGCGCGAAAGTCGCGTTTGTGGGAGTTGCGCGAGCGCCTGGCACTAGGCGAACTCTCCATCAAGGAGCTGATTGAAGAGGGGCGCGAGTGAGCGCCTTCATTAGCGACCTTACAATTATCGTCCCGCCTAACGGATCCTCTATTACGACTGCGGGCACCCTCTCCGGATCGCCTTCGTTCGAACTGAACGCTTTTGGAGGCGGACAAGCCACCAACATCCCGCTTCAAGACGCTCCACAGAGTACGCTTGGCTTCGCCCTCGGCCTCTATGAGACCAACTATATTCTGAATTTCACTCCGCTGCCGCCCCCAGCCCCGAGCGAAAAGGGGGTTCCAAGGTGAAGCGTGAGCGCAGCGGCGCGGACGGTTGGTTTCTTCCGAGCCTGGACGTGCTGATATCCTTGCTCGCCTTGTTCGGACTTCTCCCGGTTGCTGGCGGGCTGCCGGGCATAGCCTCCCAAGGGCAGCCCCTCATCGATGGCTTCTGGTTCACGCTCAATCTCGGCGGGGCATTGGTTTTGCTGGCCGGTGGATTGAAACCGATGCTGCGAAAGGCCCCGCTGCGGACGTTTGCCCTTCTCTATGCTGCGTCAATAGGCATTTTAGGAACGCTGCGCTTGGAGGTGGTCGGTTTCCATTCTCTGGTTCCCGGATGGTTACTCATGACGCTTTGCGTCGGGATCGTTCTCCTTTCTCTTCGTCGTCCCCGGCTCTGGGCGGCGGTAGGCGCCATCTGGTGCGCCCTACTTCTCGGCGCCTGGTCCGTGGAGGGTGTCACAGGCTTCCTGACGGTTGAAACGCGGCAGCTTTCCCTGTTTCTTCCTCTGCAAATCGCGGCCTTTGTCTTCGCTGTGGCGCTCCTTGTGGCCCACCTTCGACGCCGCCACCGTGCGACGGATATAGTGTAACGGAGACAATGCAATGCACACCGGCAAAGAACGGGATGCGGAAACGGGCCTCGACTTCTTCCATGCCCGGTACCTCTCGGGGGCGCAGGGGAGGTTCACAAGCCTGGACGCTTCTTATGCGCTGATGTGGTGTTTCCCCGAATCGCTCAACCGCAAACACGGATGCAGCGCTTCGGCGCCTGGAAGCGCATAACGATAACGCCGTTGTGCCCTCGCTGTGGCATGCCGTGGCAAGTGGAAGTCGCCAATGCCCTGGGCAAGGCTGTGGTCAAGGGCAAGGTGCCCCTCTTTCGCGCCCTTGAAATCTGGGACGAGTTGTTGCTCCTCCCCATCCGCCAGATGGCAATCGGCAGCATTCCGCAACTTCTTCGGCTTGCCGTGCAGCAGGACCTGTCGCTGTACGACACGTGCTATCTGCAAGCGGCACTGGCATCCAGCCTGCCGCTGGCCACGAACGACAAGAAGCTGCGGGAGGCAGCGCAGTCATGTGGGGTCACAACGCTCGTGGCCTGAAGGAAGTCTGGATAGTTCCAGCCCTGAGCCCCTTACCGAAGCTCCACCAGAAGCTCCCGCCCCACCGCCACAGCCGCCTTTCGCAGCGTGCTTAACGTAACTGCATCATACTCGGGATCAAGCAGACGATCCAGCGCCGCACGGCTGGTGCGCATCCTCCGCGCCATCTCCGCCTTGGAAAAGTTTTTCTCCTTCATCGCGGCTTCCACCTGCCGGGCGAGAACGCGTTTGACGGCGGTCGCTGTGACTTGCTCGTACATGCCCTCCTCGCGGAGCCAGCCATCGAATGACGATCCAATGTTCCTCTTGTTCATGCGCCTCCCCCTTTTTTCCGTTTCAGCTCCACGTCGATATCGCGCTGCAGCATCACCCATGCAGATAACAACTGCACTGAACATAACGCTGGAGTGCCGGGCGGCTATGGAACGTATATGCCTTGTTTCCAGCCACTTCCGCGCCATTCACGTTCAGGGCGCCCACGTTCCGCCTGTGCCGCCACCCTGGAGCCGTGGGACCACCTGGGTGAGGAAGGGGCTAGGCGCGCCTGTCCGGCCCAACCCGTAAAACACCAAGCGGTAGCGCTTCAGAGCCGCCGTGGTGCCGTAACGGGCGCGGTGGGGCTGGGCATCCTGCGCGGGGACATGTGGGTAGAGAGATCGGCGAGGGGTTGACGGGGTTGAAGGTGCGGGTCAAAGCAGCCCGCCGTCGAGCATCCGGTACGGACGAAGGATTTCAGGCGGTGGCTGGAGAGCCAGGGGAAGACGCCAGCAGAGTGCACGAGGAAAAGGAAGCAGATTACGCTGGCCAGGCGATCAGGAGTACCAGGCCTACATCGCCAGCAGAATGAGCGGCCTAAGCCCACGGGCACGCAAGCGGGCGGTAACGTGCCAAAACTGAGAGGATTTGTAATGGGAACAGATTGTGCCATTAGTGGCCATGTGTCGGATGGCCTCATTTTTCCCTTTCCGTTTCAGTGAGATAACGGGATACTGATCGAAATGAGAGCGGACGCCCTTTGTGCCGATACTTGCCGCCCCGGAGCTTTTGCAGGGTCGCAATCGGACGTACCAAGACTGTATCTACGATCAGAAAGGACGAGTATATGAAAACGGTAAATATGAAAGCAATAAACATGAAAGCAGCAGTCATGGCATACACGCTGTTGGCCCTTACGGGTACGCTCGCAAGAGCCGACGAGGTTGCAAATTGGAATAACATCATGCTCCAGGCCGGGCATACAGACGTCACCTCGCCGGTAGTGATGTCGCGGGTTGCCGCAATAGTAGCGGGGGCGGTCTACGACGCGGTGAATGGTATCGACCCGCGTTTCACGCCGCTCCACGTCGCGCCCGCAGCCGCACCGGGTGCATCCCGGCGTGCCGCGGCTGTTCTGGCCGCTTATGGCACGCTCGTCAATCTGTATCCCGATCAAAAGCCGCTGTTTGATACGCAGCTCGCTTCCTCGTTGGCATCCATCGCCCAGAGCGAGCACCCCGTTGCGATGGCCCGCGGAATCGCGTGGGGCCAGACCGTCGCCGCGCAAATCTTGGCGTGGAGGAGCACGGATGGCTTCACGCCGGCGCCGCCGCCGTTTATGGGCGGCCTCGCGCCCGGCGAATGGCGCCCTACGCCGCCGGCACTCGCACCCGGCGCTGATCCCCAGTTCGCCTATATGACGCCTTGGGTGATCCAGTCACCATCGCAGTTCCAACCAGCCGCCCCCCCCGACTTGACCAGCGCATGGTATACGTCGGTCTTTGACGAAGTGAAATCCATGGGTAGCGCCACCAGCGTCACTCGAACAGCGGATGAAACACTCTACTCCACGTTTTGGGCCTCGTCCACGCCGGCCTACTTCTTTGACACGACCGCCCTGTCCCTCGCCGCGCAGCACCATCGGACACTTCTGGACGAAGCCCGTCTGCTGGCCTTGCTGAACGTGGCGATGGCCGACGCGGCCATAGGCGCCTGGGAAGGCAAATATTACTACGTCTTTTGGCGGCCCATAACGGCGATCACCCTGGCTGACACCGACGACAATCCCGAGACCGAGCCTGACCCTGCCTGGATGCCCCTCCTGGTGACGCCTCCGTTTCCGGAGTATCCTGCTGGGCATCCAACACTCAGCAGCGCCGCGGCAACAGTCCTTGCCAGACAATTTGGCTGGCAAACTTCGTTCAACGTTATTTCCGATTCCACTTTTCTCCCGGCCGCCGGCGTGGTCCGGTCATTTACGAGCTTCCCCTCGGCTGTGGCGGAAGTGAGCAATGCGCGGGTGTTCGGCGGTATTCATTTTCGCTCCGCGACGAATGCTGGTGAGGTCCTGGGCACGGCGATTGGGACCTATGTTATCGACAACGCGTTCTTGCCATGTCATGGTCAGACCCGTTGAATGGAGCTTCGCACGGGGATGAACGGTAGTGATTATCTGGAGGGGCCGGTAGGAGAGCCGGCCTCGACGGATTGCTCTTCAATTGGAATCGCTTCTATGGCGGGAGGGCGCTGCGCCGAACCAGGTCCCGAAAGTGCGCGTCGGAGCGCAAGAAATCGAATGCCGGCTCCTCGATAATATCGGGGAACATCGGGTGGCGCTCCTGACAGGTCTTCTCCAGCCAAGCTAGAGCCTGGTCCTTTTGCCTTAGCCCGCTGTAGATGGCTGCTATGCCGAACGCGAGGTAAGGCTCGTCCGCTGCGCGGGCCTTGGTTGTCTCGACGACTTTGTAGGCTTCTGTCCTCTTGCCGGCCAACGCGTAGGCATACCCGACCCACGGCGCGAATAGTTGGGTGTCGCCGCCGGGAAGGGCTGCCGCTTCCTGAAGTTCGGCCAAACCCTCTGGCAACATGCCTTTTTGCAGATACGCCTTGCCAAGCCAGCAGTGCGCGTGAGCAAAGCGCGGCTCCAACGCAATCGTCTTGCGAATCTGCTCGATAGCGTCGTCATATCTTCGCGCCATATATAGGACGAATCCGCGCTGGTCGCTGATCAAAAGCGACGTCGGGTCGAGTGCGCACGCCCGGTCAAGCTCAGCCACAGCCTCCGTATATCGCTGCAAAATGGCCAGGGCCTCGCCACGCCATACGTGCGCGAAGGCGTACCCCGGACCGAGTTCAATGGCGCGGCGAAACTCTCGATCGGCGCCCGGCTCGTCCCACTCATACATCTTTTTGTAATAACCGATCGACGCATGCGCTTCAGCCAGCGTGTCGTCAAGCGCCAACGCCTTCAAGGCTGCGGCATGGCTCTTGGGAAAGGCTTCTCTTGGGGCAATATGGGCGTAGCTGGCCATCGAGTTATAAGCGTCGGCCAATCCCACGTAGGCCAGAGCGTACTTTGGGTCCTTCGCGAGGGCCTGGTTGAAATAACCGATGCTCTTTTCCAG
>PMVV01000135.1 GCA_003166475.1 Bryobacterales bacterium | reverse complement strand
CCACCAGCGGGCCTGACATCGGTGCTCGGCCAGACGCCTGCGCCGGCGCCGGCGCCGCTGGCCGCTCCCGCCGCCCCGCCGCGTCAGACAGCCGCCGCGCCGGCCGCCTCGGGCAGGATCATCTGGACCGGCAAGCTCACGAAAAGCGGCCGCCTGACGATCGAACGCAATCACGCCTCGTCCGGCGCCATAACCGGCGCGCTGCCCGCAGTGGCGGCTCGGGTCAGCGCCTATCCCGGGGACCTGACGAACAGCGGGATTACGCTTTTCACGGCAGATCCCAGGTATGCGCAGCCGCTCACCGAGAAGGCCGGCACGGAGAACGGTTGGAATCCAACGACCTACACCTGGGAGCCCAAGCGCGCCGCCGGCATTCAGGTGGTGGAGCAACCCGGGCCGCAGAACGGCTACAAGCTGGTGCTCGAAAGCCAGATACCGAAGCTGTCGGTGGTGGTATTGGAGTGGCGCACCACGCAGTGAGGGTCAGGGCGGCCTGGGAGGCCGCCGCAGGCCGAGGGGCCGCCCTCTGCGACCGTGACGAGGCGCCGCGAAAGCACGGGCCGCCTGAAATGCGGCTGCGGCCATGATTGGCCGCCCCACGGTTCAACCGAATCGCGCGGCGCGCTCCCGCAGGCGGCGCTCACGCTGCCGCATGTCGGCGGAATCCTCCAGCGCCAGGGCGCTATGGGTCATCTCGAGCGCCATGGCATAGTTGCGCTCGCGGTGCTCGTAATAGATCGCCAGTTCCCGCAGCGCGCGCGCGCGGTACGCATTGCGCGACGCGGCCAGATCGGTGAACACGGCCAGCGCGGCATCCGATCGGCCCAGGCGTTTCTCCAGCGTGCCGATATCCCAGAGGGTGCGGAACAGCAGATCGTCCGGCAGGCCCAGGTCCACCGCGCGCCGCAGCAGGCGCAGAGCCTCCTCGTGCCGGCCGGCCTGCAGCACCCAGCGGGCAAGGCCGATCGCGTCCGCGCCATGGCGGAAGGCGGTCTCCTCCGGCGAGCGGAAGGCGAAGGGCACAATCGCCGTCAGGCACGCCAGCGACAGAATGTCGATGGCATTGTGATGGAAGATCGGCACCAGCTTGAACGCCTGTTGGGTGCGCAGATATTCGAAGTAGTAGTAGGGAATCATCTCGCCGGGCAGGTCGCCCTGGCGCTCGACACCCAGAATGCGGTTCTCCAACTCGACCAGCCGGCAACTCTCCAGGCGCAGTTTCCACAGACGGCGCGCGCCGAACAGCAGATCCAGATGCGCCATGCGCTCGAAGGGATGCCGCGCGCGCGCCATGCGGAAGCGCGTCTCCAGCAGCGGCTGATCGTAGGTCTTGCCGTTGTAGGTGATCAGCACATCGAACTGCGCCAGGTGCTCGGAAAGCCGCCGCAGCAGGGAGGCCTCTTCGCCGTAATCGCGCATGAAGAACTGGCGCAGCCGGAAACCGGCGGGCTCGATGTTGCCGACTCCGATGAGAAAAGCGTAGGTGCCGGTGCCGCCCGCAAGGCCCGTGGTTTCGGTATCGAGGAAGGCCCACTTGGTGGGATGCGAGGAGGCGATCGCGCCTGAGGAGAGCGAATCCAGAAGATCCGCCGGGAGCTCGTGCAGGTTCGAGATGTCCATGCTCCCGTGGCGGCGGTGGCGCTCGAAGAGCTTCTCGGTTTCGAAGTGCTCGCCGCACGCGGTATGCACGACTTCACCGCTGAGGATCTCTTCGACGAAGTAGCGCGCGGGGCGGAGGTCATGGGGGTGTTGTGGACCACAGGCTGAAGCCTGCGCCACCTGCTGCGGACCACAGGCTGAAGCCTGTGCTACCACTGAAGCCTGTGCCACCGAAGCCTGTGACGTCCACTTCTTGTCGATGTGCGCGATGCGCCGCCGCAGTACCGCGAGTTGTTCCTGGATATCCTCCACCGTTCGCCTTTTATTTGCCTATCATAGACCCTATCGGCGGGCGGTTCAAGGTACCATAGCGCTTGGCATTGCGGAAAAGCACGGGACTCTTTCTGCTTGCGCTGTTCGCGCTGGTGCTGGCGGCGCGCCTGTGCCATCTCGATATCCTGTGGGCCGAAGAGACCCTGCCGCTGGCCGCCGCGGCGCAAATGGCTCACGGCAAGGCGCTCTACCGCGACGTTTGGTTCGACAAGCCGCCGCTGCTGGGGTGGACGTATCTGGTTTGGGGCGCGCGCGACGGGTTGCCATTGCGGCTGGCGGGAGCGCTTTACGCGCTGCTGGCCTGCTGGATGGCCTGGCGCTTCGCGCACGACCTGTGGGGCCGCCGGGAGGCGCTGTGGGCGGCGGGCCTGCTGGCGTTCTACCTGGTATTCGATATCCCTTCGGCGGTCACGCCGCTGGCCGCCGATTTGCTGATGCTGGCGCCGCACCTGGGCGCAGTCTGGCTGGCTTGGCGCGGGCGAGCCTTTTGGAGCGGCGTGCTGGCCGGGATTGCGTTCCTGGTCAATGCCAAAGGCGTCTTTGTGCTGGCTGCGTGCGCTCTCTGGAACGTGCGCGCGCTGCCGTGGCTGTTGGCGGGGTTCGCCGTTCCCAACGCGCTGGCGGCGGGTCTGCTATGGAGCCAGGGCGCGCTGGGCGCTTATGGCGAGCAAGTGTGGAAATGGGGCCGCATCTACGCGGCGGGGACGTTTGTCGAAGCGCCGTGGACCAACGGCTTGCTGCGGACCGCGCACTGGCTGGGCTTTCACGCCGCCCTCGCCATTGGCGCGGTTTGGTTCTGGTGGCGCGATCCGAAGGCGGAGCGGGCGCGGTGGGCCGCCTGGGCCGTCATCTCGCTGGCCGCGGTGGCGGTGGGTTGGCGCTTTTTCCCGCGGTACTACTTCCAGCTTCTGCCTTTGGCCGCACTGGCCGGCGCGCGCGGACTCGCGCTGATGGGCCGCCGGCGCGCGATAGCCGTTGGCGCGCTGCTGCTGGTCCCGTTGGTGCGCTTCGGCCCGCGATATGCGCTGTTGGCGCGCGACTTGATCGCAGGCCGCCCGTCGGTGTGGGTGGATACCGGGATGGATCGGGACAGCCGGCGGGCCGCGCAACTCGCGCGCCAATGGAGCGCTGCCGGGGATACGCTTTTCGTCTGGGGCTTCCGTCCGGAGCTATACATTTATACGGGGCTCCCGGCCGCTGCGCGGTTTCTCGATTCGCAACCGCTGACTGGCGTTCCCGCGGACCGCCATCTGACGCAGTCGCAGCCGGTGGAGGGCGAATCCACGCGCGCGCGCCGCGCCGAATTGGCGGCCACGCATCCGGCGCTGATCGTCGATGGTCTGGGACCGTTCAATCCTCGCCTGGCGATTGGGGCATATGCGGATCTGCGGGCGTGGCTCGCGGAGTATCGGGAGGTGGCTAGGACCGATTTGACGGTGATCTACCGGCGCGTTCCGCGCGCTGAAGCGGGGCGGAAGGTCGATTAACAAGCTCTGCCGAGCAGCGTAGCCGCAACCAGAAGNNAGGCCGAGGGCCTGCCCCACTCGACAATCAAAGCCCTTGTTGTTGGATCTAAAGGAAAGCGGTGGGTTCGATCCTGCTTGGCGGGTTAGTAAGCGGGCCGGAGAGAGCGTAAGTTGGGCTTGCGCGGGGACAGTAATGGCGTATCCGCTGTGACTTGGGGTGTGGTTGTCAAAGACCAAGGGGGGCNNAAGCTATCGGGGGCGGCGGGGGAGCAGAAAACCGGGTTGGCCTCCGGCCGGTCGGCCATCTTATAATCGGAGCGCGGAACCTGTGGCTCGGCTGGCGGATGAACCGGCGGTTGCGCGGCCCGTACGCCTGGCGCGGGCTGCGGCCGGCGGGCTTGGCGCTCCTTTTGCAACTGCTTCAATTCCCGCAGGGCAGCGGTGAAGGAGCGCTCCAGGCGGGTGCGTTGCGTGGAGACTTCGCGCAGCAGTGCAAACTGCTCCTGAGGCGGGATGGCGGCCTCGTAGATTTTGCTCTCGCCTCCGGCAATTCGCGCGAGCAGCGCAAACGGATTGTTCGATCTGGCGACACCGTTCTTCATCACCGAATACGATCTGGCGCATGTGGATCTGGAGCCGAAGCTGCGCGGGAATATCGAGTTTGCGTATTACCACTCGGGTCACATGATTTATCTGAATGTGGATGCGTTGAAGCAGTTGAAATCGGATTTGGCGGGCTTTTATTCGCGCGCTGCGGGAGGGGATTGAGGGGGCGGGGCTAAAGCCCCGCGCGGGATAAATCCCGCCCCCCACGACGTTGGATTGCTGCCCCAAGACGTATAATGTGGGAGAAAGAACAATGGCAACTCGACCGAAAAGAGGCGGAATCTACCTTATCGCACTCGAACCGGCGGTAGGGCACAAGGTCACGGAAACCAGACCTGCCTTGGTCGTCCAGAACGACACTTACAACCGCAATAGCGCCACGATCCTAGTAGCGCCGATCACATCGACCGTGAGACTTCCTCTCCCGCCCCTGCATGTCCTACTGCCCGCCGATTCTTCCACTGGCCTGACGGTTCGCTCAGTGGCGGTCTTCGACCAAATCCGGGCGGTAGACCGCAAACGGCTGATCAAGAAGCTTGGAGCGGTTGACGCGTTGCTCCAAGCGCAGGCCGATGAAGCTATCAGAGCCGCTTTTGGTCTGACTGTTTCCCTATTAGATTTGGACCTGGGCTCGCCGCCAACTATCACCGACGCCATCTCCAGGAGTACCGCGGATTTCAAGACCGGACGCTACGAAGGATAAGGAGTGGCGAGATGACCGCTGGTGAGCAGGCGCGCATCCAAAGTCTGCTACAGGTGCCGGGCTACCTCGGCGGGCTTGGAAAGGAGTAGTGCATGGGCCGCGGGCCGGAAGAGAAAGGAACGTTTACCCGGGCCAACGGAAGTCGATCGCCATCTCCGCTTCCCTGATGAAATCGCCCGCCAGTCTCTTCGATGCTGGTCGGGGTCTCCTCCCGCGAAGGCTACCGGTCACACCATGATATGCCGGTTTCTAGAGACAATGAAGAGGTGGCGCGAGCGATCACAAGAGATCCCGAGACGATGCATGGTGTTCCCGTGTTCCGAGGGACGCGCGTGCCGGTCCAGACACTGTTCGATTACCTGGCGGGTGGCGACACACTCGAGGACTTCATGGAAGGGTTTCCGACCGTTCGCCGCGCTCTAGCTAGCCCTGGAAGCGCTGGAGGAAGCCAAGCAACTATTGCTGACAAGCAGTTGATGCGACTTTTGATCGACGAGTGCGTTGACGAGCGATTACGGCTTCTGTTCCGAGGCCACGAGTGCCAAACGGCCCGCTTTGCCAACCTGTCGGGACTGAAGAATGGTCAACTTCTGGACGCCGCCGAGGCCGCCGGGTTCGACGTTGTCATTACCGTCGACCAGAACATTCCCGATCAACAGAACCTCGCCGGACGAAGGATTTCTTTAGTAATTCTTTGCGGTCCGACGAACCGGCTGTGCGATTTGGTAAGAAGAAGCCTTCCTACTCGTAACGCAGGGCGATGAGCGGATCTACCCTGGACGCGCGGCGCGCGGGTAAATAACCCGATGCGATGGCGACGGCGATCATGATGCCGACCGCCCCCGCCAGGGTCACGGGATCGGCGGGTTTCAGGCCGAAGAGCTTGCTTTGGATAAGGCGCGCGCAGGCCAGGCTGGCGGGCACTCCGGCCGCCAGTCCGATCAAGATAAGCACCGCCGTCTCGCGCAGAATCATCCGTACCACCGTACCTCGCTCCGCCCCCAAGGCCATGCGAATGCCGATTTCATTGGTGCGCTGCGCTACCGCATAGGAAAGCACGCCGTACAGGCCGATGGCGGCGAGCAACAGGGCCACGCCGCCGAAGACCGTGGAGAGTTGCGCGATGATGCGCTCCTGGCGCATATTGTCGTCCAGCATCTCGACGAAGGGTTGCACCCGGCCGACCGGGATGGCTGGGTCGTAGGCCAGGATCGCTTTGCGCACCGCCTGCATCACTGCGCCCGGCTCGCCAAGGGTCCGGATCTCGTAATTCATGTCCGGCGGGAAGTCGCCCAAGGGCTGCATCGCGGAGAGGTAGAAGCGGCGAAAGATTTCCCGCCGCAGGCTGTGGTCCCGCGCGTCGCGCGCCACGCCCACGATGGTGAACGTTTTGTGGGTGTCCGGAAACTCGTCGGTCACGTGCTTGCCAATGGGATTTTGTGCGCCGAAGTAGAACTTGGCGAAAGCCTGGTTGACCACGCAGACGGCTTCCGCCGACTCCACGTCCTGCGGCCCGATATCCCGCCCGAGCAAGATGGGGATGCCCACCGTGGCGAAGTAACCGGGGCCGGCTTGGTCGAAGCGCGCGTGCAGGTCCTGCGGCTTTTGCGACTTGTAACCCTCCACGCTGATCTTGTCGCCGGACTCGCTGCCGCTAAAAAGACCATTCGTGGAATACGCCACGCCGCGCACGCCAGGGATGCGCGCCAGCCTGTCGCGCACTTCGTTATATGCGATGGGGAGCCGCTTGCCCGAGTAGCCGCCCGAAAGGAAGTCGACGTCCACCAGCGCCAGCTTCTCCCGCTGGTAGCCCAGATCGACGTTCTCCAGGTTGCGCAGCGTGCGGATGAACCATCCGGCGCCAATCAGCAGCATTACGGAGAGTGCGATCTGGCCGATCACCAGGATTTTGCCCACGCCGATTTTGGCGCTGCTGCCGGTCATCCCGCGCCCGGCTTCTTTCAATGTGCTGCTGACGTTGATTCGCGCGGACCTCCAAGCGGGGGCCAGGCCGAAGACCACGCCGGTGAGCAGCGAGACTCCTAAGGTGAAAGAGAGGACGCGCAGATCGGGCCGCGCATCCAACGCCACTGAACCGGCGCGGTCTCCAACCAGCGCGACAAGCAACTGCACGCCATACACCGCCAGAAGGCTGCCGAGCAATCCGCCCGCTACGGAGAGCATCAGGCTTTCGGTGAGAAACTGCCGGACGATGCGCGCTCGGCCCGCGCCCAGCGCGAGGCGCACGCCCATTTCCTTTTGCCGCGCGGTGGCGCGCGCCAGCAGCAGGTTGGCAACATTGGCGCAAGCGATGACCAGCACCAGCGCGACCACGGCCATCAGCACGTACAGCGGGTCGGCAAAATTGCCGCGCAGGCTGGAGACGCCGGCCCCGGCATCGTGCAGCACCAGATTCTGCTTTAAGATGTCGGGCTGGCTCCGGCTGAGTTTGGAGAACTCCTCGGCCACCACCTGCTTGAAGACGACGTCCACGTTAGCCTGCGCCTGCTTGCGCGAAACGCCGGGCTTGAGGCGGCCGATCACGTGCAGCCACATGACCTTCTCCGCGATGTGGCCGGGATCGTCCGCGAGCCACATGCGGCCGGGCATGATCTGCGGCTGCATGTCGAGCGGAATCCACAGATTGGGGGCTTCGCCAACGTTCTCGCCGAGAAAATGGGGCTGCGCCACGCCGATGATGGTCAAGTTGGCTTTGGCGATGCGGACGCGGGAATCCAGTACGGAGAGCGATCCGCCAAAGCGGCGTTGCCAGAATTCGTAGCTAATGACGGCGTAGGGAGCGCTGCCGGGGCCGCGCTCTTCGGCGGGCGTGAAGGTGCGGCCGATGGCGGTGGTTGCGCCAAGCACGTTGAAATAGCCGCTGCTGACGAGCCGGGTGCGCAGTTCTTCGGGGGCTTTGCCATCGATGCTGGCGTTGTTCCTGTCCAGTTGGCTCTGCGCGGCGAGCATGCCGGAGAACGACTGTGCGCGGTCGCGCAAGGCTTCGAATTCGCGATTCGAGAGGATGCCGCGTTCGCCGGTTGAGGTGCCGATGTTCACGCCCCCGTTGGTGGGATCGGTCAGGGCGACCAGTTGTTGCGGGTCCTTGACCGGCAGCTTCTTCAATAGCACCGAGTCGATCAGGCTGAAGATGGCGGTGTTTGCGCCGATGCCGAGGGCTAGCGAGAGCACCGCGACGGATGTAAAGCCGGGGCTTTTGGCCAACAGGCGGGCGCCATAGACGAAGTCCTGACGCAATTGTGCGATTCCGGGCATATGCCTTGGACGAAGGTAGCATAGGTCCGGTTAGCTGCGGGGCGGGACTGAAGTCCCGCGCGGGCTCAAGCCCGCCCTCCACAAGCGGCCTGCTACAATTCGGTGTGATCCGCTCCCTGGCTTTGTTCCTCGCGGCCGCTGCATCATGCGTGGCGGCAGATCTGAAGCCCGAAGCTGTTCAGGCTTATGATCGTTACACTCACGATACGGAAGCGCGCCTGGCGGCGGCCAAAGTCCCGTTCCTGTGGGTGGACGCCTCGCCGGAACGTCTGCGGCTGGTGAAGCAAGGGCAGGCGGCCGTGGATCCCGCGAAAGGCGATGGCGACACCTTCGTGACGGGGGCATCCATTCACGACTGGATCGGTGCGATCTTCATCCCCGGCGGGACTTTGGAAAAGACGCTGGCGGTGTTGCAGGATTACGACCATCACAAGAACATCTACAAGGACGTGCCGGAGTCGAAACTGCTCGCGCGCAACGGCAACGACTTCAAATACTACCGGCTGCGGGTGTTGCACAACGGTCCCATCAACGGGGTGTTCCGCACCGATTTCGAGGCGCATTACCAACAGATGGATGCCACGCGGTGGGTTTGCCAGACGCGCACCACGCGCGTCACCGAAATCGAAGATTACGGCAAACCCAAGCAGCACGAGTTGCAGCCCGGACATGGCAGCGGCTATCTCTGGCGGCTGAACGGCTATTGGCGGCTAGAGCAGCGCGATGGGGGCGTCTACCTGGAGTGCGAAACTACGTCGCTGACGCGCGGGCTGCCGCCGATCATCGGCGCGCTGTTCGTTTCCTCCACCCACAGCATTGAACGCGAGGGCTTGACGGCCACCTTGCAGGCCACTCGCGACGCTGCCAAGAAGTGAGCAAAGCGGTGACCCGCCTGGCGTTGATCGGCTACGGCAATGTGGCGCGCGCGCTGGCGCGGCTGCTGCGGCGGCAGCACGCGAAGTTTCCGTTTCGGATCACTGGCATCCACACGGCGCGGCACGGCACGGCGGTAGCGGCGCGTGGTGTGCCGGTGGACCCGGTGTTCGGCCCGGCGGCGGCCTCGATCGACGAATTCCTGGACGCCGCGCAGGCGGATATCGCGGTGGAGCTGACTACGCTGAATCCGGCCACGGGCGAACCGGCCATCTCGCACATCCGGGCCGCATTGGCGCGGCGCATGCACGTGGTCACGGCGAATAAAGGTCCGATCGCGCACGCCTACGCGGATCTGCGCGACATGGCCGCGCGCCAGGGCGTCGAGTTCCGTTTTGAATCCACGGTGATGGATGGCGCGCCGGTGTTCAACCTGGTGCGCTACAACCTGCCGGGAGCGACGGTGCTGGGCTTCACCGGCGCGCTCAATTCCACCTCCAAGCTGGTGATCGAAACCATGGAGCGGGGCGGTTCGTTCGAGGACGGCCTGGCGCTGGCGCGCAGCCTGGGAGTGACGGAGGCGGATGCGAGCTTCGATGTGGAGGGCTGGGACTCGGCCGCCAAGACCGCCGCACTGGCCAACGTCCTGATGGATGCGCGCACTACGCCGCAAGCCGTCTCGACGCGGGGCATCGCGCGGCTCACGCCCGAACGCATTGCGGAGTTGGGGAGGGCGGGGAAGACCGTGCGCCTGATCAGCCGCGCCCGCCGCGGCGCCGGCGGCATCACGCTGAGGGTGCGCGCGGAGGTGCTGGAGAAGACCGACGTGCTGGCCTCGGTGGGGGGCACGTCGAACGTGCTGCTGCTGCACACGGATTTGATGGGGACGATTGGGACGGTGTCGATCTCGCCGGGCGTGGAGCAGACGGCTTATGGGGTGTTTGGGGATTTGGTGGATGTGACGCGGGGATAGCAGTGAGTGAGGCGGCCAAGGCCGATCCCATGGTGTGGCTCCGCGTGCTCCGCGTGCAGTAAGGCCGCCCGCATGCGTAGGTTGTGCTATGCTTTTGGAAGCACGGCCAATCGCACGCTCACGGAGAGGTGGCTGAGTGGTCGAAAGCAGCGGTTTGCTAAACCGTCGTAGGGTCAAAAGCTCTACCGGGGGTTCGAATCCCCCCCTCTCCGCCATTTCAATAAAGAACGCTTGCTAATCCCTTGCTAATCCCAAACCGCCCGTGCCGGATTCAGGCGACGGGACGGCGTTGCTTGTCCAGTGCGGCGCGGAGTCCGGTATCTGCGATACATGCGAGCGCCTTAGAGAGAGATGTGAGAGAGGATGTCGCGCATGCGTTCCACTCTGCGCCCGTCCCGGGCGGCGCCAATCCATGGAGTAGGGGGGCCCACGCTCGATGATCGGTGGGCAGACGACATCGAGTGCGATAGGGACCGCACTGGTGCGCCGCGGTTCTTCGCGGCCAAGCCGGCCAGCCTATTTATGGGCCGGCACCCCGCTAACGAAGCGCGGCTCCGGCGCCGTGGCGCTGGCGGCTCCAGTGTTGTTGACGGGAGCCAGTTGGCCCGCAAAAACGGCTTGCGCGGGAAATGCCAGCGGCGCGCCCGAAACATTCAGGAGCGTGGCGGGAATTGTTAATGTGTCGATTGCGCTTGCATTGCCGGCGGCAACCTCATATAAGACTTCAACAGTTCCGTTTGCAACTGGCAAGGAGGTGCTGCCCGTGCTCATGACCGGCTGTCCGCCCACAATCAAGTACGCCTCCGTGCCAATAGCATCACTAATCTGATTGGGAACGCTCAGGGAGGCCGCTTGCCCCCCGAGCCCGGTCAACTGCGCCAGCAGTTCGGTTCCCGTATTCGCGAACCCGATTGAAGATTCCGGCGCGGAGGAGCAGTTGCTATTAGAGAAGCACGGAGTAAATTGGCTCTCACTAGAGTAGACTTCACCGGGCACGTCCTGCCGCGAATAGCTGAACGGGCCGCCAGAAGTGAGGATTCGAGGGAGCAGTGCCGTCGCGAAGTTCTCCTGGAAAGTCAAATTCACCGTGGAAGCCGAGGCGAAAATGCTTGAAAAAGTCACACCCGGCGTGGCAAATGCAACGATGGCAGTGGGATTGCCAACGGGCACATTGGTGGAGACACTGGCGGAGATCGGGTTAGGACCGGGCGGCAGCATCGCCGCGTTGGCTCGCAGGTTCACGAAGCGGAGAAAGCGCACGCCGGAAGTACCTGGAGCTACAAAAGGTATGCCGCTCCACGTAACTGAACTCGCGGAAGACTGCCTGCCGATGTAGACGTTGCCGGAACCAGCCGCGCCGGCCGCAACTCCGGGCTTACCGAGAACTTGGCCATTATATTGGAACCCGTTTGACATGTTAATTTGGCCGGGAGCAGGATCGTCGATCAGTAGCAGGGCCTCGGAACCCACGGCCGGGGTTCCGTAGTTTCGGCTCGTTAGATTGGTGTTCAGGGTGACCGTAACCTCGACCGGCGTGGATGGCCCCGGAGTGCCCCCGGCGCAAGCCAGAAGGAAGTCGCCCACGGGTTCCGCCAGGCCTTCCGATCTGACCGTCGGCACAACGGAAGCGGCATTCTGGCAAATCACAGATGGCGAGGGTCCGGCGGCAGAAGCCACGAAGCGCGGCTCCGGAGCTGTCGCGCTGGCCGTTCCAACCGTGCTGAGCGGCGCCAGGCGACCGGCGAAGACTGCAGGGCCTGGAAAATCCAGCGGGTTTCCGGAAGCATCCAGAAGCGTCACGGGCACGGAATACGGGAAACCTATCCCCGAGAATGTCACTTCGTACAGGACGTCTACGATTCCGTTCGTGACCGGCAGAGAAGTGCTTCCGGAGCCGGTTATGGGCTGTCCATTCACGATCAGATACAGGTCATAGAGGGGTGGGCTTGGGCACGTATTCCAGCCCGGCAAAACGAAACAGACCTGATTCGGGACGCTCAGGAAAGCGGCCTCGCTTCCGAGTCCAGTGATCCGCGCTGCGAGCAAGGTACCCGAATTGGCCAAGCCGATGGGCGATCCCGGAGGCGTCGCGCAATTCCCATAAGAAAGGCAGGGAGTGAATTGGCTTTCCGTCCCATAGTAAATGCCGCCCGGGATGTCCTGTCTTGTAGGCACAAACTGTCCGCCTTGATTAGCGGTGCGCGTGCGGAGCAACGGAAAGGTTCCCCCGAAAGTCAGCGTAGCGACAGAAGGCGACGTATAGACACTCGAGAACACAAGGCCAAAGGTGGTGAATCCGACCCGGAGAGCTGGATTGCCGATCGGGATCGAGCCAGAAATAGTGGCGTTCACGTCGCCTACGTCCCACGGACCGGTCATTTGCTCGATGGTCGCATTGGCACGCAGATTGGTAATACGGAGCGTGCGCGTTCCGGAAGGCCCAGGCGCGACCAAGGGGATGCCGGACCATGTGATCGATGTGTCGGACGCTTGCCGGCCCAGGTACACATTGCCCGAGCCGCTGGCGCCGGCGCCAATGCCAGGCTTGCCGAGAACCTGCCCATTGTACGGAAAACCGTTACTCATATTTACTGCGTCAGGCTGCGGTTCATCGATGAGCAGCAGTGCTTCCGAACTGGCAGATGCCGTGTCGAGGATACGGCTGGTGAGGTTGGCGCTCAGTTCGACCGTGATCTGAATTGGCATGGAGGGACCCGGCGTCCCGCCGGTGCAGTTCAGCACGATATCGCTCACGGGTTCCGCTAGTCCTTCGGCCCGCATGATCAGCGGAAGTGGAGGGGCCGTCGTGCAGGTTACGTCCTGAGCCTGGACGGCTGCGGCCACGCCGAGAAGCAACGCAATCTTAAGTAGACGCATGCCAGTAGGGTATCAGATAAGCAGATCTTTTGGTGGCCTGTCTGCTGCGGCTGTCTGCGGCTTCGGCGCTGGATCGGTTTGCAACTGGAGGGCGGGCAATCCTGCCAGGCAATCCTGCCCGCAGCCGGTTTCAGCCCGCTCTGGCCGCCTAAAAGGCGGCTGCGNNCCGCCCTCCAAGGCGATGCTACGCAAATTGACCCACTAGCCTATTCGTTGAGGTAGCCGTGGTGGCTGCCTGCGCAAGACGTCGAACGTCGATAACGCTTCTGCTTGCTGACGTGGCGCCAACCTTCTTTTTATCCCTTGCTACAATTAAAACGCCATGGGCCAACCGAGACTCTCCGTCCTGCTGCTGTCCTTCGCGCTGGGCATGCCGGCTCAGGACGACGGCGGCATTCGCAAGATCCGCCACGTGATCGTCATCCTGCAGGAAAACCGTTCTTTCGACAGCTACTTCGGGACGTTTCCGGGCGCCGACGGCATTCCCATGCGCGATGGCGAACCCACCGTGTGCGTAGACGATCCCGCGACCCAAACGTGCACCAAACCTTATCACGATACGAGCGACCGAAATGGCGGCGGCCCGCATAGTGGACGCGACGCCGTGAAGGATGTGAATGGCGGCAGGATGGACGGCTTCATTGCGCAGGCCGAACGCGGGCGGCGTGGCTGCCTCGATAACAACGACCCCGCCTGTTCTCTCGCCGCCAAGACGGATGTGATGGGTTACCACGATGGCGGCGACATCCCCAATTACTGGAAGTACGCGCGGAATTTCGTTCTGCAGGATCGCATGTTTGAACCCAACGCCTCCTGGAGCTTGCCGGCACATCTATTCCAGGTTTCGGAGTGGTCGGCTTACTGCAGCAAACATGACGACCCCTCCAGTTGCCGCAATGCGTTGGATCTACCCGGGCTCCCTCCGGATTTCTCGCCTCTCCTTGCGCAAGCACTGGGCGCCCGCGTGCGCATCGCTCAAGATCCTATCTATGCCTGGACGGACCTGACGTATCTCCTCCATAAGAAGAATGTCACCTGGGGTTACTACGTGGTGGACGGTACCGAACCCGATTGCGAAGACGACGAACAGACAGACTGTCTTCCTGTCGCGCAGAATTCCAAGACGCCCGGAATCTGGAACCCTCTGCCGTATTTCGACACGGTCCGGAACGACGGAGAGCTAGGCAATATTCAGTCGGTCGAAAACTTCCTGCAAAAGGCCAAGAGCGGCGCCCTGCCCGCGGTCTCCTGGATTGTGCCCTCCGGTGAGGTGAGCGAGCATCCGCCCGCTCTGGTGAGCAGGGGGCAAACCTTCGTGACTACCTTGATTAACTCCGTGATGTCCGGACCCAATTGGAAAGATTGCGCTATCTTTTTGGCGTGGGACGATTGGGGCGGCTTCTATGACCACGTGGTCCCGGTCAAAGTGGACAGCAACGGCTATGGCTTGCGGGTCCCCGGACTGACGATCTCCCCTTATGCCAAGAAGGGCTTCATCGACCATCAGACTCTGAGCTTCGATGCCTACGTCAAATTCATTGAGGACGATTTCCTGGGCGGCCAACGCCTCGATCCGCAGAACGACGGCCGGCCCGATCCCCGCCCCGCGGTGCGCGAGAACGCCTCCGAACTAGGCGACCTGCGCCAGGATTTCGATTTCAATCAGCGGCCCCGCACCGCGCTGATCCTGCCGAAACACCCGAAGACCAATCTGATTCCGCCGTCCGGCCGCGCTCCAGGGGGGCCGCCGCCGGCAGCGCTGATTCATGCGCGCCGTGCTGACAACCGGCCTTAAACCGTTTCCGCCCCCGCAACCGATTGATAATACAGCCTTAATAATCATGCACTGGGAGCGGCAACGCGCCGCGTGACACTACTCAGAATTTCAGACTGGGGCTGTCTTGACAAAAATGGATGGTTAGTATATAACGTCTATAGACAATATTCGAGATTAGTGAACACATATGCGATGCAAGCTCACCCGGCGCCTCTGTCCAGCGGTTACGGTGTGTCTGGGGCTTTGGTTGCCGCTGCTGGGGCAGGATTCCCGCATTGCGGGCCGGATCACCGATAGCGCCGGGGCCGTGGTGGCGGCGGCCGTTGTCACAGCGACGCAAGTCGAGTCCGGATCGGCGCGCCAGGTTCTGTGCAATGCTCAAGGCTACTTTCAAGTGGCGCCGCTGCCGCCGGGAGAATATCGGATCGAAGCGATAAAGCCGGGTTTTAAGCCGCTATTGCGGACTGGCGTGGGGCTGAGCCCCGGCTTGACCGCCACGGTACGCCTGCAAATGGCGCGCGAGGCTGGTACAGGCTCTTTGGTCACCTACATGTGCGACTTTGCGCTGGGCTCGGGTTGCGAAATGCTCGAAACAGGAAATCAGAGTTCGGCGCCCGGCGTGACCGCGGCGAGCGGCCTCCTGTTTTGACCAACGCCAGCTAAAACCAACACTGTTCACTTAATGATGTTTCGGTGGCCAAGCGCTCCCCGAAGACGGCAGACCACAAAGTGCGATGGTCTGCCCCACTAAAGTGAAACTGATTTTCAGCTCCTGCCGTGATAGAATTTGGTTGGTTGCGGGGGTGCGACCATGCTGCGACTCCCTGTTCTGGGTGGTTTACTCACGGTGCTCGCGCCGGTTATGATAGCCGCCTCCCCTGTCGGTGTCTATCTGGAATTCGACGAACCCCCTTCGGAAGCCGCCGTGGCAACCATGCGGAAAGAAGCCGCCGGTGTTCTCGATCGGGTGGGCATCGGGATCGCATGGCGGCTGGTGTCCCAGAATCAAGGGAACGAGCCCTTTGAGCGGCTGGCCGTGGTCAAGTTTACCGGGAAATGCGCCTGCGGGGGCTTCCTGCCCGCGAGTCGCGAGATTCTCGTGCTAGGCACTACCGCGGTAGTCGACGGCCGCGTGCTCCCCTACAGCGAGGTTCGCTGCGATGCGGTCCGCCGCGTGCTGCCCGACATCGAATACGCATCCGACCACCGGCTGGGCGATGCGGCGCTCGGCCGTGTGCTGGGCCGCGTGCTGGCCCACGAACTCTATCACGCGGTGCTCGGCACGGTGCATCACGGCGCTTCCGGATTGGCCAAGGGGTTCCAAAGCACCGCGGATCTGAAGTCCGACGAGATAGCCTTCGACGGCGGCGATTGGGAACTCCAGCCGGCTCCCGCCCAGTAGGTTCATTCCACCAGGGTGCCGTATGGCACGAGCGTCTTGACGCCCTCGGCGTTCTCCTGCCTTGCGATTTTCCAACTCCCGCCGCCCTGCTCCAGGTAATAGATCTGCGCTTCGTTGCGGTCGCGATACACGAACTCCACGCGCAAGCGGACTTCGCGCTCTGCCGTGGACTGCGGATCCTGAATCGCGACGCCTTTAACCGCAGCGTTGAAGTTGCGAATATAAGAGGCCAGCGCCGCTTCTCCCTTTTCCGCCGCGATCTGCCGCAGGGTACTTTCCATCTGGCCCGTGTAACAGCCGAGATAGGTGCGCACGTCCCCGTCGCGTGCAGCGTCCATCATGCGATAAACCGTATCTTGCGGATTCACCCCGGCAGGCGCGCGCACCGACACCAGGTTCGAGAGCGACGCCGCGCTAGCTTGCCATCCACCGCGCTTCACGGCCACCAGCGCCAGCGCCGCGAATAGCACGGCCAGCGTGGCAACCTGCGCCTTTCGTTCGCGGGTCATGGATTCCTCCGCGCCGGCGGCGTGTCGCCACTCTTCCGGATGATGGTCAGATCGAAGTTCGCGTTCTTGTCCACGATCAGCTTCTTGATTCTGGGCAGCACCTGTTCGAGTGTTTCCAGGTAGAGCCGCCGGCCGTTTACCGCCGACGCGCGCGCATATTCGTCCGATACCAGATTGAAGCGGGCCGCGTCGCCGGCGGCCTCGTCGATCTTGGTCTCTTTGTAAGCGGCCGCCGATTCGGTCATCTGTTGTGCCTCGCCGCGCGCTTTGGGGATCTCATCGTTGGCGTAGCCGAGCGCTTCGTTGTAGATGCGGGCAGCGTCCGCGCGCGCGCTGGCCACGTCGCGAAACGCCTCGGCGGCCTCAGGCGGCGGCGTCATGCTTTCGATGTTGATGCTGGCGACGCGAACTCCGGCGCCGTAGGCGTCGATCAGCTTCTGTGCGGCCGCGCGCGCCTCCTCCTGAATGGCAATCTTATCGGTGGTCAACACCGCGTCCACGGTGCGCCGTCCGATGCGCCGGGCCAATTCGGTCTCGACCGCGGCGGCCACGCTCTTCGCTACATCCTGCGTGTGAAATAAATAGTCGGCCGGCTTGTCTACGGAATACTGCACCACGGCGCGCAGGTTGATGATGTTCTGGTCGCCCGTCAAGAACTGCGAGGCCAGGGGCTGCGTCCGGCCAAGCACGCCGTCGGGCAGATCGCCGCCCACCACCAATCTCTGCAGTTGCCGCACTTTGAGCTTGTTCACGCGATCGATCGGCCAAGGCAGCGCAATATGGATGCCCGGAAAAACGCGCGGCTCGATCACCTGTCCGAATCGGGTCACCACTGCCTGCTGGTCGGCGGACACGATGTACGTTCCGCTCAGTAGCCACAGAGCCACGGCGGCCAGCACCAACTGCTTGCGCCGGCTCCACGGCCGGGCCGCGCGAGGCTTTTTCTCAGGCGGATGTTCGTGAGGATGGTCGTGACGATGATGCTCGTGAGGGTGGCCGTAACCGTTATGATGATGGTGCTCCACCAGCGGGATCGTGCTCATTGCGCGCCCTCGCCCTTCATGAGCACCTTCAACAACTCCGAGTCGGAACTGAGGATCGCGGTGGTTTTATCGTCGAGGATCTTCTTATAAGATTCCAGCGTGCGCACCAGTTTATAGAACTTGGGATTGCGCGAGTAAGCCTGGCCATAAGTTCGGGTGGCCGCCGCATCGCCCTCGCCGCGCGTTTTTTCCGCTTCCTTGTAGGCGGCCGAGAGAATCTCGTCGCGCTGGCGGTCCGCGTCCGCGCGAATCCGCAGCGCCTGCTCCTCGCCTTCCGCGCGGTACTGCCGGGCAATGCGCTCGCGCTCGGCGCGCATGCGCGCATAGACGCTCTGCTTGTTCTGCTCCGGCAGGTTCAACCGCTTGATGCGCACGTCCACGATCTCGATGCCGTATTGCGAGAGGGCCGAACTGCCCGTGGCGGCGGTCAGTTGATCGAGAAAGCTCTCCGCCTGGACGCCGGTCGCATTGGGAGCCACGATCGAATCCAGGTCGTGGGTGCCCAGCACAGCCGACAGCCCGGACCACACGATGTCGTGCAGCCGCATCTCCGCCGACACCGGATCGCCCACGGTCTCCACGAAATGTTTGGGATCGCGAATGCGCCATGCCACGTAACTTTCAATGACCAGGTTCTTCTTGTCCCGCGTTAGAAACTCACTCGGCCGCGGATCGTACACGCGCAGCCGGCGGTCGAAATAAGTGGCGCTCTGGAAGAACCATTTGACGTGCAAACCCGCGTCGGTAACCGTCCGCACCGGCTTGCCGAACTGCGTAATGAGCGCGAACTCGGTTTCGCGTACGGAGAAAAATGTCAGCCAGGCCAGCAACGCCAGCGCCACTGCCGCGCCGGCCCGGTAATGTGTTTTTGTAAGACGCATTGAAGAGCAGGGCCTCCCAACCCTACTGTCCCAAGCTCAAGCTGCCCGGCGGCGCGATTTCCACGCCATCCTCCAGCAGCAATAAATGACGCCGCCCTTTCGCCGAATCCAGGATCAGCTTCTTCTTGCCCGGCAGCACCTGTTCCATCGTTTCCAGATAGAGCCGCAGTCCATGAATCGCGGGCGCGGTATTGAAGGCGCTCTCGGCCAGATCGAAGCGGCTGCCGTCGCCATCGGCGCGCAAGATGCGGCTGGCCTTGTAACCCGCCGCGGTTTTCAGGCGCGCTTCGGCATTGCCACGCGCCAGCGCGACTTGTTCGTTGCGGTATCCCTCGGCCTCGTCGATCAGCCGGTTCTTTTCCTCGAAAGCGCCCGAAACTTCGCGGAAGGCATCCACCACTTCAAGCGACGGATGCACGTCCAGCAGCTTTACCCGCACCACCCGCGCGCCCGCGCCGTAGCGATCCAGCTTGGCCTGTAGCGCGGCCAGCACGCGGCTTTCGATCTCCCTGCGCCCGATGGTCAACACATCGTCGAGCGGCGCGGTCGATACGGTGGTCTGCAGCGCGGATTCGGCGGCCGTGCGCACGGTGGTTTCGGCGTCGAGCTGCCCGAACAGGAAATCGTCCGGGCGCGCCATCTGGTAATGCACCACCGCGTTCACTTCGATCATGTTCTGATCGCCGGTCAGCATCAGCGACTCCTCGGGCCTGCGCTGGAAGCGGCCGGAGCGATGCTGCACGTTCCACTCATATGCGGCCGGCTCCGCTTCGCCCGCAGCCGCGCCGGACCGGAAGCCGACCTCCACCACGCGCACGCTGCGGCCTTTCACGCGCGTAAGGCGCTCGATGGGCCAGGGTAGCTTGTAGTGCAAGCCCGGCTGTTGGTAGGGCAGAATCTTGCGGCCAAACCGCTCGATAACCCCGATTTCATTGGGTGCAAGCGAGTAGAACCCGCTTACCAGAATCAAGGCCACGGCGGCGGCCAGAGCTGGACGCGCCAACACCCGCCGGTGCGCGATGGCTTCATCGAACCAGCGCTTGGGGTCGACGTGGTGCGAGAGATGCTGCAGTTCGTGCGAAAGATGGTGTAGCTTCGGCGCGACCCAGGCGAAGCGGCCCGCACGCCCGCCGACGTGCAGGAGCCGCAGCGAGTTCAGCACCACCAGCAGCGACGCAATTTGGTGCGTGACGGCTGCGCCGATGGGGCCCAGCCTTCCGGTCGCTGCGGCGGTGATGGCCACCGCGTTCACGATGCCGGCGAAGACGATCATGTTCTGCCAGGCCGTGCGAATCGCCCGGCGGCTGACTTCGAACAGCTTGGGCAACGCTTCCAGCGAATGACCCAGAAACACCACATCGGCGGCTTCGGCGGTGATGTCGTTGGCGCCGCCCACCGCGATGCCGACCCGCGCCGCGGCCAGTGCGGGCGCATCGTTCAGCCCGTCGCCCACCATGGCGACAGTATGTCCATGTGCCGCCGCGTGGCGGATGCGCTCCAGCTTCTCTTCCGGCAGCAGGCCGGCCTCGACGTGGTGAAGTCCCACCTCGCGCGCGATGGCTTCCGCCGCGCGTTTGCGGTCGCCCGTGAGCATTGTGAGGTGGGAGATTTCCAGGTGCTCGAGATCGTGAATCGCCCGGCGGGCGCCTTCGCGAACACGATCGCGAAGGAGGAGGTCGCCCACCAGGACGCCGTTGTCGGCCACCAGCACCGCTGTCGCGCCGTAGCGATCGGCTTCCTCCAACAGCGGTTCCAGGCCGGAGATATTATGTTCCGCGAGGAAGCCGGCGTTTCCCGCGAGGATGGTGCGCCCGGCAACCTTTGCCACCACGCCGCGGCCCGGAACGATGCGCGCTTCGTCCGGTTGCGCGATGGCAATGCCGCGATGCCGCGCTTCTTCCAAAATGGCGCGCGCCAGCACGTGCTCCGACCCATACTCCGCCGCGGCGGCCAGCGCCAGAACGTCGGATTCGCCTCGCCCTAGCCCGGCCACTTTGACCACGCCGAAACGCCCTTGGGTGACCGTGCCTGTCTTATCGAAGAACACGGCATCGACCTTGGCGGCATTCTGCAAAACGGCGCCGCCGCGCACCAGGATGCCGCGCCGCGCGAGGCCACCAACAGCCGCTACCATGGCCGCGGGCGTTGCCAGAATCAGGGCGCACGGGCACGCCACAATCAGCACCGCCACCGTGCGCATCCAGTCGCGCGTGAAGTAGAAAGTCAGTCCCGCGACCAGCAGCAGCGCGGGCAGAAAATAACGCGCAAACCGGTCCGCCAGCCGTTCCACCGGAGCCCGTTTCTCCCGCGCATGCTCCACCAGCTTGATGACCCGCGCCAGAGTGGTCTCCGCGCCCGCGCGCGTGACCGTGAGCCGCAGCATGCCCAAGCCGTTCAAGGTGCCCGAAAAAACCTCGTCGCCCGCGGACTTGTCCCGGGGCAGCGGCTCGCCCGTGATGGTGCTCTCGTCGATGCTGGAAGCACCATGATGAATCACGCCGTCCGCGGGTATGCGCTCGCCCGGTCGCACCAGCACGATATCGCCTGGAACCAACTGCGCGGCGTCGATTTCGATCTCCGCGCCGTCGCGGATCACCCGCGCATGCCGTGGAAGCTGTTCCACGAAGCGGTGAATGGCGGCGTGCGTGCGCCCGGCCGCGTAACCCTCCAACGCCTCGCCGATCAGCATGATGAACATGGCTTCGGCCGCCGCCAGATATTGGCCCGAAGCCAGCGCTGCGATGACCGCCACGCAGATCGCCAGGTCAGCCGAGATCTTCCGTTGCAACAATCCGGAGATGGCGGTGAAGAATGTGCGATAACCGGCGATCAAGGTGAGGATCGCCGCCGTATCGAGGCCGGCGACCGTAGTGAGAGTGCCGGTTACGTTCAGTAATAAAAGGACGCCGATGAACGCGGCAAAGCCGAACTGCTGAATGAGCTGCTTGCGTTCATCGTAGACCGGTTCGGTGGGTAAGTGAACATGCACGCGTTATTTCCCCGTATAAGTGATCCACATCGGCGAGGCCCACACCAGCTCGCCGTTGTCCTGCTCTCCACGGACGTAGTAATAGCTGGTCTTGCCCTTCGAGGGATTGTTGTCGCGCCATGAAAATTCGACGTTGTTCGAACCGGGCTCGGTGGAATACACGTACTCGTTGTCTTTCACGATGACAACCTTGGAGAACTTATTCGAGCCGGCCAGCTTCACGTGCAGGTTGGGCGCTTCGGCGGTCGAGAAAATATCGCCCATCAGATACGGACCGCTGCGCACGTCCGCCACGATCTGCTCGGTGGCTGCGTAGACGTGCCGCTTGCGCAGCGCGTCCATGAGTGCCTCGCGCGTGTTGCCGGTGACCAGCACATTCGCGTAGCTCTGATGCGTCGAGATGTGATCGGAACTGGCCTGGAAGCCGAGCTTATAGCCCTTCTCCAGCGCCAGGTTAACGAACCCTTTCGGCCGCCATCCTCCAATGGAGTCGGTGGCCGAGTTGGAACGCGGTGCGTCGGGCATTTCATAGTTCTGCCGCATGCCCTGATAGATTTCCACCACGGGTTCCGCTTCCGGATCGTTGTCGCGCCAGTCGGTGCCCATGTCCGTCGCGCTGGTATGTGAGGCCGTCAGGCCGTTGAACTTCTTCAGGTACTCGTAGAACAACAGGGTGTCGGGAGCGTGTCCCGTGGAGTCGTTCTCCACCTTGGGAAGCCGCGGCAACGGGCGGATGCCGCGCTGCGCGAACACCACGTTGCGGTGCCCTTCCGGATAGGATACGCTGCGCTCGTAGTTGAACAGGGGCGCAAACTTACCGGGCGTGTAAAACACGTCGGTCAGCTTCTGCGTGGTCCACCAACTGTACTCGCGGCCGCCGCCGTTATCGTGGTCGCAGCAGCCCACCCAGTCGAGCGCCGCGGCGTCCAGGATGTAACGCCACTGATCGATCAGGCTGCCATCCAGTCCGCCGTCCATGGAGATCTCGCTGTGACGATGGAACTCGCCGCGGGCAATCTGCAGCGTGCCTTCCTGGCCGCTAACGCGATACGCGCGAACATCGGCCGTGCCGGCCCGCTCCGCCTCCGAGTCTGTGACAACAGCAGGAGCGGGCGGCAGACCAATTTCCCGGCTCGGTACAGGCGCCGGGGAAGGCGGCAGGTGCAACACACTGGCATAGAGATCGTTGTTGTAAGGGTCGGGTATGGCGGACCCTAGCAGTTGCTTCAGGTCCCAACCTTTCTTGAGCATGTATTGAATTTCGCGGCGCGAGTCCGACGACCCGATCACTACCAGTTCACCGCCACGTTGCGAGACCAGCGCGGGCCGGTTATCCAGCACATTGTCGCTGCGGAAAATGTACGCCGGGCCGGTCCAGGCTTTGCCGTCGTAAGAGATCACATATTCGGACCACGACGTGCCGATGGGCGTCCAGACCGAAGGGTGCATGCTGCGAAACGCCAGCCAGATTCTGCCCGAGGCATCCACCGTGAGGCGCGGCAGACTGTTGCGCGGATTGTTGGCCGGCCAAGGGTGCGCATTGGAGGCGCGCTGTGTGAAGGCTTCTGGGTTGGAGCGTTCCCAACCTTTGATGTCGCCCTGGCGGCCGCCGCCATCTTCGCGGATATCGGCCAACCCCTGCAGAGCGCTGCCCGGATCGGCTGCCGGCCGAATCAGTTTTCCGGAGCGATCCAGGCCAACCAAGCGGACTCCGCGCGATTCGTAGATCGGCACACCTGTGCTGCGATGCGCGCCGAAATCCTTGCCCCAACTGTCGGGACCTACTTCGTAAGCGATCCACAAGCGCCCTTGGGCGTCATAGGTGATCGAGGGATAAGCCTCGTAAAGCGGCGTCGCGGCCACGGGGATTTCGCTGCCCCATTCGCCCGGCGCCGTGGCGGTGCGCGCATACACGTCGTAACTGCCGTTGCGGTAGGAGTCCCAAGCTACAGTCACTCGTCCGGACGTATCCGCGGCGATGGCCGGGTTCCACTCGTTGCCTGTTGAACTGGATACCGCCGCGGGGGCGGAGAAACTCGTGCCTTCCTGGGTGGCCGCGAAGATGATTCCTTTGCCCTCGCGCCAGCCTTGCCAGGCCACCCACACGCGGCCGTTTGAATCCGTGGCCGCAGCGGGGAACACATCCGACCCCGGTGCATTCGAAATCTGCACCGTCTTGCCAGGCGTGCCGTTCTCGATCACGCGCGCCCAGAGATCGAAATTGTTTTTCTGGTTGGCGGACCAGAACACCCATGGCCTTCCCGACCCATCCACCGCAATCGCGGGCCGATATAGATCGCCGCCCGGCGGCGTGATGGCAATCGGCTCCTCCCAGCGGTTCGCGGAGAACCGCTTTACCAGGATCTGATCGCCTTTGGCCGGCGCGTCCAGCGCCGATAGATCCTTCGGCGGATCCTTGTACGGCGCGCGTAGCTTGTCATGATCGGGATGATGCCGGAACTCGACGTACGCGAGCCAGATGTCGCCATTGGGCGCCACGGCGGCCGCCGGGTAGTCCTGTTCATCGGGAGAATCGGTCAAGCGCCACGATGGCGGGATGCGATCGGCGGCGGCGTTGCCCTCAAGCGCGTAGTGGAACTTGCCATAGGGCAGGTCCGCCAGGCGGAAGCTGAAAGGCCCTTTGGGAGTCTTCACTGTGATCTGGCTGTTCTCATCCTCGCCGCTGAGCCATAGGATCACTCCGTTAGGGCCCACCGGCGGCGTTTGCCGCTGGACCAGGTGCAGGAATGAGAGGACCGGAGCGGTGGAGATCTTCCACGAGCCGTCACTGGCGATCTCATCGTCCTTGCCGAACCGCCACGGATCGATCTTCGCGATCCGGCCGCCATCGATGGAGGCGGAGCCATCCCACTTCTTCCCTTCGCGATCCATCAGACCGAGTAAGACTCGCACACCGACGTCTGCGCGAACCGGAAGAACACTTAACAATAAAATGAATAGCCAACGTCGCTGCATATATGCACTCTCCTCGTTTTGCGCGGCAGCGGGTCCTGGGGGACCCGCGCACGGTCGAAAACCCGCCGTAAGTTATTGCAAATTGGAAGGCTGCCAGAAGCCGGCTGAAAGCCGGCTGCGGGCAAGATTGCCCGCCCTCCAACCTGGTTTTCATAATTATTCGTGGGCCGCAGGCCCATCCTGACAGACCTGGAGGTCCGCCCCACAAGATTGTACGTTTTACTTCCCCGTATAGGTGATCCACATCGGCGACACCCACACGATTTCGCCGTTGTCCTGCTCGCCGCGGACATAGTAATAACTGGTCTTCCCTGTGGCCGGCGCATTGTCGCGCCAGGAGAACTCCACCTTGTCCGAATCCGGCTGCGTGGAGTACACATACTCGTTGTCCTTGACCACCACCACCTTGGCGAACTTGGATGTGCCTTCCAGCTTCACGTGCAGATTGGGCGATTCCGCGGTGGAGAAGACATCCCCCATCAGGTTTGGCCCGCTGCGCACGTCGGCCAGAATGTTGTCCGTGGAACCGTAGACATGCCGCTTCTGGAAACCCTCCAGCACCGCTTCGCGCGTGAGGTCCTTCGCCAGGATATTGCAGTAGCTCATGTGCGTGGAGATATGATCGGAGCTGGCTTGGAAACCCAGCTTATATCCCTTGGCCAACGCCAGGCTCACGAATCCCTTGGGACGCCAGTTGCCGATCGAATCCTTCTCCGAATTGGAGCGCGGCGCATCCGGCATCTCGTAGTTCTGGCGGTCGCCCTGGTAGATCTCGACCACCGGTTCGGCCGCCGGATCGTTGTCGCGCCAGTCGGTGCCCATTCCCGTGGCGCTGGTGTGCGACGCCGCGATGCCGTGGAAGTACTTCAGATACGAATACAGCATCAAGGTATCGGGCGCATGGACAGTCTCGTTCTCCTTGCTGATCGGCAACCTCGGCAGAGTACGCACGCCGCGCTGCGCGAAGATGACATTGCGATGCCCTTCCGGATAGTTTACACTCCGTTCGTAGCTGAACATGGGAACGAACTTACCCGGAGAGTAAAAAATGTCCGTCAGTTTCTGGCTGATCCACCACGTGTATTCGCGGCCCGCTCCGTTGTCGTGGTCGCAGCAACCCACCCAATCGAGCGCCCCCGCGTCCAGGATATAGCGGTATTGATCCAGGATGGTGCCGTCGTTGCCGCCGTCCATGGAGATCTCGCTGTGCCGATGAAACTCACCGCGGACAATTTTCAACTCCGGCCCGCTCACCTTGTAGTCGCGAATCAGGCTTACCAGCCTCAGGTCGGTCGAGTCCGCCACCTGCGTTCCGGCAACTTCCACCGGCTTGGCGTCGGTCAAGGCCACTGGCTGCGATGCCGGACCCAGGTCGATTTCGTTGGCATACAAATCGTTGTTATAGGGATCGGTTTTCGAACTCGCTACGATGCCCAGCGGCGAGCTGATGTTTTCGCCGAGATAATACTGCCGGCGATTGTCGGACGATCCCAGCACCAGCAGTTGCCCCGCGCGCGTCGAAACCAGCGCCGGACGATTGTCGAGCAGGTTATCCGAGTGGTTGAGATAGATCGGGCTGCTCCATGCCTTGCCGTCGAAAGACACCACGTGCTCGGTCCAAACCGTTCCCAGCCCGCTCCACCAGATGGGATGGGCGCTGCGGAAAGCCAGCCAGATGCGGCCGGAGTCGTCCACAGCCAGACGCGGCAGCGTGTTGCGGGCGTTTTGCATATTGCGCGCGGTCCGGTCCGGATCGCGTGTCTGCGCGTTCTTCACATCGGGATCCAGCTTCTGAAAATCGTTTTGCGCGCCGGCCTTGTCGATCTGTATGTTCGGCATGCCGGGCAGCACCGCGCCCAGGTCGCCCGCCGGTTCGATGGCGCGCCCGTCCGGCTCAAAGCCGCGCAGACGAACGACGCGCCCTTGATACACGGCCACACCACTGGTGTTGCAAGCTCCGAAGTCCTTGCCCCAACCCTTGCCGCCTTCCTCGTAAGCTACCCACAAACGCCCGCTGCCATCGTAGGCGACCGACGGATAGGCTTCATAGCGCGCACTGGCGGCGACGGCTGTCTCCGGCCCCCATGCGCCGCCCGATACCGTGCGCAAATAAACGTCGTAGTTCTGGTTGCGATAGGAATCCCACGCCACCGTGACCCGCCCGCTCTTATCGGCGGCGATGGCCGGATTCCATTCGTTGCCCGACGATTGCGAAACCGCTGCCGGCGCGCTGAACTTGCTGCCACTCTGCGAGGCCGCGAAGATCGCCGCCTTTCCGCTGCGCCAGCCCTGCCATGCGACCCACACATTGCCGCTCGCATCGGTGGCTGCCACGGGATCGATATCCGAACCGGGATCGTTGGAGATCTGCACCTGCGCGCCAGCCGCATCGTTCTGAATCGCGCGCGCGAAGATTTCGAAATTCGCCCGTCCGCCCACAGGCTTCACGTTCTGCGCCCAGAAGACCCACGGCCGCCCCTGGCCATCGACCGCAATCGCCGAGCGGTACAGATCGCCGCCCGCCGCGGTGATGGCGATAGGTTTGCCCCACGAGCCCCCGCTGAATTTGCGCGCGAATATCTGGTCGCCGCCGGTGGGACTCTTCCATTTCGCAAAATCCTTGGGCGTGGTTTCGAGCGCGGCCCGCAGGCTGTTGTGGTCGGGATTATGATGGAACACCACGTAAGCCAGCCATACATCGCCATTCTTGCCGACGGCGGCCGAAGGGTAATCTTCCTCGTCCGGCGTAGTTGTAAGTTGCACGCTCGCCGGGATGCGATCCACCACTACACGGCCATTCAGCTTCGGAACCGGCTTCCCATACGCGAGTTCGTCCAACGCCACAGTGAAATCGCCCTGCGCCGTCGTCACCTTCAGCGCGGCGCTCGCTCCGGTGTCGGACAGGTCCGCGATCAGGCCGTTGGCGACCACGTTGCTGACGCCTCGCGACGAGACTTGCGTTCCCCCATTGAACAGGCGAATCGGGTGCGTGCTCAAATGCCAGGTAGAGCCGACGATGGCGTCGGCTCCTTCGAAACGCCATGGCGAGAGCGAGGCGATCTTACCGCCTTGCGCGGCGATGGTGCCATCCCATCGCACCACCTCGGTGTCTCCCACCCCCAGCAGAATTCGTACACCGACCTGGGCGTGCGCCGCGCAGGCCGCGGAAAGCGTCAACAACACAGCCACAACTCGATCTGGTCTCATGATTGTCACTCAGGGGCCGCCGGCTAACCGGCCTTTTCGTTAAAGCTACCGTTGGTCATTCCCCAGCCTGAAGCAATGTACCGCTCCAGCTTGGTTTGCAGTTCCTTGACTACCGCGGGATACTGGTCCGCAACGCTCTGCAGTTCCTCGGGGTCCTTCTTGCGGTCGTAAAGTTGGGGCGCGTACCGGCCTTCGTACTTTTCCTTGTTCCAGATGGCCGAATAGTTCCACTCCGGCGTGCGCACTGCCGCAATCCAGCCGTACGCCTGCACCACGTGGTCGCGTGGGTTGGAGCGTTGCCCCGCAACGTAAGGCCAGAGGTCACTCCCAGTCACTCGCGCGGGCGACTTCAAATCCAGCCTGCCGAGAATGGTGGGCATGATGTCCGGAATCTGCACGAAACCGGGCACCCGCTTGCCCGCGTACTGGTTCCCCGGCACGCGCACGAGCAGCGGAACGTGCGTGACCTGCTTGCGCAATCTCTCCGGCCCCTTCACGAACTGACCCTGTTCGCCCAGCATGGCCCCGTGATCCGACATGAAGATGACCACGGTGTTCTCCAGCAGCCCAAGCTCCTCCACCGTATCCAGAATCTTGCCGAACCAGAAATCCACGTTCGAAGCTTCGCCCGCGTAATTGGCGCGCAGCCGACGGACCCCTTCGGGCGGGACCTGGACATCGCCGTAAGGCGGCTCCGGCCAGCTATGCGGGCCCGGCTCCTTGAGATATTTCTCCAGAAACTGCTGCGGCGGATCCCACGGTTCGTGCGGATCGAAGGCTTCCACGTGCAGGAAGAAGGGAGCTTCCTGACGATTCTCTTTCAACCAGGCGACCGCCTTGCGCCCGGTCTGTTCCGCGAGCGAGTCGCCGTCTTTCAGCCAACGTTTGCGATTCGCGGTGTACTGATTCAGAAAAGCACGAAATTGCTGGCCGGCGGCGAACTGCTTGTTCAGTTGCGGCTGGTCCAGATACTCGGCAGGGTATAAGTCCAGAAAGTCCGGTTCCTTACGCGGCGCCTGGCCGTAGTAGTCGATCTCCTGGCCGCGTACCCAGTCGTAGTAACGGTAGCCGCGATGGAAGTTGCGGCCCGGCCTTTGCAGGTGCGGCAGATCGGCGATGAGCGCCGTGGCATAACCTGCTTCGGTGAGCACTTCGCTCAAGGTCACATCTTCGTTGTAGAGATGATGCCACCCGGGCAGTTGTACGGGTTCGTGCTGGTAATAGTAATAAGTCGGGACAATCCGGCGGCCCGTGTACAACTGGCGCCGGATGGGAATTGTCGGCATTCCCTCCGGGTAGGCATCTTCGAAAACGATCGCCTTCTCGGCAAAACGGTTCAGGTTCGGGCAGTCCACCCACTGGCTTCCATACGCCGCCAGGTTATCGGCGCGAAATGTGTCGGAAACCAACAGGATGACATTCAGGTTGTTTCCCTGTTGCTTGGGCGGGCGCTCCCAGTGGGATCCCGCACCGCTAACGGCTTGGGGAGCCGCGCCGGCTCCCGCGGGAAGTCCAGCCAGTCCGGCCAGGGCTCCCGCGCTCTTGAATAAACTGCGTCTCGTGGTTTTGCTCATTCGAGTTGCCATGTCAGAACTGGAAATGCAGGCCAAGCTGTAACTGCCGCTCGGGCGTGACTACTGTGGTAATGACACCTGTGGTGGCCACCCCGATGGTGTTGTTAGGCAGGCCGAATTGCGGAGTGTTGAACACATTGAAGGCCTGCGCGCTAAACTGCAGGTTGTACCTTTCCTTGAAAGTGGCGGACCGCAGTACACCTACATCGCTGTTGACTGTGTTCGGGCCCCGCAGAATGTTGCGTCCGGCGTTGCCGTAAGTATAGGCGGCCGGAGCGACAAAAGCCGAGCCGTCGAACCAGGAGGTTCGGCTTGGATTGGGATAGAGCGCAGCGCCCGGAACTACATTGGGGTGCGCGGTAGCGCCGGTATTCGTCGGATCGAAGCTCAGAATGGGCGTGAATGGCAGCCCGGTCTGGTACGACGAGACGCCGGAGAGCTGCCAACCGCCAAGGATCGCACGCGCAATGCCCGGCTGGTTGACCAACGCTTTGCCGCGGCCGAACGGCAATTCGTAGATGTAACTCAGCGACAAACGCCTGTTCACGTCGAAGTTGGAGTTGCCGTAATTCGACGTCCAGTTATAGGGGTTCTGCGGACCATAGTCGACACTGTCGGAAACCTGGCCGCCGTAGTCGAGCGAGTGGCTCCAGGTAAAGGCGCCCAGGAAACTGAACCCGTTGTGGAAACGCCGTTCGACCTGGGCGATCAGCGAATTGTAGTTCGAGCGATCCAGCGGCAGGAAGGCTAAAATCTGGCTGTACTGCGGGAAGGGCTCGCGAGAAGCAATGGAGCCGGGACCAGGTTGGGGCTGGTTGAAGTTCGGGTCGACGTACAAATTGTGCGAAGCGGAGCCCACATAGCCGACTTGGGCCGTAAATCCAGCTCCCAACTGCTGTTGAAGGTTGAGATTCCACTCGTACGTGTAGGGCAGGGGCATATAGGTGGGCCACGAATTCACGTTCGAGTTAATCACGTCGTTCGGATTCAAAAGATTCGGCGGTATGCCTCCCTCGAGCGTCATCAGCTTGTGAATCTGGTCGCTGGTGTCGATTGAGCGCAGGAAATACGGCGGATTGTTGGTGGGCCGGCTGGAGATGCCCAGGTTCTCATCCGTGCGTCCGTAGAACACGCCGAATCCGCTGCGAATCACCGTCTTAGGCGTCAGTTGATAAGCCAGTCCGGCGCGCGGCGCGAAGTTCTTGGTGTCCGGTGTGGCAAACGAGTTTCTTAAGCCGTACTGACTGGCGTCCGGCGCCGTCACCAGCAAGCCGTAGGCAGGGCCAGGCTGGAGAATGAAATCGGAAAAGTCATTATGGATTTCATACCAGGGCATTGCCAACTCGTAACGCAGGCCCAAGTTCACTGTCAGCTTGGGACTGACTTTCCAGTCGTCTTGAACATAACCTTCCGCGGTGTGTTGCTTTTCCCAGTTAATGGGTCGAGTGGAGACGGTAAGCTGATTCACCTCCCCAAGCAGGAAGTCGGCGAACGCCGATCCCGTGCCGGCGCGACTCTGTGGATTCTGGGTAAAGACACCTGTGAAAGTCAAAGCAGGGCGGGCAGAAAGAGTGACATACCCATACAGCATCACTTGTTCGACGTCTGCTCCGAACTTCAAGGTGTGGCGCCCTTTAACCCACGAGAGGTTATCAAAGAACTGCTGGTTCTTGCCCTGTTTGTTGAGCGGCAGGTTACCCGACCCGGTGGCGCCCAGCGGCAGCGAGCCGGGACCGGTGGTGCCCAGCGTGTTCAGGCCGCTGATGGCGAAAGTCGGCAAACCGTGAACTTCCGGATAATTGGGAGCGCCGGTGATGCCGAATTGCGCGTCCTCATTGACGCCGGGCACCTGCTGTATTTCGCGCGTCTCCATGTAACCGAAACGCAATTCGTTGATCAGGTTGGGGCGGAAGATGTGTGTCTCGCTGCCCGCCAACGAGCGCGCATCCGGCCACACATCGCTGGGATTGCTCGCCGGCGGCGGCAACGGCGCGGGCAGAATGTTCTCGCCCTCGGTCCGCGAATAGCGCGCGAAGAAGGTGTCTTTGTCGTTGAACCGGTGATCCAGCCGGAAGTTGTATTGGTCGTTTGCCAGCCGCTCTTTCTGGTCGGAGAAGAAGTTGCTCGTGCTCGTAAGGTTCGGCAGCGGATACAACGGCAGCAACTGGGTCGATACGGTGTCCCAGGCGCTGGCGGGAATCGTGTTGTGGGGGAAAGGCGTGCGCACGTATCCCGATCCGTTGGGATTCGGCGAGGTCGAGTTGGGATCGTATATCGTGGTGGTAAATACGCCGCTACGTTGCGCCAGCGTCGGAACAGTCGCCAGTTGCGGCACGTCATCCACGGCACGCAAGCTTTGCCAGCTTCCGAAGAAGAACGTGCGGTCTTTGATCACCGGGCCGCCGAAGGTGGCGCCGAATTGATTCAGGTTGTAGTCGGGCTTCTGCCCCAGCACCTGGAAGTACGGCTTCGCGTCAAAAAATGAATTCCGGATATACTCCCACATGCTGCCGTGGAACTGGTTGGTGCCGGATTTTAGCGTTACGTTGACCACCGCGCCGGCGGCTTGGCCGTACTCCGCCGAGAACGTGCTGGTCTCCACCTTGAACTCCTGCACGCCGTCGATCACCGGCTCGATGGCTTGCGCGGCGGAACTGTCGAACCCCACGATCTTGTTCTTGTTGTCGACGCCGTCCAGCAGGTATGTATTTTGCAGCTCGCGCGCGCCGTTGGCGATGAACGTATCGCGCTCAGCCCCACGCCGCGATGGCGATGTGCCTGCGCCGAGCGTCGCCAACTGGATGTAGTTCCGCCCGTTCAAAGGCAGGTTTTGCATGGTTGCATCGTCTACGACTTGCCCCATCGAGGTGTCTTCGGTTTGGAGCAGCGCGGCGCCTCCTTCCACCGTGACCACCGTGCTGGTTTGGCCGGGTGCCAGCGTGAAGTCGAGGTTCAGGCGGTCCTGGACCCTGAGATCGATGCCTGCCTGGGTCTCCGTAGTGAAACCGGAAGCCGACGCCGAGATCTTGTACTTCCCGATATGGAGCGCGGGCGCCGAGTAGAATCCGTCGCCGTTCGACAACAACGAGATGGTAATGCCGGTCTCCGTCTCGATGATGGTCACTTTGGCGGACTGTAGGACGGCTCCCGATGAATCCTTGACAATGCCCGAGATGGCTCCCGTATCTAATTGGGCGTAAAGAGCTTGAAGTGCTGAAAAAGCCAGCAGCGAAGCGATTCGAATGGTATTGCGGTAATGCATGTTGCCTCCGATAGTAGAGTAAGTCTATTTCGTTGATAGATTAACAAGTCTAGTCTGGGACCGGTGATGCTGTAAACACCCACTACTTAGTGGTGCGAAACTTTTTTTAGGCCGAACAGAAACTCAGGCTGCATGCGTCGGGGGTTAGACTTCATTCTTGGTCTCGCCCGAAATGGGCCGGGGCTTGGGCCGCAGTCTCGGATCGAGTTCGTAAATGGCGGTTTTGGGCACGGCCGCGATCTCGGTGAGCAGGCGAATGAATCTGGCGTGCTTATCCGGATGCGGTTCTTCCGGCTTGGTTTCTTTCGGCTTGGTCATCGCGCTCGGGCGGCTGCAATTGCCGCACTCCTCTCGCTCGCGGAGCTGCGGGCTTGAATCGCCAGGCGGATGCGCCGGAGCATGAACGTTGTGGTGGTTTGGGTGACTCCCAGCAACCGATGGAGCCTATACGTGCTGACGCGCTGCTCACTGTTGGCGACCATCCAGATGGCGATCAGCCACCGGTCCAAACCGATCGGCGAGTCCTCAAAGATGGTGCCGGCCTTGGGCGAGAACTGCTTGCGGCAGGAACGGCACTTCCAGATGCGCCGGGTCGAAATATAAAAATGGCGATCCCTGGAATGGCAATGCAGGCATTCAGGGGCGTCTGCCCAGCGGGCGGCGGCCAGCGTCCGCGTGGCCACATCCGGATCGCCGTAGAAACTCATCGCTTCGAGAAGCGTGGCCGGAAACCGCCCGGTATCCGCGGGAATGATTTGAGTGTGTGTGTCAACTAGGGATGGATGCATTGGCGAAGGCTCCCGCCTTCAATCTTGTCGAGTTTAGGATATGTCGAGGGTTTCTGTCAAGTCGCTACACTATTGCGACTAGACATACACTACTGTAGAACACATTTATAATCAGTAGGATATGGCGTTAACCACAATTCTATATTTATAAACCATCGAGCTACTAGACTGTACGGTTGCAAACCGCTTGCGACCGTCGCGCTCGGCGTCCATCTGCGGCCACTTTTCTTTCGGTCCAACGCCAAAACCAAAACCAAAACCCATATTGGCGTCCACTTCCGAGGGGGAAGCCGGGTCAATCCGATTCGAGGAAGCCCGCCTTGAACAGCGGACGCCCGGCCACGGCGGTATGGAAAGCGTAGGCGGTCAGCGCGAGTATGATCGCGCCCGGGCCGCTTCACCACCGTCACCATGATTTGCGATGGGTACATGGGATTGGGCGAGACGGCGGTGATGGTGGGCCCGCGCTTGATGATATATGCGTAGGCGCTTCCCGAAACCGCGGTGTTTGCGACGCTGATGGCGGTGATTTGAACCGGGTCCTGGGCGGTCTGGCCGACACCACTGTTGGCTCGGCGGGGGTGACGGTGATGGTCTGGGAGTATGTGACGCTGGTGCAGACCAGCACCAGGCTGAGTAGGGCAAGACTACGGGCTTCGGCCATGGGGAAGATTCTCCGGCTATTAAGAGTGAAGGTAACAGTTCAGGTGGTCCCTAT
>PMVV01000447.1 GCA_003166475.1 Bryobacterales bacterium | reverse complement strand
TAGCCTCCAGCACCGGGTTGCGCTCGTCGCCGTAAAGATACACGCGCGGCGCCTGCCGCGGCGAGCTCACGCGCAGGTGCAGCTCATTGGGCGCGCCGTCGAGCCGCTCGATCAGCGGTGCGGGCAAAGCTACGGCAGGCGCCTCGTGAATCAGGTATTGCCACCGCATGTACGGCACGTATTGCGGCAAGGGGGCGCGTTGCGGGTTAGCGCCCAGATAGTGCGCGGTCCAGTCGTCTTCCTGCAGATCGAGGCTGAACCAGACGGCTTTGCCCGTGTCGGTGTCCAGGCCGTAGTAGATGCTGTTGGTGCGCGGGTCGTCTCGACTGACGCCGGACATCGATGCGCCCGCGATCAGGCACCCTACACAGACCAATGCGGCGGCGCCGGGCAATCGCCAACGGCCTGCGCCGGCGATCAGGCTCAGACAAGGGACCAGCAGTCCCAACAGGAGCACGGTGGTGAAGGCGCCCACGAAGGCCATGCGCATGGTCAGGGACTGGAACAGCAGCTCGATAGTGGGCGCCATCAGGATCAGTCCGGGCAGCGCGAAGGCCCACTGCAGGATCAGGCCATCGCGACCCATCGCGACAATGCCCAACGCGACGGTCGACGAAAGCATCGGCCATAGGAATAGGTACGTCGCGCCTGGCATGAACGCGCTGCTGGCCAGCGCGAGCAGCAACCAGCCCAGCAGCGCGCCGGCCCACAGGTTCAGCACGCGGGCGCGCTTTTGGAACAACGCATAGAGGGCGGTGGTCAAGGCCACGGCCAACGCCACGCTGGCCAGGCGATAGATGCCCGCGTGATAGGGATCTCCGGCGAAGGCTTGCCAGAGTCCCGCGGACCGGCCTTTGGCGAGCGACCACATAGCCACGACCGCGGCGCTGGCAACCACCATCGACAGCAGAAATCCGAAGAAGCCTGCCAGCGTTCCGCCCAGCGTCAGCCGGCCCTTCGAAACGCCCAGCGCCACCACGGCCGCAAACAAGAACGCGGCGAACCCGGCCAGCGGCACGCTCCAGCTCGCCGGATACACGATGCACCCAAAGAACGGCAAGACGAAGTAAGTGGCGTCGGCGCTCTTCAAATCGCGCAGGTCGATGCTGCCGAAGCGCCGTGCCAGCGCCAGCGCGTAATCGCCATCCTGTTGCAGGCTGCGCGGATCCAGGTGCGCCAGGTCGTCATACTGCGTGTGATAGTAGGCCACATCGTTGACGTAGGCGAAACCCAGTCCGGCCAGCCCGGCCTGCTTGAAGAACGTGAGATCGGTATCGTTGGGCAGCAGCTTATAAGCTTCGTAGCTGAGCGACGAAGTGACCGGATGGGGCGCGGCGGCGGCGAATTCGCGGACCAGCTTGCCGTTTCCCTCGCTGGTTTCGAACATCATGGCCGGACCGCTGGTGCCGCGCGCTTCGAAGTTCATCACCAGGCCGATTTGTTTCACCAGAGGATGATGCTCCAGAAAGCCCTTGGCGCCCAGCAGCCCGCCTTCTTCGCCGTCGGTGAACAGGAAGACCACGTCGTTGCGCAGGCGCGGGCCGGCCAGCAAGGCGCGCAGCGTTTCGAGTTGCAGGGCCACGGCATGGCCGTCATCGCTGACGCCGGGGCCGGCGGAGACCGAATCGTAATGCCCGGCGAGCATCACCGCCTTGCTGCTGGCAACGCCGGGCAATCGCGCCACAATGTTGTACACCGTGGCGGCGCTGTAAGGGGAACCCCAGCGCGGGTTGACCACGATAGCGGTTTGCACCTCCGGCTGCACGCCCAGGGCGGAGAGTTGCTGCACGATATAGTCGCGCACCGCGTCGTGCGCCGCGCTGCCGACCGGATGCGGCACACGCGCGAAAGCCCGCAAATGGACGAGGGCGCGCGCGGCCGAGAAGTCCGTCGCCGGAGCGGTGGCGGGGACTACTGGCGGCGGGCTAACCTCGAGCACGCTCCAAGCGGAAGCGGCCGCCAGGAAGACGAAGGTCAGTCCCCCAACCCAGCCTGCGGGGAAACGACCGGCTGAAGCCGGTCCCACCTCAGTCATGTTTGGCGCACACGAAGTTGGCGGCGTCGTCGGTGCTGCCGCTGCCCTGGTAGCGTGCGATCAAAGGATAGGCGCACAACGGGCGCGTGCGCACGACGGCGCTCGCCGGGTCCAGGTCGCTCTTGCGTTTGGCGGCCACGATGCGCTCGGGAGCGACGCCTTTTTCGACCCAGCGCTCCAGCGCGGCATCCATGTCGCGATCGGCATCGCCTGAGGGGACTGTAAACTGGCCGAAGCTATTGGGGCCGGAGCCGCCGCCGCAATGTTGCATGCCCGGCACCATGAACAGGCGCACGAAGGTGCCCGCCTGCTGCGCGCCCATCTTCGCCGCGACGCTGTCGTAATAGTCGATGGTGTTCTGCGCCGCGATGGCGGCGTCGCTCCATCCGTGATAAAGGATCAGCTTGCCGCCGCGCTCGCGGAAGCGGCCAAGGTCGGGATCGGTGGCGTTGAGGTTGCCGGACTGCTTGTCGTCGGCGGCCTTGGTATCTCGGTCGGCATTGAAGGTGTGGTAATCCCAAGCGGCGTTGTCGAACACCATGTTCTTGAAGAACTGCGTACCGAAGGCATACATAAGGCTGCGCTCGGGCACCGCTCCGGTGATCCAGACGGCCCAGCCGCCGGACTCGGCCTCGCCGCCGGGCGCGTAACCGGGGAAAAGCTGGCCGTGGGAATTGCGCCCGCCCGCGTACAGCTTTTTGAGCGCGGCCACCTGCGGCGCGGTCAGGCAACTGTCTTGCTCCGCGGCCTGGCAGAGCAGCACGCCCGGATCGAAGTGGCAGCGCGAGGGATCTTCGATGACGCCATCCTTCACGCCGTCCAGCGCATCGCAAGCGGCCAACGCGGCGGCTTGAATGGCGGGCAGTTTCTTCGGCGGAATGAAGCTGTCCTTATCGCCGAGCAGCGCCAGATCATCCCAAGCGGCGTTGGCCAGCAGGTGCGTCCAATAGTTGGCGGGCGCGCCGGCGATGATGCCATCGTAATCCTCGGGATAGCGCTGCGCTTCCATCAGCGCCTGCCGGCCGCCGTTGGAGCACGAGCTGAAATAGGAACGCTTGGGGGCCTCGCCGTAGAAGGCGTGCAGGATGGCCTTGGCTTTCACGGCCGTTTCGTGAATCGCGCGATAGCCGAAGTCGGCGATCTTCTCGGGGTGGTCGAGCGCCCAGCCCGCATCCACCCCTGGCGTGGCGCGGTGACCGGTGTCGGTGGCGGCGCTGGTGTAGTTGTGGCGGACGGCGTTGGCCAGTTGGTCGTAGCCGATGTAGCCCGCGAAACCGCCGTTGCCTGCGCCCTGAAACTTGCCGTTCCAGTTGGAAGCCGGCATCCAGACTTCAAACTGGATGTTCGAGTCGGGCGATGGCTTGATCGCTCCGGTCACGCGGCAGAAGGCCGGCAGGTAGGTGATGGCTTTGCCGCCCGGCGGCGTGAAGCTTCCGGCAGCGACGGACTCCGCGCTGGTGATGGACGTGGCGGGGAGGTCGAGCTTGGCGAGGCTTTCGCAAGTCTGGGCCGCGCGCGCCGCCGACGAGACCTGCAGGCAGGCGGCGAGGATGACTGTTCTTGGGATCATAGGTGGTTGGCTTCTATTGAATATACGCCTAAACGGGCCTCGACCGGCGTAGCAGTCCCCGGGAATGAGTCGGCCCTTTCAGGATGGGGCTGACGGACCGACGCAAGTACGCCGTTTCGTTCCCGAGGCTCATGCTCAGGAGCCGCCGTGAACGCCAGCCTGCGTTCCGGGAACGGAGCCTTTGGCCTGGTTCACGCCGCGGCGGCCCGCGCGGTGGGACGCTGCCGGCTCCGCTTGCACGAATCGCAGCCGACTTGCGGGTGCCTGTTTCGGTGACGGCCGTATCACGGGAGCAGCCTACGACGAGAGCAGGACCAAACCGTCAACTGCCGAATAATCGGCTCGTGGCCACCGATACATGATCGAGATAATCTCGAATCACCGAAACATCGATTCCCGCCTGCAGAAGGGCAACCGCACAACTGTGTCGCATGACGTGTGGAGTGACTCTACGTTTTCGCAGCGCGGGAGCGTGTTGTGCCGCGAATCGGACGTACGTGCGCAGCAGATAAGCGACACCTGCACGTCGCAGTGAACCAGGCATAGGAGATACTCGAACCAGTCGAATGTCCGCTCGTACTCGGTCTCGTTCGGTAGGTACTCCCGAAGCGGATCGCGTAGAACCGCGCTGAGGTGGTCGCTAAGTCCAGTGTTGGTGCCTGCAAAGAACCACCGCTGAGCCTCCCCATCCATTACGGCCCGGTGGTGTAATAGCTTCGCAAACCGGCTGTTCTTGTTCGTAGCTGTTGTCCCTAATCCGAAGGTAGAAAAGGCGCTTGCAGCAAACTGTAATTCTTGCTGCCTATTGCACCCAGTCCGATTCCATAGAGCAGTAATAGGGCTGGGTAGCGTCTCAAGTTGCTCCAGAACGTGAGTTGACCACTTTGCAGATCGCCCAATTCGCAACCCTCTTGAAGCAGCCGACCCAGTGCGAGTTTTGGTTCGGCGTTCCCCAGACGGCGCCGCAGATTACGAGATTAAGCAGAGTGTCGATAGCGCACTCGTATGCCCGGAGCCTTGTACGCACATCATCCTGAGTGGGCTGATTGCGCGGATCATTCTTTGTCGTGAATGGTGCGCCTCTCAGCGTCGCATAAACTCGCTCGGTCTCTGCTTTTAGAAGGTCCGAAAGGCTAATGCGACGCGCATCGTCGACGAGGTACCTTTTCAACCGCGCCACGGCAACCTTCGTGGGAACGGGATCGGTGAGGGTCAGTTGTTCCAGGGCCGACACCCTGTCTAGCAGTTCTCTGAATAGCGTGTCCGCATCTACGATCTCAAACACACTCGCGCGGTGGGCAGTTTGCGACCCTCGTCCCGTTCCTGTTCGGACGGTTCGAAGTAGCCGCGCAGCAATTGCATCCTCTCGGATGGCGATTTTGCAATCTCGTCCAGGATTTCCGAGTAATCCGGGGATCCTCCAAATGTCGTCCGATACCACGCTTCGGCGTCTGCTGGGGTGCCCGCGCCCTTAAGAGTTGCCAGCTTCCGGATTAGATCCTGGACGACATCCCCACCCAGTCGGAACGCCACTTGATCGCGACACACCAGATCCGAGGAGCAGGGCGTACACGCCCCGGTTGCTGTGTACTGATATTGCGAGGCCGAGAATCGGG
>PMVV01000148.1 GCA_003166475.1 Bryobacterales bacterium | reverse complement strand
CGAAGCAAAGTAAGCGGCATTGAGTTGGCAACCTGCCCCACAATTCCGGGGTAGAATACTTAACCATGTACTCTCGGTCGCTGGCCGCTCTGCCGTTACTGCTTGGCGCCGCGCTTCTTGCCCAAGACAGCGCGCCGCACATGACCGGCTACTCCGCGGCGCGGGCCCGCGTCGAGCAAGCCATCGAACAGCAGTTCCGTGCCATCCCTTCGCCCGGCGAGGAGCAGAAGCAGCATCGCTACTTCACCGCCGAGCCGCATCCCGCCGGCTCCGAGCGCAATCACGATCTGGCGCTCTACGTGGCGCGCTTGTGGAAAGAGCAGGGCCTCGAAGATGTGCGCATCCATCGCTACGATGTACTCACTTCCCTGCCCCGCTCCATCACCGTGGAAATGATCGCGCCCACCACGTATCATGCGTCTCTCCGCGAAGACTCCTACGACGCCGACCCCGACACCAAGAACCCCGCCATTCGCGGCGGCTATCTCTCCATGTCGGCCTCCGGCGAAGCTACGGCCCCGCTGATCTACGCGCACAGCGGCAATCCCGAGGACTACGACGTGCTGCGCCGCCACCACATCGGCGTCAAGGGGAAGATCGTGCTGGTGCGCTATTCGAACCCTTACAGTTACCGCGGCTTCAAAGCTCTCACCGCGCAGAAGGAGGGCGCCGCCGGCCTGCTGATCTATTCCGATCCGGCCGAAGACGGCTTCGTGCGCGGCAAAGTGTTCCCCGACGGGCCATGGGGACCCGAGAGCCACATCCAGCGCGGATCGATCACTTACGACTTCCTGGTTCCGGGCGATCCGCTCACGCCCGGTTGGGCTTCGGTGGAAGGCGCCAAACGCATTCCGATGGAGGAAGCCATCTCGCTGCCGAAGATCATGGCAGTCGCGATGTCGTGGCGCGACGCGAAGCCGCTGCTGGCGCGCATGGATGGTCCACTGGCACCCAAGACGTGGCAGGGCGGCCTGCCGATTCCATACCATCTGGGCGGCGGCGCCGTGCGCGTACACATGAAAGTCGACATGGACAACAGCCCCAAACCAAACTACGTGGTGGAAGCGCGCATCCGGGGCAGCGAGTTACCCGATGAATGGATCGTGCTAGGCAATCACCGGGACGCGTGGGAATTCGGCGGGGTCGATCCATCGAGCGGCACGGCGTCCTTGATGGAATTGACCCGCGCGCTGGGCCAAATGAAAGCGCAAGGATTCCGGCCCAAACGCACGCTGATCGTGGCGAGTTGGGACGGCGAAGAAGTGGGGCTCACCGGGTCCACCGAGTGGGGCGAACAGTTCGGCGACGAGTTGAAGCAGAAGTTGGTGGCCTATCTCAACGTGGATTCATCCACCTCGGGTCCTAACTTCCATCCCAGCGCCATTGGCTCGCTGGCGCCGTTGCTGGTGGAACTGAGCCGCGACATGCCCGCGCCCTCCGGTGCGACTCTGTACCAGGAGTGGCGCGCCTCGGCGGCCGGCGCGCGCGCGGCGGAGAAAGACAGGCGTACGGTCACCGACGAAAACCTGGTCGAAACGCACATAGGCAGCGGCTCGGATTTCACGGTGTTTCTCAATCATCTATGCCGTCCGACGGTGGAACTGCAGTTCGACGGCCCCTACGGCGTGTATCACTCGGCTTACGACGACTTCTACTGGATGAATCATTTCGGCGATCCCGGCTACCGCTATCACACCCTGATGACGCAGTATTGGGGCGCGCTGGCGCTGCGTCTGGCGGGCGCGGAGATTCTGCCGTTCGATTTTGCCGCGTACGGGAGAGACATCGTGGCGTTTGCGGGGGTGCTGGCCGCCAACCGGCCGGCTCAGCGGCGGGTCGATTTCCGGGGGCTCGAGCGGCGCATCGCCGAATTCCAGCAAGCCGGCAGCGATCTGAATGCGGCTGTGGCGCAAGCGCTGGCCAAGGGACCGGTGGACGCCGAACTGGCCGCGCGCGTGAACCGCGGCATTATGCAGGTGGAATCCAATTGGGCGAATCCGGACGGCATCCCCGGCCGCCCGTGGTTCAAACATACGTTGTATGCGGCGCGGTTTACGTACGCGCACCTGGAGCTTCCCGGCCTCACGGAAGCTATCGAGAAACGCGACTGGAAGGAAGCTCAGCGGCAGGCCGGGATTCTGGCCGAGGCGCTGGCGCGCAACGCAGCGGTACTGCGGGAAACAGCCGGGCGGCTGCCCCACAATCCTTAGTGGTGGAACTGCGACCCTTCCGCTTTGCGGCGCAATCCCGGCTGGGTGGCGAACCAATCCAGATGGCGCCGGATGTCTTTGACGAGCATGTCCGCAAGATCGCAGGTGAAGCCGTTGCGCACCACCACACGTTGCACCACCATCTCCTGCCGGTTGGCGGGCATGCGGTAGGCGGGCACCTGCCAGCCGCGGTCGCGCAAGCGGTCCGCCAGATCGTACAACGACCAGTTGGCGTCCTGCTTCAAGGTCCAGGCAAACACCGGCAGATCGGTTCCGCGGCTGACGAGTTCGAACGGCCCCAGATCGGCGATCTGACTGGCGAGCCGCAGCGCGACATCCTGGCAGGCCTGGTGAATGGCGCGATAGCCCGATTTTCCCAGCCGGATCAAATTGTAGTATTGGGCCACGATCTGGCTGGCGGGGCGCGAGAAGTTGATGGCCAGCGTGGGCATGCTTCCACCCAAATAGTCGACGTTGAAGATCAAGTCCGGATGGAGGTCCGCGGCCTCGCGCCAGACGATCCAGCCGACGCCGGGATACACCAAACCATATTTGTGCCCCGATGTATTGATCGATTTCACGCGCGGCAATTGGAAATCCCAGCGCAATTCCGGCTGTATGAACGGGGCTACAAAAGCGCCGCTCGCGCCGTCGACGTGGATCGGGATATCCAGGCCGGTCTTCTCCTGCAGCCTGTCCAGGGCATCGCTCAATTTCGCGACGTTTTCGTAGTCGCCGGTGAAGGTACTGCCGAGCACCGAAACCACGCCGATGGTGTTCTCATCGCACGCCTGGGCGGCCCGTTCCGGATCGGTCACAAACTCGTTGCCCTCCAAAGGAACCGAGCGCTCTTCGATATCCCAATAGCGCGCGAACTTGTGCCAGCAAACCTGCGTGTTGGTGCCCAGAACCAGGTTGGGCCGATCGGACGGCTTGCCAGCTTTGCGCATCTTCTCGCGCCAGTGCCATTTCAAGGCGAGTCCGCCCAGCATGCAGGCTTCGCTGGAGCCGATGGTGGAGGTGCCCACCGTGGTCTCGGGATCGGGCGAGTGCCACAGCTTGGCGAGCATGTGGACGCAACGCATTTCGAGCTCCGCCGTCTGCGGGTACTCGTCCTTATCGATCATGTTCTTGTCGAAAGTCTCCGCCATGAGCTTGGCCGCTTCCGGCTCCATCCACGTGCCGCAAAAGGTGGCTAAATTGAAGCGCGAGCTGCCATCCATGATCAGTTCATCGTGGATGAGATAGTAAGCCGTGGAAGGCGGCATGCCGTCGTCGGGAACGTCATGCCGGGGCGCGGGTCCCAGCAGCCACTGGCGTGCGTACATGGGGCGCATGACGCGAAGCATTTCGTGTGCGGGATGATCTTGGTCGTCCATGGAGGATATCACTGTACCAGATCGGCAGGCTACAATGAATGACAATGACATTTTGTTTGGGAATCACTGTTGAAGACGGCCTGGTAGGCATTGCCGACACACGCGTGCTCACGGGCAGTGAGTCCATGGTTGCAAAGAAGGTGGCCACCTATGAGGGGCCTGGTTTTTCTTTCTTCATCATGACCTCGGGCTTGCGTTCGCTGCGGGACAAGGCCCTGCTCTATTTCGAAGAGGCTTATACGCGGCAGATCGGCGCGCGCGACCGCCTCTTCAAGGTCGTAAACCTGTATGCGGGCCAGATCCGGCGGCTCGCGGAGGAAGAGGGGCCGTCCCTGCGCCAAGCCGACTTCCACTTCAATATCAACTCTCTGATTGGCGGCCAGATGTCTTCCGACTCCGCACACCAGTTGTTTCTGGTTTATCCGGAGGGCAACTGGGTGGAGATCGGTCCCGACACGCCGTATCAGATCATCGGCAATTCCGGGTTCGGCAAGCCGATCCTGGAACGCTCGCTGACTCACCAGGATTCCATTCTCTACGCGTTTAAGCTGGGCATACTGGCTTTCGACGCCACGCGGCTGTGCGCGGCAAACGTGGATTTTCCCATCGATCTGCTGCTTTATAAACGGCAGAGCTTCGAGCTGGTCGAGCACCGGTTCGAGCGGAAGGATCTCGCACAGATTTCAGACTGGTGGCAGGAGCGCATGCGGCGCGCGGTAAGTGAACTGCCGTCGGAGTGGGTCGAGGCCGCCTTCTCGCGACTGGCGAAGAAGCCGGCCTGAGAGCCTGCCCCACTATTCCGGCATCACGTCAACCTCGACTTGGAGTTTGTGTCTGGCGCCGCCTAGGAGCACACCCCAGATGGGACTGACGTCGCTGTAATCGCGACCCCATGCCACGGTGATGTGGCCGTCCGACGGCACGCAATTATTCGTGGGATCGAAATCCACCCATCCGATGCCGGGGCACCAAGCCGCGCACCAGGCGTGCGAGGCGTCGGCGCCTACCAAGCGCGGGCGGCCAGGCGGCGGCATGGTTCGCAGATAGCCGCTGACGTAACGCGCAGGGAGGCCCAGAGATCGCATGCAGCCGATCTGGAGATGCGCGAAATCCTGGCACACGCCGCGGCGCTTTTCGAAAAAGGTCTGGACCGGGGTGGCGACTTCGGTGGCCTGCTTGTCAAAGCGGAAATCCTGGTGGATCCTGCGCGTGAGATCGAGAACCGCCGCGAGCAGCGGACGTCCCGCGGGAAACGACTCGCGCGCATAGGCGGCCAGTTCCCGACTGGCCCGCACGCGCTGGGTATCGAAAACGAACTGCCAGGCGTTCAAGACCTCGTCGCTGGGGTCGCCGGCCAACGCTTCGCGCACGCTCTCCCAGGAAGGAGACGCGGAAAAGTCCGGAGATGCGATGGGATTCACTTCCAGTCTGGTGTTGGCCTCCACCACGAGGCACTCGTGAGGCTCGTGCAGCGTGAAGAAGGTCAGGGTGTTGCCGAAGTAGTCGAAATGGGCGGAGGTAACCGATGGCGTCGGCAGGATGGCCACGTAGCTTTCCCAGCACGTTTGTTTCGGCAGACTGCGCGGAGTCAGACGCAGCACGTGATGCGAGACCGAGACCGGGTCCTCGTAATGGTAAGTGGTCCTGTGCTGGACGCGATAGATCAAGTGGACCGCTCCATTTCCGCGTGACTGAAATAGACGTTGGTGATGGCATCCGACAGAGCGGGCAGCGCCGCGCCGGTGACGGCAAGCAGTTGGTCCAGCGGCTCGCGGATTTCGCCGGCGCCAGGCTGGCAGAGCATGCCAACGTCCGCGCGAAACAGATTCGCCGCCGCTGCTTCCAAACCTCTCTGTTTGGAAAGCGGCCAGGCAGCCCCCGAAGGCCTGCCGGACAGGTACCGGCAATGCTTCCATAGATCGCGGATCTGGAAGGCAAGCGAGCGCGGATTGGCCTCGTCGTTCATCAGCAGATCGAGCACCGGCGTGGGCTGCAGAACCGTGAAGTAGCGGGAGCGGTAGGTCATGGAACTGTCGCCGACCTCCAACAACATTTCCAGCGTGGGCCAGGTGCGTGGGCTAAGCGGCACGATAATGGCTCGGAAAAGATTCACCAGTTGGATGGCGCGCTCGATGCGTCTGCCGGCGCCCAGAAAATGCCATCCGGGGCCGCGCGTGATGTTGCCCATTTCGATTCCGCGGAGCGCGGCGAGTGTCCCGATACAGCGATCCAGCACGGCCAGCGCTTCGCCCGCCGAGGCATAGCCCCAGGCTGAGGTGTGTGCAGCGCCGAACTGGCTCACGATGCGCAGCGTGTCGCTCGAAAGGCTGTCGCGGACCTGCGCGGCAGCCCGCGCGGCGCGGCTCAAAACCGAGTTGAGGCTATCGCTGCGCTGTTCCTCGAAAATCAGAGAAAGGATTTCCTGTTCCAGATCGCGCCATTGGTCCAGATGCCCTTGAGGGTCTTCCTCCGACAGTCGGGAGTGAGGCGATGCCAGACAATCGTACAACTTCATCAGGGAATCCCACTCGGCGGAGCCGGACGCGCCGAACTCGCCGGTGAGCCGGACGAGAATGCAGCGCAGTACGCGCGCCAGGTGCTCGGCGCGTTCGGCGTAGCGGCCCAGCCAGAAGAGGTGGTCGGCCGCGCGGCTGGGCAGGTCGGTGCCGCCGCCGCGATTCAGTTCCAACGGCTGGTCGCGGGGATGTTGCAGCGTGAACGAATCCACCGGCTGAGTCGAAAACACCCAGGTGTCCTTGCTGCCGCCGCCGCGCTGCATGGAAACTACCTGCGTGTCGAGCGCGGGAGATACGCGGGTGAGTCCGCCGGGCATGACCACCCAGGAGTCTCCTGCGGCTGCCAGGAAGACGCGCAGCACGACCCGGCGGGGGGTGAGGCAGTCCTGGGACCAGACCGGGACGGTGGAGAGGTCCACTAATTCCTGCCCGGCGAATTCGTGCGGACGTTCCCGCAGGCGCGCAATCAGCCGCGACCGTTCGTCGCCGGTGAGCTTGCCGCCAAAAACCGGTTCCATTCCCGGTGCGGGGCCGTGCGTGGGAAAGGCCGGCTTGATCACCAGGACATCCAGATTATCGAGCACATATTGGAGGGGCTGGGGCTGGCCGCACCACCACGTGGCAACGGAAGGGAGCTTCAGCCGCTCTCCGAACAAGCGCTGGCTGAGCCGCGGGAGGAAGGGCATGAAGGCCGCGGATTCGATCAGACCGCTGCCTAACGCATTGGCGACCACCAAGTTGCCCGCGCGCACGGCCTCGACCAGGCCCGCCACGCCCAGGAAAGAGTCGGGGCGCAATTCGATGGGGTCGCAGAAGCCGTCGTCTACGCGGCGCAGGATCACATCGACCGGTTTGAGGCCGTCTAGGGTTTTGAGGAACACGCGGCTGTCGCGCACCGTGAGGTCGGCCCCCTGAACCAGCGTGTAACCGAGATAGCGGGCCAGGTAGGAGTGCTCGAAGTACGTTTCATTGAAGGGTCCCGGTGTAAGCAGCACCACCCGGGGATTGTCGCGGCGCGAGGGCGAGAGGCGCAGCAGGGTTTCCCGAAAGGAGTGGAAAAACGATGCAAGGCGTTCGACTTGGAACTCGCGGAACAAGTCGGGAAAGGTTTCCGCCAGAACGGTGCGGTTCTCCAGCGCATATCCCGCGCCCGACGGCGCCTGGGTACGGTCGGCGAGAACCCACCATTGGCCGTCGGGCGAGCGGGCGAGGTCGACGGCGAGCAAATGCAGGTAGGGATGAACCGCGGTGGGCATGCCGTGACACGGCCGCCAGAAGCCGGGATTGGCGAATACCAGGGCCGGCGGGAGATGGCCGCCGCGGAGCAGTTGTTGCGGGCCGTAAAGGTCCGCCAGGATGTAGTTCAGCAGGTGCGCGCGCTGGATCAGGCCGGCTTCGAGCGTATTCCACTCGGAGGGCGGAATGAGGAGAGGAATCGAATCCAGATTCCACGGGCGGTCCATGCCGAGCGGATCGCCGTAGACATTGTAGGTGACGCCGTTTTCGCGAATTCGCTGCCGGGCGATCTTCCAGCGGCGGGCAAGTTCTTCGGCGCCGAGCGCGGACATGGAACCGATGAAAGCATCCCAATGCGGGCGCAGAACGCCTGGGGCGGCGGACATCTCGTCGTAGACGCCGGCGGTCTGGCGATAACCGGCGCACAGGAGGGGCGCATCGAGCGTGTCTGGGGAAATACTCATCGGGAAAACTCAACGGTCGTCGGATGAGGTTCGCGGTTCGTGGCGCCGACTTGGCTGTAATTTTAACAGAGTTCCCCCTGTGGGTTGACCTGTCCGTTAGGGATGGGTGCTTTGGGGAGAGCCGCGGGCGGCACGATACCCCCATTTTTTGGGTTCGCTTTGTAATCCATGTATTGGGGGGGGGCGGGGGCGGGATCTGGGGTGGTTTGCGGTTTGGTTTCAGGAGGATCGGGCGCTTTGGCTGCAGGGCTGGAGTGGGGTTGTGGGCTGGATACCGGGATTTCACGCGCCGCCTGGAAGGCTTTCAACTGACGCAGGCCGCGGTCGAGGGAACGCTGGATGGCGGCTTCGTGGCGGGCGAGTTTGGCCAGGAGGTTGGAGCCTTTGCAGTCTGAGATGAAGGCGCGGGTGAGGCGGTCGCCTGCGTCGGGCGGAGCCGGCGGGGGCGGCACAGACTCGGGCCTCAATTGGTGGTTCCTTCTATGGTTGACGCGTTCCCGTTTGTGGGAATAGTCGTCGTCGGCGACCGCCTCAAGGCGCTGGCGGTAGATGCCAGCTTCCATGGGGATGGCGCGATCGAGGCGCCATTGGTCATTGGCGATACGCTGTACCAGTTTTTCTTCGCCGAGGCCGACGGGGCGGAAGCGGTCGTAGAGGTCTTTGAGGAGTAGGAGGAACTCTTCGGTATCCTCGTCGAGCAGGATGTGTTTGTTGGCGGAGAGGCCGTGAGTGAGGCCGTTGCGGCTGGATGCGGCTTTGCCTTGGGCACTCCTGGGCCCGGTAGATTTTTTTGCATTTTGGCGGTTCGCTTTGATTTGGGCTTCCGTCGCGGTGCGGGGTTCATCCGATTGTTTCATATTGTTGTTGCGGGCGCGTTTGGCCCGACCTCGCCTATATGTTACAGGGGTGGATTTGGGAAATACGGACCTGATTCCTTTAAGTGATTGAAAGATTTGGTAAAATCTGCTTGGCTTGGGCTGTGATCGAAAACCGGCCAATCTCAAGCGGGATGGGGAAGGCAGGAGAAGTTATTCTTTTTCAGACGCAGCATCAACTTGCGGGCGGCCCTTTTCGGCTTGCCGAGGGGTGCGTCAGCGCACGAAGGACAGCCGTCTTGAGCGGCGGCAACTTGTCGTCGGACGAAAATGGAAACATTCTTCCCCCGCACACAAGCACTTGCGTCCAGGCCGAGAACGCCAGCGCCAAGCCAGCGGCCACGTCAACGGAACCTTTGCTCCAGAATAGGACCAGTGCGAAAAGATTGGAGCCAACAACGTATGCCAAACCGTCGCCCAGGCGTTGTAAAATCGTCATCAGATGCCCCAAACCCGTCAATCCCGAGAGCGGCTGAGATCGCGGGAACGGCCAGCCGATGGAACTCTCGTTAGAATCCTCGAAATACTTCTGCACTGGGATGCGCTCACTCTGATCGCCGGTCTGGTGGTTTTTATCGTTTCGACGCCTGGGGCACTCCTTGTACTTGTATCCCTAGCCGCCGCTAGTGCTCTCTGCACATTGGCGATCCGCTTTCTGTATCGGAAGGAACAGGATTTGCCGTCAATCTTCAGAACCGGCGACCATTAGGCACCGCTGGGTTCCTTGGCTTCGCCCAGGCCCAGAAAATCGAACGAGCGGTTCCTTGTAGCCTTCTGCGGCGATCTGGTGAACCGGCTGGACCGGCGTTACCATGAAGGCGGATGAAACCTTCTGCCCAGGTTGTCCTCGGCACGCTGATCGCCGTCACGCTTCCCGCCTTCGGACAGGTCAAATCCGACGAGCCGATCAAGTCCGTTCGCATTTCAGGCCGGGTTTCGGATGCAACTGGCGCACCTGTCCGAGACGTAGCGGTGGTATTGAAGCTGGCGGGATCAACGGACACGATTGCCGTGACCAAAACCAGCGAGACGGGCGAGTACACGTTCCTGGTCGTGCCGCATCGCTCATATGAACTGCACTTTGAGTCTCCAGGATTCAGGCGAGAGACGAAAGTCGTGACTGCCGACAAGGATACCGATGTTGGCACGCTGGCGCTGTCCGTGAGCGAATGCTGCGGGGGAGTGATGGTTGAGCCAATGGAACCCCAGGTCAAACTTCCCGGCCCTGCTAACGGCACGCAGACGGACCCCATCACGCCGATCAAAACGACGCTGTGCGAACTCGCTAAGCAACCGGAGAAGTTCAACGGCAAGATCGTCACGTTCCGGGCCGAATACTTCTCCAAATTCCAATGGGCCGGGTTCGTTGACGACAGTTGTTCCGCCACGCTCAAGGTCGGTGTCTCCCATGTGCTGGACGATCTGAAACCGAACCAGGGCCAATACGCATTCACCACGACCGCCGACGACAACATGCACCCTGAACGACTGAACTGGAAACCTATCGAACTGCCCCGCCCCGTTCAACTGAAAAAGGATGCCGACTATCGATCATTTCGGAAATACGCCGACACGAAGTTTAGATGGCCGGATGGCGGAACGTGTCTCGATTGTCCGTTGTACCGCACCAATGTGACGGCGACGGGCCGCTTTGATTATTTCGAAGCGCAGACGGTAGCAGTAAGGGCTAATCCGGCAACGAAGGCTTTCATTTATTTTGCTGACGAGGCTGAGGCTCCGCTGTTGCGATTGGTTCTGGAATCCGTCTCCGATGTGTTGGCGACTCCGGTTGATCCTGCTGTGTACACCGAACCCAAACGACAGGAGATCACGCTGGAGGAAGCAGACGATCTGGTTACGGCATTGCTGCGGGACCGTGGTTCCACGAAGGCTCCTGGCTTCGAACTCGTAAAATACTCGGTCGAAGATTCTCCGGAGTTTCAGTTTTTTCAGGCGATCTTCAACAACCCGAACCCGATAGGCAGCCTCAATCTTGGTCACTATGCCGTTGACCGCAAGACCGGCGATGTTTGGAATGCGATAGTCTGTGAGCGCATGAAATCGGCTTCACTGACCAGGCTGCAAAGGGCGATCCGAATACGTATCAGGCTTACCGAGAGCGATTATCGAAAAGCTCGACGACCGGGGCCGATGTGCGAATAGAAGGATAGCAGGAAGCAATCAAGGGGAATCACGGATCAACCAGGCTTACCGGCCGCCCCCACTGCCCGCCAAGGGGAGCAACCCAACGAGGGCGTTAAAAAAAACGAAAACACCAAGATGTGCACCAGTCCCTTGACGGCGAGAAGCTGTTAACCCACTGGCGAGAATAACCAGCGCACTGGCCAACCAGGCGGTCGCGTGGGCTGTGACCGAAAACCGGCCAATCTCAAGCGGGATGGGGAAGGCAGGAAAGGTTATTCTTTTTCAGACGCAGCATCAGCTCGCGGGCGGCCCTTTTCGGCTTGCCGAGGGCGGCGTCAGCGCGCGAAGGACAGCCATCTTGAGCGGCGGCAGATCGTTCTTGACCGTCCCCCACACTATCTCGAGGTTAACCCGCTCATAGGCATGGCGCAGCCAGTTGCCGGTTGCGCGAATCTTGTGCCATGGCTGCTCGGGGCAAAGCGCCGCGGCGTGTTCCCCGAGCCTTACGGCGGCCTCGCTGATAACGAGGAGCTTCCGCTCTACAGCGGCGATGGTTTTCGGATCTTCTCGAAAGGCATCGAAATCCATGCCTGAAATGAAGTCCTCAATCATCTCGATTGCTTCCGAGATGTCGCGAAGCGAAAGGCTGGATTCCCTAAAAGGCAACGACTGCTTCCCGCTCCGCGCGAAGCCGTACCGGCTCCTTGAGCATGTGCCGGTCTGACAGATCGACGCGAGTTTCCAGAATTTCGCCGAGGCGCATTTCCAGCCCGGCCATGTCGAACAGGGTGAGGCCTCGGGCGCCGTCGAAATCGCCCATCAGATCGATGTCCGATTGCGTGGTGGCGTCCCCGCGCGCGACCGAGCCGAACAAGGACAACCGCACGATACCGGCAGCCTTAAGCTCCGGTTCATGCTGGCGAAGTTTGGCTATGACTGCGGATTTGTCTATACCGCGATCCTTCGCTATGTTCTCCCGGGCCATAACAGCCTTATGAGTATCGCGATCGCTTTCGAGGTCTTCGAGCGTATAGTCGAGATAGACTTCGGCACGCTTGAGGATGCCGTCCATGGTATCCCGGCTGGCGCTGAGCATTTCAGCAGCTTTTCCCGCCGAGATCACGCCATCACGCACGGCTTCTATGGCGATTGCTTCGAGCACGGCGCGAGCAAGATCCGGCTGCCTCTCAGCCAAACGGCGGGCGATTTCGTCAGGCAATTCCACGGTGACCTGCATAGGGCTACCTATGTAAGGATAGCAAGAGAGCAATCAAGGGGAATCACGGATCAACCAGGCTTACCGGCCGCCCCNNGAATAACCAGCGCACTGGCCAACTTGGCGGTCGCGTTCGGCCTTGTTAAGTTTGCGGTTCACTTCCATGACGAGCCGGTCATCAATCAGAATGTCGGGAACGCCTTCGAGGGTGGGTGGCCGAAGATCAATGTCTTCAGGCTCCCAGTCGTCCAGGACTGGCGCTGCTTCTTCGCAGATCGCTGCGACTCCGTCCGGGTCTTCCCGTTCGGCGCGGCTTTTCCTTGCCTGCCAGAAAGCCGCCCGCTCCCCAAAGCACAAGGTGCCGAAGCCCTGGGCGCACATTCCACACATTGCATTACGAGCGTANNGCGGGCTAAAGCCCGCCCTCCACAGCGCGGCGCAGATCCAATGTTAAGGGGAACTCGGGATTACGTTCTTCCGGCGGCGCGAGCATCATACCTGGGGTGTGGCCGGTATCCTGAAAGCGGGCCAGACGGCGGCTCTCGGCCTCGTTGGCGTTGACGGGGAACTGCTCATTGGCGCGTCCGCCGGGGTGCGTTACATGATAGGTACACCCGCCGACCGCGCGTCCGGACCAGGTGTCCACGATGTCGAACACCAGGGGCGTGTGCACGGGGATGTTGGGGTGCAGGCACGATGGCGGCTGCCACGCGCGATAACGCACGCCCGCGACGAATTCGCCGCTTTCGCCTGCGGGGTGCAGCGGCACGCGGCGGCCGTTGCACGCGACCACGAAGCGCTCGCCGGTCATGCCGGTCACCTTCACTTGCAACCGCTCGAGGGATGAATCCACATTGCGGACGGTCCCACTGCCGGAGGCTTCTTCGCCCAGCACGTGCCACGGTTCCAGCGCGTGCCGCAGTTCCAGCGTCACGCCACTGGCGGTTACCGATCCGATTTGCGGAAAGCGAAACTCGAAGTGCGGGGCAAACCATTCCGTGCCGAAATCGTACTCGGCCGCGCGCAGGTCCGCCATCACGTTCTCCCAGTCGAGTTGCACAAAGTGAGGCAGCATGAAGCGGTCGTGCAGCATGGTTCCCCACCACACCAGTTTGCGGCGGTAGGGAGTCTCCCAAAAATGCGCGGTCAGCGCGCGCACCAGCAATTGCTGGGTGAGGCTCATTTGCGCATGCGGAGGCATCTCGAAGGCGCGCAACTCCACCAGGCCAAGCCGCGATCCGGCGGCGTCGGGCGAATAGAGCTTGTCAATGCAGAACTCGGCGCGATGCGTGTTGCCCGCCAAATCGGTGAGCAGATGCCGGAAGACGCGATCGGCCAGCCACAGAGGGCTCGCGGGAGAGTCCTTGTCCGGGATCTGGTCGAAGGCGATCTCCAACTCATAGATGGAATCGGTGCGCGCCTCGTCCACCCGGGGATGCTGGCTGGTGGGACCGATAAACAGCCCGGAGAGCAGATATGACAGAGAGGGGTGATTGTGCCAGTAACCGATCAGGCTGCGCAGCAGATCGGGGCGGCGCAGGAAGGGGCTGTCCTCGGGAGTGGGGCCGCCGATCACCACGTGATTGCCGCCGCCAGTGCCGGAGTGTTGCCCGTCCAACATGAATTTCTCGGTGCCCAAACGGCTCTGGCGGGCGAGTTCGTAGAGCGCGGTAGTGTTTGCCGAAAGCTCGTCCCAGGATGCCGCCGGATGGATGTTGACTTCGATGACGCCGGGATCGGGCGTCACTTTCAGCACGGCGATGCGGGGATCCGAGGGCGGCGCGTAGCCTTCCAGCAGTATGGGCATTTTGAGGTAGGCGGCGGTATCTTCGATAGCTGCGGCGAGATCGAGATAGTCCGCGAGGTGCTCGACCGGCGGCATGAAGACGAACAGCTTGCCATCGCGCGGTTCGACGCAGAGGGCGGGACGGGAGATCCAGGGGGCGGATTCGCCTTTCTTCGGAACCGCTCCCTCACGGTCGCGGCTCGGTAAACCGTCGTGGTTTGGTGAATCGTCGCGGTTTGGTAAGACGCTCGGCGCGTTGAAGAGATCGAGCCGGCGCTCCGGTCTCAGAGGCAGGCGCGTGCGCTTTTCAAACGGATCCGGATCGTAGGAGTACATCGCATCTTCCGGCTTGGTCCACGGAAGAGATTCGAGAGGCAAACGATATCCCATGGACGAATCGCCAGGGACCAGGAACATTTGTTTCGAGGCGAGAAACCAGGGCTGGCTGGTCCAGCGCGGCGTGCCCGAACGGGTGGGGATGCGGCGTAGCGGCAGGATGTAGCCGGCAGGCTGGTCCAGACCCTGTTCGAAAATGCGCGACAGACGGGCGCGCTCGATAGGATCGGCGAGCTTGGAATCGAGCGGATCGACGTTGACCGGCAGCTTGCGTTCCTTCCACAAATAATAGAAGACGTCCTCGTAAGCCGCGATGGTGAACGCCGTGTCCACCTGGAGGCGGCGCGTGAGGGCCTCGAGGAATTGCCGCGCGTGCTCCGCCGTGTAGCCGTAATCTTTGCCGTCCTCGGCGATGAGGCCGGCATCCTCCCAGATGGGAACGCCATCCTTGCGCCAGTGACAGCCGAATGCCCAGCGCGGCAGCGGCTCGCCGGGATACCACTTCCCCTGTCCGAAATGCAGCAGGCCGCCGGGCGCAAAACGTTGGCGCAGCCTGCCCAGCAGTTCCACGGCGCGCTGGCGTTTCACCGGCCCCAGCGCGGCGGTGGTCCATTCGGCGCCGTCGTGGTCGTCGAGAGAGACGAAAGTCGGCTCGCCACCCATGGTGAGGCGCACGTCTCCCGAGCGCAGATCGGCATCCACCTGGTGGCCCAGTTTCTCGATGGCATGCCACTGTTGGGCGGTATATGGCTTGGTGACGCGCGGGGATTCGTAAATCCGCTCGACGGTCATCTCGTGAGTGAATTCGGTATTGCAGGGGTCGAGCAGGCCGGAGATGGGTGCGGCGCTGGAAGCGTCCGGCGTGCAGGCGAGCGGGATGTGGCCCTCGCCGGCCAGCAGCCCGGAAGTGGGGTCGAATCCGACCCAGCCGGCGCCCGGCAGGTATACTTCAGTCCAGGCATGCAGGTCAGTGAAATCGGCGGTGGGACCGGAGGGCCCTTCGAGCGGCTTGACGTCCGCCACGAGTTGAATCAGATAGCCGGAAACGAAGCGCGCGGCGAGTCCGAGATGGCGCATGATCTGCACCAGCAGCCAGGCCGAATCGCGGCAGGAGCCGCTGCGCAGCGTGAGGGTCTCCTCGCAAGTCTGCACGCCCGGCTCCATACGGATCACGTAGCCGATTTCGTGCTGCACGAGTTGATTGAGGCCGACCAGAAAATCCATGGTGCGGGCGGTCGCGCGCGGCACTCGGGCGAGAAGGGCGGAGAGCTTGGGGCCGGCCGGCTCGGTTTCGAGAAACGGGCGCAACTCGCGGGCGGCCAGGGGGTCGTAGGAAAAAGGGCACTGTTCAGCGTACGGCTCCAGGAAAAAGTCGAACGGATTGTACACCGCCATTTTGGCAACCAGATCGACTTCCACGAATAGCTCTGTCATGGGCTCCGGGAAGACCAGCCGCGCGAGATAGTTGCTTTGCGGGTCCTGTTGCCAGTTGATGAAGTGGTTGGCGGGAAGAACCTTCAACGAATAGGCCAGGATTGGCGTGCGGCAGTGCGGCGCGGGACGCAGCCTGACGATGTGAGGCGCGAGCGACACGCGCCGGTCGTACCGGTAGCGGGTCCGATGGTGAAGCGCGACTTGAATGGCCATGTATTGAAAGCGCGGGGCTTAAGCCCCGCGCGGNNCGGGCTAAAGCCCGCCCTCCATTATTGTTGTTGCTGCTGCTGCGCGTGCAATTGCTCGGCCTGCTGGTCGTTTTCAAGGAAGCGGGACCATTCCTCATCCGCGGCAAACTCTTTGTCGGGAGGCAGCACGGCATCGGAAGGGGTCACCCGCACGCGCACCTGCAACTCGGTTTCGGCCGACCCTTTCATGGTGCCCACAGTCGGGGACACGTCGGCGTAATCGCGCCCGATCGCCGTGCGAATGTGCCGGCCCCCCACAATCAAGTTGTTGGTCGGGTCAAATCCCACCCAGCCGATACGCGGCACAAGCGCTTCCACCCAGGCATGCGTGGCGCCGTCGTCGGAGCGATCCGGTTGCTCCGCGTCGCGATGCAAGTAGCCGCTGACATACCGGCACGGAATCCGCAGATTTCGCACCATCGCGATCATGATGTGCGCGAAATCCTGACAAACACCCTGCCGGGACATGATGGCGTCTTCGATGGCCGTATCGACGTGGGTGCTTCGCTTCACGTAAGAAAAATGATGGTAGAGCTTGCGGTTCAGCGTGGTCAACAGTTCCAGGGGTTCCCGGCTGCCGCGCCGATCGACCCCAAACTCCGCAGCCAGCGCTTCCAACTCCGGCGAAGTGCGTCCGAACCGGCTGGGCATCAGCATGTCCCAGTAGTCGTCGCGGTCGATCATGGCGTCCAGTTCGTCCCATGCGCCGGGACCCAGCGACTCGGGGAGGGGCGCGGGAGTCTCCACATCCACCAGAGCGTCGGCGATGATCGTGAGCTGCCGATGCTGGCCGGGAACGTCGAAATGGTGAATGACATTGCCGCGGTGATCCTGATACGAGAACACCCTGGCCTGCGGACTTACGGAGAGTTGAAACGTGAAGCATCGCTGGGTGTGCTCGCTGCGCGGCTGCATGCGCAATTCCATGACGCTTTGCCAAACGGGACGGCTGTACCGGTAACGAGTGAAATGCCGGATCGCGTAGAACATCAGGCCTCCAGAGCCGACTGGATCGGATAATCGATATATACCGCGTGCACCGCCGCATGCAGGCTCTTGCATTGCTCGATGACGGTGTCGAGATAGCGATGCAGCCCGCCCGCCATGACGTCGGCGATCTGAACGTAAGCCAGCGACGCGCGCAGTCGCCCGGCAATGCGCTCGACGCGGCCGGTCGCGTGTGTGAAAGACGTCTGGGAGATGGCGGCAATCGCCGCGTTCATGCGCTCCACGGCATAGCGCACCGAATGCGGGAACTCCGGATTCAGGATCAGAAACTCGGCCATGGCGTCGGGCTTCAGGTCGGCCGTGTACACCTTGCAGTAGGCCTCAAATGCGGTGCAGCTTGAGAGCAGCCCCACCCAGTCCAGGTCGTCTGCCTGCCCGCCCGCCGCGAAGTAGGCGTCCAGCAGAACCGGCAAGGCGCAGGAGCGTTCCATATACTTGCCCAGTTGAATGAAATGCCAGCCTTCGTCGTGATTCATGGTGGCGTCGGTGACGCCGTGAAACTCGTAAGCGCCTTCGCGCACGGCGGTCACCAGCCGGAGGGGATCGGAGTCGGTCTCCAGCCGGGGATTGGCCTGCGTGACAAAGTGATACAAACGGTTCAAGCGTTCCCACATCTCCGAGCTGATCTGCTCGCGAACCTGGCCGGCATTCTCGCGGGACTCCGTGATACAGAATACGATCGACGATTCGTTGCCGGGGTCGCTGGTCAGCCTGATCATGGCCATTTGCGGGTCGATGCCGTCGGCGGTGCCGGGGACGCCTAGAGAGGACAGGATGCGATGCCATCTTTCCTCGGTGGAGAGCTTCGAAGGATTCAGCATCAGGTTGTAATTCGCTTCCAAGACGCGCGCGCAGTGATCGGCGCGCTCGAAATAGCGGCTCATCCAGTAGAGACTATCGGCTACGCGGGATAGCATTGGATTATCCTTAGCAAGGCGGGCTGAGAGCCCGCTGCAGGCCGAGGGCCTGCCCCACTTAGTTCTGCAGTACCCATGTGTCCTTGGAACCTCCGCCCTGGGACGAGTTTACTACGAGCGAGCCTTTGCGCAGCGCGACTCGCGTCAGGCCTCCCGGCACGATGGTGACTTTTTCTCCAAACAGCACGTATGGCCGCAGGTCCACGTGCCGCGGCTCAATGCGGCCGTTCATGAAACAGGGCGCGGCCGACAGCGTCAGCGTGGGCTGTGCGATGTAGTTTCGGGGATCCGCCAGAATCTTTTGGCGGAATTCGTCTTGTTGCTGGCGGCTGCTGTGCGGACCGATGAGCATGCCGTACCCCCCGGACTCGCCCACGGCCTTTACGACATACTTATCCAGGTTTGCGCAGACGTGCTCCCGCTGCGCGCGGTCGGTCATCATAAAGGTCTCGACGTTATCCACGATGGGGTCCTCGCCGAGATAGTAACGGATGATTTTCGGCACATAGGAATAGATCGCTTTATCGTCGGCCACGCCCGTTCCCAGAGCGTTCGCCAGCACTACGTTCCCGGCGCGGTAGGCGTTGAAGAGCCCCGCCGCTCCCAGCGAAGAATCGGCGCGAAAGGCTAAAGGGTCGACGAAATCGTCATCCACGCGGCGGTATATGACGTCGACGCGCTGCAGACCGGAAGTGGTCCGCATGTAGACCTTGTTATCGTGCACCACCAGGTCGCGGCCTTCGACCAACTCGATTCCCATTTGCCGGGCGAGGAATGCGTGCTCGAAATACGCGGAGTTGTAAATGCCCGGCGTCAGCAGCACGATCGTGGAGCGGCCTTCGGGTGCAAGCGAACGAAGCGTGGAGAAGAGCGCCTGGCTATATTGTTCGATGGGCCGCACGCCGCATTTCCGAAACAGCGCCGGGAAGATCTGTTTCATGACTTTCCGGCTGGTGAGCATATACGAAACGCCGCTGGGCACCCGCAGATTGTCCTCGAGCACCACGAAGCGGCCGTCGGGCAGGCGGATCAGGTCGGTCCCCACCACGCTGACATAGACGTCGCGCGGAACTTTGACGCCGCGCATCTGCCTGCGGAAGTGCTTGCATGTATAGATAATCTCGCCGGGGATGACGCGGTCTTTCAGGATGCGGCCCTCGTGATAAACGTCGGCGAGGAACAAGTTGAGGGCCGTGATGCGCTGCGTGAGACCGCGCTCGATGGTCGCCCATTCCGAACTGGTGATGATGCGCGGCAGCAAATCGTGCGGAAAGATTTGCTCGGTGCCTTCGGCCCGGCCGTACACCGTAAACGTGATGCCCTGGTTGAAGAACGAAAGATCGGCTTCCTTTTTGCAACGGTACAGTTCTTCGGATGGAAGATTCAGAAGATGCGTATAGAGGTGCTTGTAATGCGGCCGGGGGCGACCCTTGGCGCGGAACATCTCGTCGTACGCCGCGTCGATCTCATACTCGGAGAAGGGCGCCGGCATGGGGCGGTCGGCGGATTGTACGGGCATGGACATATTCCACGACGTCGTCTGAAGCCGGAAACCGTTCGACGGGGAATAGGACCGGAGACGTGAAGTATAGCACGAAAAATGACACTCGCGAGGGCGCTTCGGCCGTGTTTGGCTTAAACTAGAAGGCAAGCGGCCAAGGTGTAGTGCGGATGGTTCGGGAAAAACATGCGGATTCGTCTTGGATACGACATTCAGTTTGAACTGCCCGTTTCGGCGCCGGTCGTGGCCATGCTGAACGTGCACCCATCGCGCGCGGGAGACCTGCTGGAACCCGACCGGCTGCGCATCGAGCCGGATGTGAAACAGGAGCAATACACGGACACTTTCGGGAACGTCTGCTGCCGGTTCACCGCTCCTGCCGGGCGGATCCGGCTATGGAATTCGACGCTCATCGAAGACTCCGGGGACGCGGACCCGCAGGATAGTTCCGCGCGCGAAATCCCGGTGGCGGATCTGCCGCCGGAAACCCTTCAGTTTCTGCTGAGCAGCCGCTATTGCGAAGTGGATCTGCTGTCCAACACCGCGGCCCAGTTGTTCGGCGGCATTGCGCCGGGCTGGCAGCGGGTGCAGGCAATCTGCGACTGGGTGCACCGGAATGTCACCTTTGGCTATGCTTTTGCCAGCGCGACAAAGACCGCGGTGCATGTATACCAGGACCGGACGGGCGTGTGCCGCGACTTTCAGCACTTGGCGATAACCTTCTGCCGGTCGCTGAACATTCCCGCGCGGTATGCGACCGGATATCTGGGAGACATCGCGGTTCCGCTCACCGACGCCCCCATGGACTTCAGCGCCTGGTTCGAGGTGTATCTCGAAGGCCGCTGGTGGGTGTTCGATGCGCGGAACAATGTGCCCCGCATCGGGCGCGTGCTGATGGCCACGGGCCGCGACGCCACCGACGTTGCCATCACCACGTCTTTCGGCGACACGCGCCTGGTTCATTTCGAGATTACTACCGACGAAGTGACTGCGCCTTTGTTGTGATAGACGGTGACGAATGAGCGCTCCGGGCGGCCTGGGAGGCCGCCGGGTCCAGAGGGCACCCCTGAGAGCCTGCCCCACAAGAAAATTGGGAAACTGCCGATAAGACGGTTGTGGGCGGTTCCCTGCCCTGAGTGCGTGTCTGCTGCTTGTGCAGCCCAGGAGTGAGATGCCTCCCCAATTCCAGCGCGTCGTAACCCTTTCGGTGATGGTCGTTCTGGTGGCGCTGTTCGCGTGGATTTACGCGCGTGAGCATCAGCAGCGGCTGCGCCTGTGGATGATCGGATGGGGTTTCATCGTCATTCACTTTCTGGGAATGCTGCTGGGCAGTTTCTCCCTGATGCCCAGCGCCGTGGGGGACTGGCTGGCGTACGCCACTCTGGTCTTCACGGCCTGCGCTTTTTTCCTTTCGGTGTGTCCCGTAGGCAGTACGCGCGCCCGGCGTGCCGTCTACTGGGGCGGCATAGTGGCTCCGGCGGTGGGTTACTGGACTTGCATGGTGTTGAACATCGCGGGGCCGTGGCCGTATCGCGGGATGCTGGCGCTCCTGCTTGGCGCGGGTGTGTGGCTCGCGCTGGTCTACTCCAGGCACTCGGCTGCTACCACGGCGCTCTGGTTGGCCGCCGCGGTCGTCCCGGGGTGCTGGCTGCTCTGGTATGTCGCGATCCGCGTGGATTACGGCATGGATTTTATCTTGTTCGAGAGCTTCGCCATTACGGGGTGGTGTTACTGGCGGCATTACGCGCGCCTCACGCCGGGCGTTCTGCTCACTTCGCTTTCGCTGCTGGCATGGGGACTGGTATTTCCGATATCCGAGATTTGCACGATCCTGCACGTCAACATTCCGGGCGACCACGTGGTCTGGGATCTTCCTAAGTACTTCGTCGCGTTCGGCATGATCGTGACCTTGTTCGAAAGCCAGACCGAAACCCTGCAGGTGGAGATCGGCGAACGGAAGCGCGCGGAGAAGGCCGCGCGCGCCGCCAACGAAGCCAAGAGCATTTTTCTGGCCTCTATGAGCCACGAGATCCGGACGCCCATGAACGGGGTCATCGGCATCACCGATCTGCTCCTGGACACCGCCATGACCGAGGAGCAGCGGGAAGACATGAACCTGGTGAAAAGTTCCGCCGAGTCGCTGCTGACGGTGATCAACGACATCCTGGATTTCTCGAAAATCGAGGCCGGCAAGGTGGTGCTCGAAAACATTCCCTTCGACTTTGCGGAGACGATGCGCGAAACTGTCCGGACGCTGAGCTTCCGGGCCCACCAGAAGGGTCTCGAACTGATCTACGACGTCCACGGGGACGTACCTGCGACGTTGATTGGCGACCCCGGGCGGCTGCGTCAGATACTCGTGAACCTGATTGGGAATGCGATCAAGTTTACCGATAGCGGCGAAGTGGCTGTGGGCATGAGCATCGACTCCGACGGCTCCGGCGATAAGCTCCTGCATGGCACGATTCGCGACACGGGCATTGGCATCGCCGAACAGAACCGGCAGGCCATTTTTGAGCCGTTTACGCAGGCCGATAGTTCCACCACGCGCAGGTTCGGCGGCACCGGGCTGGGGCTGGGGATCTCCTCGCGGCTGGTGGCCCTGATGGGGGGACGCATCTGGGTGGAAACCGGCGCGGGCGGCCGCGGGAGCATCTTCCACTTTACGGCGCGCGCCGGTTTTCAGGACGGTGCGGTTGCCAAGCCGGTTCTCACGCCAGTCGACGGGCTGCGGGGCTTGCCGGTCCTGATCGTGGACGACAACCCGACCAACCGCCATGTGCTGGTGAAGATGGTGACCCGCTGGGGGATGCGGCCGGTTGCCGTCGAGGGTGGCGCGGAGGCGCTTCGCCTGCTGGCGGACGGCAATGCCGACGCCGAACCGATTCGGCTGGTGCTTCTGGATGGGCTGATGCCCGGCATGGACGGCTTCGAAGCGGCCCGGCAGATGCGGAAGCTTCCCAAGGCCGCCCCGCCGATCATCATGCTGCGTTCCATCGGCAACGGGGACGATGCATTCCATTGCCGGGATGCGGGTATCGCGGCCTGGCTGGTCAAGCCGGTTCAGGCGGCGGAACTGCTGGATCGCATTCGCGCCGTAATCGATGCGCCGGCGCCACAGGCGCCGCCGTCTGAACCCAGGGAACCGGACATCCCCATGCAGGCGTCGCCTTTGCGGGTGCTGGTGGCCGAGGACAACCCCGTAAACCGGACCGTGGCCCGCCGTCTGCTGGACAAGCGCGGCCATTCCGTCAGGGTCGCCGTCAACGGGCGCGAGGCGCTGGCCGCGTTCGACGAGGAGGCCTTCGATCTCATCCTGATGGACGTCGAGATGCCGGAGATGGATGGGTTCGAGACGACCAGGCTGATTCGAAAACGCGAATCCGTCTCCTGCGCGCACATTCCCATCGTCGCCATGACCGCGCATGCGATGAAAGGCGACGAGGAAAAATGCCTGGCTGCCGGCATGGACGCATACGTCTCGAAGCCCATCAATCCGGCGACGCTGTTCGAAGTTATCCGGAAAGTGACGCGCGAACCTTTGGCTCTGTTGTCTCCAGCGGGGCGGTGAAGGGCGGGTTCTGGGGACCCGCGCCGCAGAGAACACATACCCGGGACCAAAAGAGGCGGCCTGAGAGGCCGCCGGGCCCAGAGGGCACCCCCGGGGGGCCTGCCCCACTAAGGGCAAACGATTTTCTCCAACGTCAGGCCGCGTAGGTCTTCCAAAAGCAGATCTGGCGCGTAGGCCAGCAGGTCGTCGCGCGAGGAGATTCCGGTGTGCACGGCGATGGAGCGGATGCCGTTCCGTTGGGCGGCGATGATATCGCTGGGCGCGTCACCCACCAGCGCGATAGGGGTGCCCTTCGCGATCCAGCTCTGCGCGCGCGCGTGGCGGGTGGCGAGGCGGGCCAGTCCGGCGCGGTCCTTGGCCATCTCGCCGAACGCTCCGAAACGGAAGTACGGCTTCAGGCCGGCGCGCTCGAGTTTCTTCCATCCGATGCGCGTGAGATTGCCGGTCACCAGTCCGAGCAGCACGCCACGTTGTTGCAGCCGGCGCAGGAGATGGCGCACGCCGGGGCAAGTCTTGCGTTGCAGGCTGGGGACGCTGCGCACGTAGATCTGTTGCGCGCGGCGCACGATCTCGGGCATGGCGCGGCGAATGGCCGCCTGCGACGCGCCGGCGTCGCGCAGCATGCGGGTGAGGATGTCGGGATCGAGCATGCCGTGGACGGGGATGTGCTCGGTCGAGGTGTCGAGGCCGGTGACGCGGCGCACGGCATCGACGAGGGCCTGGCGGTGGTGTGGTCCGGCGCGGCGGACGAGGGTGCCGTCGATATCGAAGAGGACCAGGGCGGGAGCGGAATGCATGGGAGGGAATTTGGTGGACGACGGGGGGATCGA